>JAIYDS010000031.1 GCA_027487385.1 Acetobacteraceae bacterium | reverse complement strand
TCCTGCTCCCAAAGCAGGCGCACTACCAGGCTGTGCTACGCCCCGTCAGCGCCGTCTTTAGGCGCGGGGGCGCCGGGCTTCAAGCGGGCGGCAGCACCTTGCCGGGATTCATCCGGCCCTCCGGGTCCAGCGTCGCCTTGATGGCGCGCATCAGGTCGAGCGCCACGGGGGATTTCAGCTTGGCCATGGCGGCGCGCTTGGATTGGCCGATGCCATGCTCGGCCGAGAAGCTGCCGCCGAGTTCGACGGCGATCTCGCCGATCAAACCCTCGAATTCCGGCGCGCGCGCCTGCCATTCCGGATGGCCCATCCCCGCCGGCGCCTGGAGTGAAAGGTGGATATTGCCATCGCCCATATGGCCGAGCGCGATCATCCGCCCCTCCGGCCAATTGCCATCAATCAGCGCCTGGGCGCGCTCCAGGAAATCCGGGATGCGGGAGACGGGGACGGAGGTGTCGGTGGAAAGCCCGGGGCCTTCCATGCGGGAGCAGGTCGGGAAGGTCTCGCGGATGTTCCAAAGGTTCTGCCGTTGCGCCTCGCTTTCGCAGAGCACCACATCCTCCGCCTCGCCGGCTTCCAGGCCTTCCATCAGGGCGGATTCCAGCGCCTCGCGGACGGGGATGGCGGCATGGGTGCTGGCGGCCTCGATCAGGCAGTACCAATCCGTCGAAAGCTCCATCGGCTGGCGGATATTGGTGCCGTGGCGCAGCGTGATCTCGATGCAGATCTTGCGGATGAGTTCGAAGGCGACCAGCTCCGCGCCGCTTTCCTGGCAACGGGCCAGCAGGCGCAGCGCCTCCTGCGGGGAGCGCACCGCCACCAGCGCCGTCTCGCGCTTGGCAAGCTGCGGGAAGAGCTTGAGCGTGGCCGCGGTGATGATGCCGAGCGTGCCCTCGGCGCCGATGAAGAGGTGCCGCAGCGCATAGCCGGAATTGTCCTTGCGCACGCGGCGCAGGTCATCCAGCACGCGGCCATCCGGGAGGACGACCTCCAACCCAAGGACCAGATCGCGCGCATTGCCGTAGCGCAGCGTGCGGATGCCGCCGGCATTGGTGGAGAGCGCGCCGCCCACCATGGCCGAGCCCTGGGCGCCGAAATGCAGCGGGAAGAAGCGATTGGCCGCCGTCGCGGCATTCTGCACGGCCTCGATGGTACAGCCGGCCTCGGCGGTGAGGGAATTGTCGAGCGGGTCCACATCGCGCAGGCGGTTCATCCGCTCCAGGCTCAGCACCACGCTGGCCGGGCCCTGGGCGATCGGCACGGAAGCCCCGGCCAGCGAGGTGCGGCCGCCCGCCGGCACCACGCAAAGCCCCAGCTCGGCGCAGAGCCGCAGCGCCGCGGCGACCTGCGCCGTATCGGCCGGGCGCAGCACCGCGACCGGCTGGCCGTGGTAAATGCCCCGCCAATCCACGGCATAGGGCGCGAGATCGGCCTCGCTCCGCAGGCAGGCGGTGGGGCCCAGGGCTTGGGTGAGCGTATCGAGAGGGGACATGTGTGCATGCCAGACCCGCCAGACCGCGCCGTCAAGCTGTTGACCCCAGGCCCCGCCGCATGGACCATCGCCGCAAAGCCGGGAGGGACCGATGGACGAGACCGATGTGGTGGTGGTGGGCAGTGGTTCGGCGGGCAGCGCCCTGGCCGGGCGGCTCAGCGAGGATCCGCGCATCCGGGTGACGGTGCTGGAAGCGGGCTCGCGCGACAGCAACCCCTGGCTGCATGTGCCGATTGGCTATGCCAAGACCATGTATCACCCGACCATCAGCTGGAACTACCAGACCGAGGCCGAGCCCGAATTGCAGGGCCGCTCCATCCCCTGGCCGCGCGGGCGGGTGCTGGGCGGGTCCTCGGCCATCAACGGGCTGATCTATATCCGCGGCCAGGCGGCGGATTACGACCATTGGCGGCAGCTCGGCTGCACCGGTTGGGGGTATGAGGATTGCCTGCCCTATTTCAAGCGCTCGCAAAGCCAGGAGCGCGGCGCCAATGAGTTCCATGGCGGCGATGGCCCGCTGACCACGAGCGACCTGCGCGACAAGGGCGTGCTGCCCCAGGCCTTCATTGATGCCGCCCTCGAACTGGGCTTCCCCCGCAATGACGACTTCAACGGCGCGGACCAGGAAGGGGCGGGCTGGTACCAGGTGACGGTGCGCAACGGCTTCCGCTGCTCGGCCGCCACGGCCTATCTCAAGCCGCATCTGAAGCGCCCCAATCTGCGCGTCATCACGGATGCCCAGGTGCAGCGCCTGGTGATCGAGGAAGGCCGCGTCACCGGCGTGGTCTATCGCGTCGGGCCTGAGGAACGAACGCTCAAGGTGACGCGCGAGGTGGTGCTGAGTGCCGGCGCCATCAACTCGCCGCAGGTGATGATGCTCTCCGGCCTCGGGCCCGCGCAGCACTTGATGGAGATGGGCATCGCCGTGCAGCGGGACATCCCGCATGTCGGGCAGAATCTGCAGGACCACCTGCAGGCGCGGCTGATGTATCGCGCCAACCAGAATGTGACGGTGAATGAGCGGGTGAATTCGTGGCTCGGCATGGCGAAGATGGGCATCGAATTCGCGCTGACGCGCGGCGGACCGCTGAGCTTCGCGGCCGGCACCTCGGGGCTTTTCGCCCGCGTGCTGCCGCAAAGCGCCACGCCCGATGTGCAGTTCCACTTCATCCCTTGGAGTGCGGACAGCGTGAAGGAAGGGCTCCACAAATTCCCGGGCTTCACCGTCAGCGTCTGCCAGCTGCGCCCCGAGAGCCGCGGCGAAATCAAGCTGGCCAGCCCAGACCCCATGGCCAAGCCGCATATCCATGCGCGCTACCTGACCAGCGAGACCGACAAGCAATGCATGGTGGAGGGCGTGAAGCTCGCCCATCGCCTGGCCGAGACCAAGGCGCTCGGCCGCTTCATCGAGGCGCCGCACGCCCCGCCGCCCGGCACGCCGCGCGATGACGCGGCGCTGCTGGATTTCGTGCGCCGCAACAGCGGCACCATCTATCACCCGACCTCCACCTGCCGCATGGGCGAGGACCAGAACGCTGTGGTGGACACGCAGCTGCGCGTGAATGGCGTGGGCGGGCTGCGCGTGGCGGATGCGAGCATCATGCCGACGGTGGTGAGCGGCAACACCAATGCCGGCTGCATTATGATCGGCGAGCGCTGCGCCGATTTCATCAAGCAGGCGGCGTGATGCGGAAGCGCACCGATAGCAAGCCAGAAAAGGGGCCTCCGGCGGCTGGGGCCGTGGGCCCCAGACCCCTTCAGTTTGGCTCATTCTCTGCGCCGTCAGTCGCGTCCATCGCCAAGGAACGGGGCCTGGGGCCGCCCATTTTTGGATATGGGGCCCCAGCCGCCGGAGGCCCTTTCACTTCACTCGCTCGCCACGCCCGGGGTCTCGCATGAACGACGCCATCATCATCGGCGCCGGCATGTCCGGCATGTTCCAGCTCATTCGCCTGCGCGAGCTCGGCATGAAGGTCCGCGTCTTCGAGGCGGGCACGGGCGTGGGTGGCACCTGGTACTGGAACCGCTATCCCGGCGCGCGCTTCGATTCCGAGAGCTATTCCTACGGCTTCTCCTTCGACCCCGAGCTGCTCCAGGAATGGAGCTGGTCCGAGCATTTCGCGCCGCAGCCCGAGACCCTGCGCTACCTCAACCGCGTCGCCGAGAAATACGAGCTGCACCGCGACATCCAGTTCAACGCCGAGGTGAAATCCGCCCATCACACGGGCGAGGGCTGGCGCGTGACCCTGGCCGATGGCAGCACGCATGAAGCCCGCTTCCTGATCACCGCGATCGGCCCGCTCTCGGCCCATACCCTGCCGCGCATCGAAGGGATCGAAAGCTTTCGGGGGCCGTCCTTCCACACCGCGCGCTGGCCGAAGGAGGGCATTGATTTCGCCGGCAAGCGCGTCGCCGTCATCGGCACCGGCGCCACCGGCGTGCAGACCATCCAGGAGGTGGCGAAGACCGCGGGCCACCTCACCGTCTTCCAGCGCACGCCCAATTGGTGCGCGCCGCTGCACAACCGCCCCATCAGCGCGGAGGAACAGGCGCGCATCAAGGATGACTACCCCGCGATGTTCCAGCGCTGCGCGGAGACCTACGCCTGCTTCATCCACACCGCCGATCCACGAGGCACCTTCGAGGTGACGGAGGAGGAGCGTGAGGCCTTTTGGGAGCAGCTCTACGCCTCGCCCGGCTTTGGCATCTGGGTCGGCAATTTCCGCGACAGCTACACCGATCCCGCCGCCAATGCCCTGCTTTCCGACTTCATTGCCCGCAAGATCCGCAGCCGCGTGAAGGATCCGCGCATCGCCGAGATGCTGATCCCGAAGAATCACGGCTTCGGCACCCGCCGCGTGCCGATGGAGACGCGCTATTTCGAGGTCTACAACCAGCCCAATGTGGAACTGGTGGACAGCAAGGCCACACCGATCACCCGCATCACGCCGGGCGGGCTTTCCACCACCGAGCGCGACTTCGCGTTCGATATCATCATCTACGCCACGGGCTTTGACGGGCTGACCGGCGCCTTTGACCGCATCGACATCCGCGGGCGCGACGGGCTTTCGCTGCGCGAATCCTGGTCCGCCGGCGCGCGCACTCTGGTCGGCATGCTGGCCCACGGCTTCCCCAACATGTTCATGCTGCTGGGGCCGCACACGGCGCTCGGCAATATCCCGCGCAGCATCGAGTTCAATGTGGAATGGGTGACCGGGCTGTTGCGCCACATGCAGGCCCACCACCTCACCCAGGCCGAGGCGCGGCCCGAAGCCGTCGAAGCCTGGATGGCCCATGTGATGGAGTGCTCCATCGGCCTGCTCTCCAACGACGTGGATTCCTGGTTCACCGGCGTGAACAAGAATGTCGAGGGCCGGCAGACCCGAACCGTCGCGCGCTACAGCGGCAGCGCGCCGGCCTATCGCGCCCGCTGCGAGGAAATCGCGGCGGGCGGCTATGCGGAGCTTCGGCTGAGCTGACCGGCGCCTATTCCTTCACGGCGCCGGTCAGGCTGCTCACATAGTAGTCCACGAAGAAGGAATAGAAGATCGCGACCGGCAGCGAGCCTAGCAGGGAGCCCGCCATCAGCGCGCCCCATTGATACACATCGCCCGTCACCAGCTCGGTCAGGATGGCGACGGGAACGGTCTTGTTCTCGCTGCTCTGGATGAAGGCCAGCGCGTAGATGAACTCGTTCCAGCTCAGCGTGAAGGAGAAGATGCCCGCGCTGATCAGCCCCGGCACCGCCAGCGGCAGCGTGATCTGCCGCAGGATCTGCAGCCGCGTGGCGCCATCGATCAGCGCGCATTCCTCCAGCTCATAGGGGATGGATTTGAAGTAGCCGATCAGCAGCCAGGTGCAGAAGGGCACCAGGAAGGTCGGATAGACCAGGATCAGCGCCATCGGGCTGTCGAAGAGGCCGAGCTGCACCACCATCGTCGCCAGCGGGATGAAGAGGATCGAGGGCGGGACGAGATAGGCGAGGTAGATGGCAAGCCCAACATATTGGCTGCCGGTGAAGCGCAGGCGCTGAATGGCATAGGCCGCCAGCGTGCTGGCAAACAGCGAGAGGAAGGTGGCGCCCACCGAGACGAGCATCGTCGTCCACAACCAGGACGGATACGACGTTTCAAACAGGAGCTTGCGGATGTGCTGCAACGTGGGCGACGTGATCCAGAAGGGATTGTGCGTCGCGAAATCATACAGCTCCGCATCGGGTTTGAAGGCGGTGATCGTCATCCAATAGAAGGGAAACAGCAGGATCAGCAGGAAGCAGGAGAGCGGCACCCAAAGCATCACCACGCGGCGCGCGCGGCTGTCCCACTGCATCGTCTCCGGCGCGGCGGTCGAAGCATTGCTCATGGCGAAGGCCCTGTCCGAGAGGGTGGCGCGGGTTGCGAGGGGCGCTGCCCCTCGCGCTCCCCGCCGAGGGCCCAGGCCCTCGGAACCCGTGTGTTGGGGAATTGGGAGAGGGGCGGGGCGGGGGCATCGGGCCCGACGCTCGCGCGGGCCCCTCTCCCAATTCCCCAAGATGGTTTCCAAAGGCCTCGGCCTTTGGTGGGGTGCAGGGGCAAAGCCCCTGCGATCACGCCCCCCACCTCAGTCATTGCCTTCGCCTTGCTGCCACTTCCGGCGGGCCAGGGCGAAGTAGCTGAACAGCGTCGCGAAGACGAGGAACGGGATCATCGAGACGGCGATGGCCGCCCCTTCGCCCAGCTGCCCACCCGGGATGCCGCGCTGGAAGGCGACGGTGGCCAGGATATGCGTGGAGTTGACCGGGCCGCCGCGCGTGATGGCGTAGATCAGCTGGAAATCCGTGAAGGTGAAGATGATCGAGAAGGTCATCACGATGGCCAGGATGGGCAGCAGCATGGGGAAGGTGATGTAGCGAAAACGCTGCCAGGCGGAGGCGCCATCCAGCAGCGCCGCCTCGTAGAGCGAGGGCGAGATGGTCTGCAGCCCGGCGAGCAGCGAGATGGCGACAAAGGGAATGCCGCGCCAGACATTGGCGACGATGAGGGAGAACCGCGCCGGCCATTCGCTGCCCAGGAAGTTGATGTTGGTTTCCCGCCAGCCCAGCACATCCACGAAGACGTAGCTGATGATGGAGAATTGCGGATCGTAGATCCACCAGAAGGCAATGGCGGAAAGCACGGTGGGCACGATCCAAGGCAGCAGGATGACGGCGCGGAAGAGGGATTTGAACGGCATGTGCTGGTTCAGCAGCAATGCCAGCCAGAGCCCCAGGGCAAATTTCCCGACCGTTGCGACCGCCGTGTAGAAGACGCTGAAGAAGACGGCGTTCCAGAAGATCGGGTCGGTGAAGAGGTATTCGAAATTCTCCAGCCCCACGAAGACGCCACGCCGGCCGATCGTCGTATCGGTGAAGGCCAGGTAGATGCCGAGGCCCAGCGGATAGGTGAGGAAGGTTCCGAGCAGCGCCACCGTGGGCAGCAGGCAGGCGATGATCAGCACCGCCTTGTTGTCGAAGAAGCGCGAAAGCGCGGTCTGCGGCGGGCGGGTCCTGGACCAATGCAGTCTGGCAGCGGTGTCCATCAGGGAACTCCGGGAAAATCAGGCCCGCGCGGCGAGGTGCCGCGCGGGTTGGGAAGGCGTCAGCGCCGGCGGAAGAACCGCGCCGCGCGGCGCTCGGCCTCGCGTGCCGCCGCTTCGGGCGTGGCCTGGCCCGAGGCGACCGATGCGCACATCTGCACCAGCACGTAATCGGCCGCCGCTGCCGCCGAGCCCTCGGTCAGCGGGCCGCGATAGCCATTCCAGAATTCGCTATCCATGGTGTCGCGGAAGATCGCGACCTTGGGGTCGCCCATCCAGGTGGCGCTGGCCCCGAAGGCGTTCAGCGGATGCGCCCAATAGCCGAGATTGGCCTGCAGCCACGGATCGTATTGCGGCGTCTCCATCAGGAAGGCCAGCAGGGCCTTCGAGGCATTGGGGAAGCGGCTGTGGCGGAACAGCATGGCGTTCAGCGTCAGCCCCGCATTGGGAGCGGTGGAGGCGAGGCCCTTGGGCATCAGCGTGTGCTCGGTGTCATTCGCGATGGGCAGCGTCGCCGGATCATTCTTCAGCGCGAAATACAGGGAGACGCCGTTCTGCGTGAGGAACAACTCGTTCGACGCATAGGCGCGGTTGTTGCTGATATCGCCCCAGGCGAGCGTTCCGGGGATGAAGGTGGCGTACAATTCGCGCAGATAATTAAGCGCGGCGATGGTCTCGCGGCTGTTGATGCCGGGGCTGCCATCCTCGTTCACCAGGTAGCCGCCAAAGGACCAGACCAGCCAGCTCGCGAAGCCGTTGCCGTCGCCCACCGCATTGCCGAGGGCGAAGCCGGCCGGCTTGTTGATCCGGCGGAGCGCCTGGCAAAGCCGGAGGAAGCCCGCGTGATCCTCGGGGACGGACTGGAAGCCCGCCTCATTCACCGCCGATTTGCGCCAGACCAGCGGCCCGCCGGATGACCCCATCGGCAGCCCGATCCAGTTGTTGCCCCCGGCGCGCTTGCCGTAGCGTTCGGCCAGACGCTTCCAGCCGCCATATTTCGCGCCGAGATAGGTGGCCACGTCGGTCAGCTCGACCAGCTTGTCCACGTAGATGTGCGGCGCTTCGTTGAAGCCGAGGATGACGTCCGGCCCCGCGCCGGTATTGGCGGTGACGGCGGTCTGCTGGGTGATGTCCTCCCAGCCGACGAAGTCCACGCGCACCTGCACACCGGTGGCGGCGGTGAAACGGGCGCAATTGGCGCGGAAGACGTCCTCATCCGGCTGGACGAAGCGCACGGGGCGCAGCATGCGGAGCGTGGCCCCGGGCTCCAGCCGCCATTGCGGCGTGGGCACATTGGCGGCCTGGATTTGCGCCATGGCGGGGCTGGCGGCGAGGCCGGCACCGCCGAGCACGCCCAATTCGCGACGGGTGATGTTCATGGTCATGTCGTTCTTTCCTCCCTGGTGTTGTCAGATGCGTTGGCCGCTCTGCTTGTCGAAAAGATGCACCTGTGCCGCCGCGGGCAGCACCGGCAGGAGATCCCCGGGGTTGGCCGGGATGCGCTCGCGGAAGACCCCGTTCAGCTTGGTCTCGCCGATGCGCAGCATGACCAGCGTCTCGCTGCCCATGGGTTCCACGACGATCACCTCGGCCGGCATCCCATCGCCGGCCAGGCGGAAATGCTCGGGTCGGATGCCGTAGACGGCCGGGCCTTCGGGGAAATTGCCGGGCGGCAAGGGCCAGCTTACGCCATCGGGGGTGAGGAAGGCGCCATGCGCGATCTGGCCTTCCAGCAGGTTCATCGCTGGGCTGCCGATGAAGCCGGCGACAAACAGGTTGGCCGGCTTGTCGTACAGCTCCAGCGGCGGGCCGGCCTGGCGGATATGGCCCAGCTCCATCACCACGATCTTGTCGGCCATGGTCATGGCCTCGATCTGGTCATGCGTCACATAGACGGTGGTGACGCGCAGCCGTTGGTGCAGCTCGCGGATCTCCGAGCGCATCTGCACGCGCAGCTTGGCGTCGAGGTTGGAGAGCGGCTCGTCGAACAGGAAAACCTGCGGGTCGCGCACGATGGCGCGGCCCATGGCCACGCGCTGCCGCTGCCCGCCCGAGAGCTGGCGCGGATAGCGGTCAAGCAGCGCCTCCAGGCCGAGGATCTTCGCCGCGCGGCCGACCTCGGCCTGCATCACCTCCTTCGAAGCCTTGGCCAGCTTCATGGAAAAGGCCATGTTCTCGAAGACGGTCATGTGCGGATAAAGCGCGTAGTTCTGGAACACCATCGCGATGTCCCGGTCCTTCGGCGGCACGTTGTTGACGACGCGCCCGCCGATGGCGATCTCCCCGCCGGTGATGTTCTCAAGCCCGGCCAGCATGCGCAGCAATGTGGATTTGCCGCATCCCGAAGGCCCGACGAGGACGACGAATTCGCCATCCTCGATATCCACGGAGACCCCGTGCAGCACGGAGGTGCTGCCGAAGGATTTGGTGACGTTGCGGATGCCGACGCTGGCCATTTACCGGTCCGATCGCTGCGAAGCGGCGTGAATCAGCCCGGCAGCCATCCCGATGGCTCGCTCGGCCGAGGCCAGGTGGATTTGGGGCATATTCGAGCGAGCCATCAGAACCTCGAAACCTGGGTTTCCTTGGAGGTGATGAACTCCAGCAGGGCAGGGGTGCCATTGCGTGTCTGTTCGATGCCGCGCTGGATGGCGGGCACGATCTGATCCGGCGTCAGCACACGCTCGCCATAGCCGCCAAAGGCGCGGGCCATCTCGGCGTAGTTTCCGCTGATGTCGGTGGTCCGGTATTTCTCGGTGCTGAGCGCCATGATCTTCAGCTCGATGGCCATCGAGAAATTGTTCAGCAGGATGGAGAGGATGGGGATGCGCTCACGCACCGCCGTCTCGAAATCCATCCCCGTGAAGCCGATGGCCGCATCGCCCCAGACATTGATGCAGAGCTTGTCGGGGGCGGCCAATTTGGCGCCCATGGCGAGGCCGAGGCCGTAGCCCAGCTGCGTCGTCTTGCCCCAGCCGAGATAGGACAGCGGCGTGCGGCTGATCCAGAAGGGCGAGAGCTGGTCGCGCGGCGAGCCCGCATCATGGGTGATGATGGTCTGGTCCGGATCCACCGTGCGCCAGAGGTCGCGCAGCACGCGATAGGGGTTCAGCGGCGCATCGTTGGAATCGCGCTTCTCTGCCCATTTGGCGAGCCAGGGGGTGCGCAGCGCCTCGATGGCGGCCTGCACGGGGGCGTGCGGGCGCGGCGTCTTGATATGCCCACGCAGTTCATCGAGCAGCGCCTGGAGGATCAGCTGCGCATCGCCCAGCAGGCCGATGTCGCAGCGGATGTCCTTGTCGAGGTGATCGGGGTCCAGCGTGGCGTGGATGTATTTCGGCCCAACCGGCATCTTGATGCCGAAATTGGTCTCCGTGAAGGAACAGCCGACGCCGAAGACCACATCCGCGTCATCCAGGAATTTCCGGACGGGATGCGGCATCGCGAGGCCACCCGAGCCCAGCGCCAGCGGGTGATCCTCGGGGAAGCTGGACTTCCCACCGAGGCTGGTGGTGACGGGTGCCGCCAGCAATTCCGCCAATTCGCGCAGCTGCGGCCAGGCCTGGGCCCAGTGGATGCCGGTGCCGGCATAGATCACCGGGCGCTTCGCGTTCACCAGCATCTCGGCCGCGCGCTTCACATCGGCGGGGTCGGGCGCGGAGCGGACGGCGAGGACGGGGGTGTAGCTCCAGTTCTCGGGCATTTCCTCCTGGAACATGTCGGTCGGGATTTCGACCACCACCGGGCCGCCGCGGCCATTGCGCAGCCGCGCGAAGGCGCGCCGCATGATGTTCGGCACCTCGGCGGCGGACATGATCGCCTCGGTGGATTTCGTGATGCCCTTCATCTGCACGGTGCTGTTGTAGTTGGGCGGCACATGCGCGATGCGGCGGGGATAACCCATAGGCAGCACCAGCACCGGCACGGACTCGCCGAAGCATTGCGCGACGCCGCCATAGGCGTTCTCCGCGCCCGGCCCATGCTGCATGCAGAAGGCGCCGAGCTTGCGGGCCGAGGTGACGCGGCTGATGGCATCCGCCATGTGCAGGCCGATGCGCTCCTGCCGGACCATGACGGGCCGGATGTCTATGGCCGCGCAATGCTCGATCATGTGGTTCACCGGATAGCCGGTGAGCACCTCGATCCCCTCGCGCTTCATGATTTCCGCGATGGCGTCGCCAACTTTCATGCCGCCTCAACTCCCCAGAATTATTTCTTGGAGACAAGGCTAGACCCCGCTTTGCATGGGCTGCAAGCGTGTCAGTCTATGTTGCTGCGCAGCACAGAGAGAGACGCCGATGCCCGAGCCGCTTCCGCCCGCTGAATTCGCCCTGGTGATGGCCCAGGCCGGCATCACCCTGCCGCCGGCCGAGGTGGAGGATCTGCGCCACGCCCATGCGAAGCTGCGCGGCATGCTGGAGATTTTGCGGGCGCCCGCGCCGAAGCTGGTGGCCGAGCCTGGCTTTACCTTCTCGACGGAGAAGTAAGCCATGATCCCGACCATCGCCGAAGCTGCGGGCCTGATCGCGGCCAGGAAGCTCTCGCCTGTCGAACTCATGAAGGAATGCGAGTCTCGCATCGCGGCCCAGAACGGCGCGCTGCATGCCTTCATCCTGGAGACGCCCGAACGCGCCATGGCCGATGCCAAGGCGGCCGAGGCGCGCCAGATGGCCGGCACGCTGAAGGGCAAGCTGGATGGCATCCCCATCGGCCACAAGGACATTTATTCGACGGCGGGCATCCGCACGACCTGCCATTCCGCCCAACTTCTGGACAATGTCCCCGGCGAAGACGCCGTGACCGTCGCGAAATGGCGTGACGCCGGCGTGGTGCTGATGGGCAAGCTTGCCACCCATGAATTCGCCTTTGGCGGACCGAGCTTCGACCTGCCCTGGCCGCCGGCGCGCAATCCCTGGAACACGGAATGCTTCACCTCCGGCTCATCCTCCGGCACGGGCGCGGCGGTGGCGGCGGGGCTGATCCTGGGCGGCACCGGCTCGGACACGGGCGGTTCCATTCGCGGCCCGGCCGCGCTGTGCGGCATTGCCGGCATCAAGCCGACCTATGGGCTGTGCTCGCGCACCGGCATCTACCCGCTGGCGCAGACGCTGGACCATGCGGGCCCCATGGCCTGGACCAGCGAGGATTGCGCCATCCTCCTCGAAGCGATGGCCGGGCATGACCCGAGCGACCCGGGCAGCGCCGACCGCCCCGCGCCCAGCTTCGACGTGAACCAGGACATGCGCGGCCGCCGCGTGGGCCTGATCCGCCACATGCATGAGGTGGACACCACGGTCAGTCCCGCCACGCTGAAGGGCATCAACGAGACGGCCGAAATTCTTCGCAAGCTGGGCGCCACGGTGGTGGACGTCACGCTGCCCTCGCTGCAGGAGTTCAACGCGGCGGGCTGGGTGACGCTCTCGGGCGAGGCCTGGGCGGTGCATGAGGAGTGGATGCGGACCCAGCCGCTGAAATATGGCGAGTTCTTGCGGGCGCGGCTGGCGCTGGGTGGGCTGCTCTCGGCGGGCGACTACATCCAGGCGCAGCGCAAGCGGCGGGAGCTGATCGCGCGCAGCTTCGCGGCCGCGGCCGATGTGGACCTGCTGCTGACGGCTGCCGCGCTGGGCGAGGCGCCGAAAATCCGCGAGGTGCCGAAATGGGCGAGCCTGGAGAAGCCCAATTTCACCATCGCCTTCAACCTGCTGGGCTGGCCGGCACTGACCATCTGCACGGGGTATGGCGAGGGCGGGTTGCCGGTGGCGGCGCAGATCATCGGCAAGCCCTGGCAGGATGGGCTGGTGCTGGCGGCGGGACATGCGGTGGAGCGGGAAAATGGGGCGCGGGGGCGGCGGCCGTAGCGAGGGGGCTTTGCCCCCTCGCGCTCCCCCAGCAGGAGGCGAGCCTCCTGCACCACCATTTGTCGGAGATGCAAGAACCTGGTGAAAACCACGCAGGTTTTCACCTTGCAGGGGAGTTTGAGGGGCAAAGCCCCTCAAAAGGAGACCCGGATTGGAACGCAGCTTTGACCTGATCGTCATCGGCCACGGCATCGTCGGCCTGGCCCATGCCCTGGCTGCCGCCCGCGCCGGCCATCGCGTGGCGGTGCTGGACCGCGACGCGCAGCCCAATGGCGCCTCCATCCGCAATTTCGGCTTCGTCACCGTCACCGGCCAGGGCTGGCCCCACACCTGGCGCCGCGCCCGCCGCGCGCGGCAGGTCTGGGCCGGCATCTGCGACGAAGCGGGCATTCCCGTCCTGCAACGCGGCCTGCTCATGGCCGCCCGCCGGCCCGAGGCGCTGGCCGTCATCGAGGAATTCGCCGCCGGCCCGATGGGCGAGGGTTGCCGCATCCTCCGCCCGGGCGAGATCCCGGCCCCCCTCTCGCCCGATCTCGTCGGCGCGCTGCATTCGCCACATGAACTCCGCGTGGAAAGCCGCGAGGCGCTGCCCCGGCTGCGCGCCTGGCTGGCCGAGCGGCATGGCGTGGCGATCTTCCCGCAATGCGCGGCGCTGGCCGTGGAGACGGGCGCCGTCCACACGCCGCAAGGGCGCTTCACCGCGCCGCATATCGTGGTCTGCCCGGGCACCGACCTCACCTCGCTCTTCCCCGAGGCCTTCGCCGCGCGGCAGACCACGCTGTGCAAGCTGCACATGCTGCGCCTCGCCGATCCCGGCTGGAAGCTGCCCGCGCCGGTGATGAGCGATCTGGGTCTGCATCGCTATCGCGGCTATCACGGATCGCCCTCGCTGCCCGCGCTGCGCGCCCGGCTGGAGGCGGAGCAGAAGCCGCAACTGGAGAACGGCGTGCATCTGATCGTCGTGCAATCGGCCGATGGCAGCCTGGTGGTGGGGGACAGCCATCACTACGCGGCGACCCCCGACCCCTTCCAGCCGGAGGCCGTGGATGCACTGATCCTGGAGGAATTCGCCGCGGTGCTCGGTGCCCCGCCGCCGGTGACGGAGCGCTGGATCGGCATCTATCCCTCCGGACCTGATGATGCCTTCTTCGAGGCGCCCATGCCCGGCGTCCGGCTGGTGTCCGTCACCTCCGGCACCGGCGCCTCCACCGCCTTCGGCCTCGCCGAGGAGGTGCTCGCTGACCTGATGCAGATGGAGTTCCCCACATGATCAAGGCTGTGATCTTCGACTGGGCCGGCACCGTGCTCGACCATGGCAGCCGCGCCCCCATGGCCGCCTTCGTGAAGGCCTTCGCCGAGTTTGGCGTCGCCATCAGCATCGAGGATGCGCGCGGCCCCATGGGCATGGCCAAGCGCGACCATATCCGCCTGGTGGGCGCCGCCGTGAACGAGGCCTGGCGCGCCAAGCACGGCCATGACTTCAGCGAGGCGGACATGGAGGCGATCTTCGCCGTCTTCGAGCCCTTGAACGTCGCCGCCGTGAAGACGCCCGAGCATTCCACGCTGATCGCCGGCACGGCGGAGACCCTCGCCTGGTGCCAGGGGCGCGGCATCCGCATCGGCTCCACCACCGGCTATACGCGGCCGATCATGGAGGAGCTGGCGCCGCTCGCCGCCGCGCAGGGCTTTTCACCGGAGGTGATGGTCTGCGCCGGTGACCTGCCCGCCGGCCGGCCGGCGCCTTTGCAGATGTGGTATGCCATGGCGAAGATGGGGATCTGGCCGGCCAGCACCGTCGTGAAATGCGACGACACGCCGCCCGGTATCGGGGAGGCGCGCAATGCCGGCGCCTGGGCTGTGGGCTTCGCGCTCTCCGGCAATATCGCGGGGCTTTCCGAGGCGGAAATGGCGCTGGCGAGCGCGGCGGAGAAGGCCGAGATGCGCGCCCGCGCCACAACCGAGCTTCTGGCGGCCGGCGCCCATCTCGTGGTGGATTCCATCGCCGATCTGCCGCGCGCCGTGACGGAGATCGAGGCGCGGATGGCAAAAGGGGAAACGCCCTAAACTTCCCTTCCCTGCGCGCCAAAGCCGCGCCAACATGCCCGCTCGCGGAAGAGTTTCGTCAGGGGCAGCCCATGAGCAGCGACTTCGCCGATCTCGTTGACCTCGCGCAGGGCATCGTGAGCCGCGCGGCCTTCACCGACCCCGCCGTCTTCGCCGCCGAGCAGGAGCGCATCTTCGCCCGCGCCTGGCTCTTCCTCGGGCATGAAAGCCAGATCCCCGAGCCCGAGGATTTCTTCACCACCCGCATGGGCACCGAGAGTGTCATCCTGGCGCGCGACCGCGACGGGCAGATCCATGCGCTGCTCAACTCCTGCACGCATCGCGGCATGAAGGTCTGCCGGCATGACCACGGCAAGGCCAAGGTCTTCACCTGCCCCTATCACGGCTGGTCCTTCAGCAATGACGGGCGCCTCGCGGGCGTGCCCGGCGCGCTGGTCGGCGTGCCGCATTTCGACAAGGCCTATCGCGGCGAGTTGAAGCGCGAGGATTGGGGGCTGAGCCGCGCGCCGCGCCTCGAGAACTACAAGGGTTCGATCTGGGCGAGTTGGGACCCGGATGCGCCGGATTTCCTGGACTACCTCGGCGATATGCGGCTTTACCTGGACTACGCGCTGGATGCGCGGGACGGCACGCCGGGGGCCTCGCGCGTCGTTGCCGGCGTGCAGAAATGGCGGGTGAACTGCAACTGGAAATTCGCGCCCGAGAACTTCATCGGCGACATGTATCACGACATCAGCCATCGCTCCGTGGATATGGTCGGCATCGGGCCGAATGGCGGGCAGGGGCGGCGGGCGAATTTCCGGCCGCGCATCGCCATCGGCTTTCCGGGGCGCGGGCATGGGCTGCTCGGCGAATTGCCGACCACCGAGCCGGAAGAGTGGAACAACGCCTGGGCGCTCTATCCGGAGGTGGATGAATGGTATCGCGCCGCCCATGAGAAGCGCCTGGCGGACCTCGCCGGCCGGCCGCGCGTGGCCATGTCGGTCGGCACCATCTTCCCCAATATGAGCTTCCACGGGCGGCAGCCGCGCACCATCCTGGTGGCGCACCCCATCTCGCCCACCACCACGGAAATCTGGCGCTGGTGCCTGGAGGATGTGGCGGCACCCCAGAATGTGCGCGACGCCGCGCGCGAGTATTTCCTGCGCTATTCCGGCCCCGGCGGCATGACCGAGAGCGATGACATGGAAAACTGGGCCTATGCGACGGCGGCGAGCCAGGGCCCGATCGGCCGCCGCCGGCCCTACAACTACCAGATGGGCATGGGCCATGCCCGCCCCGCGCCCGGCCTGCGCGACGCCGTGGAATGCGGCGAGATCACCGAGGAGAATGCCCGCATCTTCCATGGCCGCTGGGCCGATTTCATGCGCGGCCAGCCCTGGCCCATGCGGCTCAACCATGCCGCCGAGTGAGGCCGCCATCGCGGCCCTGCTGCTGCGCGCCGAGATCGAGGAATGGCTGCTGGCCGAGGCGGACCTGCTGGATGCAAGGCGCTTCCGCGAATGGCTCGGCCTGCTGCACCCCGAGATCCGTGTCGCCATGCCCATCGCCCGCAGCCTCTCGCCCGCCTTGCTGGAGCGCGAGGAGCGCACCCAGGCCGGCCGCGACGTGATGTGGGTGGATGAGGGCTACCGCACGCTGGAACAACGCGTCCGGCAGATCGAGACCGGCATCCATTGGGCGGAGGAGCCGGCCTCGCGCGTGACACGCATCATCTCCGGCCTGCGCATCCTGGAGGCCACGCCGGAGCGCGTGCTGGCCGGCTGCCGTTTCGTCCTTCACCGCAACCGGCTGGAGGATGAGACGGATCTGCTGATCGGCCGGCGGCGCGACACGCTGTGGCGGGAGGGCGAGTGCTGGCGGCTGCACCGGCGCGAGGTGCTGCTCGACCAATCCGTGCTGCACGCCAAGAACCTGACCATGTTCCTGTGATGAGAGGAGAGCCCATGCGTCGCCGTTCCCTTCTGCTCGCCGCCCCCGCCCTGGCTGCCGCGCCGGCCTCGGCGCAGGAATGGCCGCCGCGGCAGATCCGCATCATCGTGCCCTTTCCCGCCGGGCGCGTGACCGACCTCATCGCCCGCATCCTGGCCGAGGGGTTGCGTGGGGCGAGCGCCGTGGTGGACAACCGCCCCGGCGCCAATGCGGTGCTGGGGCTGGATCTGCTGAAGCGCGCCGCGCCCGATGGCGCGACGCTGCTGGTGGGCGGGCTGGGCAGTCACGGATTGCCGCCCGCGGTGATGCGCAACTGGCCCTTCGACGCGGCCCGGGACTTCACGCCGATCGGCCTCGTCGCCGAATTCGTGAATGTCATGGTGGTGCCGAATGAATTGCCGGTGCGCAACCTCCAGGAATTCATCGCCTTGGCCAAGGCGCGGCCGGGCGCTTTGAATTATGGCTTCACCAGCGTCGGCGCCTCCAACCAATTGACCGCCGAACTGTTCCAGCAGCGCACCGGCACGCAGCTGACGGGCGTGCCCTTCGGCGCCACCGGCAACTCCCTGGTGCTGCTGCAACGTGGCGACATCCAGGTGGCGTTTGACAACCTGCCCGTGGTCGCGGGCTCGGTGCGCGGCGGCACGCTCCGGGCGCTGGCCGTCACCAGCCCTTATCGCACGGCCCAGCTGCCCGATGTGCCGACGGTGCAGGAGGCGGGCGTGCCCGATTTCGCCGTCACCTCCTGGATCAGCCTCTACGCCCCGCCCGGCATGCCCGCTGGCTTGCAGGCTCGGATCGAGGCGACGGTGAAGGAGATCATGGAATCCCCCACGGCCCGCCAGCGCCTGACCGGGGCCGGCTTCGAGCCGTCCTGGAAGGATGGCGCGGGGCTGGCGGCCTTCCAGGCCGCCGAAATCGAGCGCTGGCGCGGCGTGGTGCGCGCGGCCGGGTTGCAGCTGGAGGGCTGAACCGCCGCGGCTCAGGCGTCGGCGAGGCCGGCGACGTGGCTGCGGTTCCGCCCCGCCTGCTTCGCGGTATAGAGCGCCTGGTCGGCGGCCCGGAAGGCGCTTTCCAGCGCGGTCGGGTCATTTGCGCTGGCCTCCGCGATCCCGGCTGAGACGGTCAGCGTCCGGGCGGGAGCGCCGGGATGCGGCACTTCCGCTGCGATGGCGGCCCGCAGCCGATCCACCAGGGGCTGCGCCTCCTGCGCCGTCAGCCCCGGCAGGACCAGGGCGAATTCCTCGCCGCCGACCCGGCCCAGCGCATCGCCGGGCCGCAAGCCGCCCTTGGCCGCGCGGGCCAGGCCGCGCAGCACGGCGTCGCCGGCGGGGTGGCCCCAGCCATCATTCACCGCCTTGAAGTGATCCACATCCAGCAGCACGGCCACGCTGGGCTTGCCCGCCCGCGTGGCGGCGGCCAGGGCGGCCAGCGCCAGCCGCTCGAAGCCGGCGCGATTGGCGAGGCCGGTCAGCGGGTCATGCTCGGCCGCCGCCGCCAGCTCGGCCTCCAGACGGTCCCGCGCCGCGAAGGCATGCGCCATGCGCAGGAAGAAGAGCGGCACCAGGAAATCCACGGCCAGCCAGACCCATTGCATCTCGGGCACCGGCTGGCCGGCCTTGCGGATGCTTTCATCCAGCCCCGTGCCCAGATGCAGCAGGGCGATCAGCACCATGATGACAGCGCCGATGAAGCCCCGGCGCCGCCGGTCGGGGTGGCGGACATAACCCATCCCCATCCGCCAACCGATCAGCGCCGCGTAGAAGCACAGCGCACCCAGCCCGAAGCGGATGACCAGAAAGGCTTCGTCTTCCAGGTTCATTCCGCGCGGATATTGCCGGCGCGGATCACCTCACCCCAGGCGGCGATCTCGGCCTGCAGGAATTCGCGGAATTGCGTGGTCGAGAGATCCATCACCACGCCGCCCTGGGTGACGATCCGCTCCCGCTCGCGCGCGCTGGTCGCGAAGCGGCGGCCCTCGGCGTTCAGGCGCTGGATGATGGCGGCCGGCGTGCCGGCCGGCGCCACCAGGCCGGACCAGGTCTGCGTGGCATAGCCCGTGGCCCCCTGCTCGGCGATGGTCGGCAGTTCGGGCCAGGAGGGATGCCGCTCGCGCGTCGAGATGCCGAGCGCCTTCAGCCGCCCGCCGCGAATATGCGGGCCGGAGGAGGAGGAACTGTCGAACAGCACGTCGCAATGGCCGGCCATGGTGTCGAGCAGCGCGGGGCCCGAGCCGCGATGCGGGATATGCGTCATCTCCACATTCATGGCGCGGGCGAAGAGCTCGGCCGAGAGATGCGAGGGCGAGGCGATGCCGATCGAGCAATAATTGATCTGCCCGCGCCGCGTGCCGGCCCAGGCGACGAATTCCTGCATGGTGTTGGGCGGGCGGTTGGTCGGCACCACCATCATCAGCGGCGTGACGGAGGGCAGCAGCACATGCTCGAAGCTGCGGATCGGGTCATACCCGGCCTGGAGCAT
>JAIYDS010000291.1 GCA_027487385.1 Acetobacteraceae bacterium | reverse complement strand
GGCGCTCCGGCCAACCGCAACGGACGGCGTCTGGAGCCTCCATTTCATGCGCTTCAACCTCGGATGGATTGACATCAGAGGACCAAAGGCCACCATCTCAACCGTCAGGGATGTCTCCGGTCTAAACAGGGCCTCGGCCCCAGCTATGGGGCGGCGCTGCCCTTGGCGTAGAGCGCCATTCGTTGGGCGGCCTTTGCGGTCAGGCCGCCGGTGAAATCCAGGCCATTGGGGGGCAATTGGCCGTCCAGATGGCAGGCCACGCCATCCACCAAGGGCGGATCCTCCCGCTTGCAGCGCTCCACGGCGAAGGGACAGCGCGTGTGGAAGCGGCAGCCGGAGGGCGGGTTCAGCGGGCTCGGCAGATCGCCGCCCAAGGGCTGCACCCGGCCGCGCCGCGCGGGGTCGGGGTGCGGAATCGCGGCCAGCAGGGCGCGCGTATAAGGGTGGCGCGGGTTGCGGAACAGCTCGCGCTTCTCCGCGATCTCCACGATGCGGCCGAGATACATGACGGCGATGCGGTCCGCCACATGCTTCACCACCGCCAAATCATGCGCGATGAAGAGATAAGAGAGGCCCAGCCGCTTTTGCAGGTCACGCAGGAGGTTCACCACCTGCGCCTGGATGGAGACATCCAGGGCACTCACCGGCTCATCACACACCACCAGATCCGGCTCGGTGGAGAGCGCGCGCGCGATGCCGATGCGCTGGCGCTGCCCGCCGGAGAATTCATGCGCGAAGCGCGCGGCCTGATAGGGTGCCAGGCCCACCAGTTGCAGCAATTCATCCACCCGGGCGCGGCGTGAGGCGGCATCGCCGATGCCATGCACCTCCAGCGGTTCCATGATGGTCTGGCCCACGGTCAGCCGCGGATTCAGCGAGGCATAGGGGTCCTGGAAGACGATCTGCGCGCGGCGGCGAAAGGCCTTGAGCGTCGGGCCTTCCAGTTTCGTGATGTCCGTGCCTTCGAAGCGGACGCTGCCGGTGCTGGGCTCGATCAGCCGCAGCACCAGCCGCGCCGTGGTGGATTTGCCGCAGCCGCTCTCGCCCACCAGGGCCAGCGTCTCGCCCCGGCGCAGCGTGAAGGAGACGCCATCCACCGCGCGCACGCGACCGATTTCCTTGGCGAGGATGATGCCGCTGCGCACCGGGTAATGCTTGGCGAGGTTCTCGACCTCCAGCAGCGCGCCGCCATCGGCGGAACGGTTCATCTGGCTCATGCGAGCGCTTCCTCGACGGGCGCGCGGAGGCAGGCGGCCTCATGCCCTGGGCTGATGCTGCGCAGGCCGGGGATTTCGGCGCGGCAGGCCTCGATGGCGAAGGGGCAGCGCGGCGCGAAGCGGCAGCCGGGCGGCAGGGCAAAGGGCGGCGGCACGGCGCCGGTGATGGCGAGCAGCCGCTCGCGATCCTCATCCAGGCGCGGGATGGAGCCGAGCAGCCCCAGCGTATAGGGGTGCTGCGGGTCTTCGAAGAGATCGCGCGCGCTGGTGCGCTCCACCACGCGGCCGGCATACATCACCGCCACGTCATCGGCCATTTCCGCGATCACGCCGAGGTCATGGGTGATGAGGATGATGGCCATCCCCGTCTCGGCCTGGAGGTCGCGCAGCAAATCGAGGATCTGCGCCTGCACGGTCACATCCAGCGCCGTCGTCGGCTCATCCGCGATCAGCAGCTTGGGCGAACACGCCAAGGCCATGGCGATCATCACGCGCTGGCGCATGCCGCCGGAAAGCTGGTGCGGGTATTCGTCGAAGCGGCGCTCCGGCGAGGGGATGCGCACGCGCTGCAAGGCCGCGATCCCGCGCTCGCGCAGCTCGGCCTTGCTGGCGCGTGGCTCATGCGCGCGGATGCCCTCGGTGATCTGGAAACCCACCGTGTGCACGGGGTTCAGCGAGGTCATCGGCTCCTGGAAGATCATGCCGATCTCGCGCCCACGCACCCCGCGCATCTCGGCGTTGGAGAGGCCGGCGAGGTCCCTGCCCTCCAGCAGCACGCGGCCCGCGGCGATGCGGCCCGGATGCGCCACCAGCCGCATGATGGAGAGCGAAAGCACGGATTTCCCGCAGCCGCTCTCGCCCACGATGCCAAGCGTCTTGCCGCGGATGACGTCGAGCGAGACGCCATCCACCGCCGCGACGTCTCCGCCGGAGGTGCGGAAGACGGTGCGGAGGTTCTCGATTTGGAGGAGAGGACTCATGCCTCCGGCGGCTGGGGCCGAGAGGCCCCAGACCCCAGAACCGCGCAGCCTTCCAAGCCTGGAACCAAGGAATGGGGTCTGGGGCCTCGGCCCCAGCCGCCGGAGGCCTCTTTTTTTACAGCCATTTGAAGGTCGGCACCGCGATCTTATCCACCGGCCGATGCGCCCAGTCCTGCGCGGGCGCGCGGGCCACGATGCGCTTCTGCGCCTCGCTCAGGTTCAGCGCGGCCTGCTTGAAGTCCATCGTCAGGACCTCGCCATCGCCCACCACCTTGATGCCGTCCACATAGACATCGCGCACGGCACGATCCCCCGCCGCATAGATCAGCGCGCGGACCGGGTCGTGATTGGGCTGCATGCGCGGATGCGTCGCATCCACCAGCACGAAATCCGCCCGGCAGCCGACCGCGAGGCGGCCAATGTCGTTGCGGCCCAACGCCCGCGCGCCGCCGATGGTGGCGGCGTCGAAGACATCCGTCGTCGTCATGGTGCGCGGGTCATTGGCCTGGGTCCGCGCCAGATAGGCAACCAGGCGCATCTCATCCAGCAGATTGTGCGGATAAGTGTCCGTCCCCACGCCGAGATTCACGCCGCGCCTCTTGTAGCGCCCGAAATCCTTGAGCGTGATGCCGCGCCGGGCGAACACCGTCGGGCAATGGGCCACGGTGGTGCCGGTATCGGCCAGGATGTCGAGGTCGCGCTTGGTGTGCCAGGGCGTGCTCGGGTGGTCATCCAGGAAGATGCCGTGGCCGATCACGGCGCGCTCATCCAGGAGGCCCATTTCGTGCAGCCATTGGATGGGCGTGAAGCCGTGGCGGCGGGTGATCTCGTGGAACTCCACCACGGACTGCGCCGCGTGGATCTGCCAGGAGAGGCCACGCGCCTTGGCCTCGGCGCGGCTGTCGCGCAGCAATTCCGGCGCGCAGGTGTCAATCTGCGCCGGGCAGGCCATGCCGAAGAGGCGCCCCGACGGGTGCTGCTCCGCGCGCTGGATGAGGGCGAAGGCCTCCTCCATCGCCTTCACGCCGGCCGCCTCGTCCCATTCATATTCGACGACATGGCCGTTCTTGGTGAACCACCGCGCCGATTTGAACATGGGCGCGATGCAGACGCGCATCCCCGCCTCGGCCAGCAGATCCAGCCAGCCCGGATGCGCCATGGAAAGATCGGCCAGTGTGGTGACGCCGCTCAGAAGCAGTTCCGAGAGCGCGACCCGCACGCAGTCGGGAACCGCTTCCGCATCCGATCGGAAGATCGGCATGAACTCGTAGAGCGAGGAATTGTAGAGGCCGGGCGAGCCGATCTCATCAATCAGCCCCTTGTTCATCGGCTCGCTGGTCGGGTGGGAATGGATGTTGACCAAGCCCGGCATGACCATCAGGCCGGAGCCCGAAATCTCCACATCGGCCGTGCCCTCATAGCCACGGCCGACGAAGCGCAGCACGCCATCCTCGAAGGCGACATCGCCGCCAGGGAGGTAGGCGTGCCGCTTCTCGCCCTCATCCCAGGCGACGACGAGATCGGCATTCTTGATGAGCGTGATGGTCATGGTTCAGCGCACCCTCAGATCCAGGCCCTTGTAGATGCCGATGCCGTAAAGGCCATGCGCCCGCGCCCCCGTCACGCGCTGCGTGGAGAAGACGTTCATCTGGCTGCGGGCCAGCGTCAGCCAGGGCGCTTCCTGCGCCAGTTGCCGCTGGATGTTCGCGGCCAGGCGCGCGCGCTCGGCCGGGTCATTGGCGCGGCGGGCACCTTCCAGCCAGGCATCCGTGTCCGGATTGGCCCAGTTCATGCGGTTGGGCGTCGGCCGGTTGCGGCTGTGCCAGTAGAGGTTCAGCGCATCGGTCGCCGAGAGGTAGGGGTAGCTCAGGAAGAAGGCGTCGAATTCCTGCGTGGCCAGACGGCCCCAGGCGACGGTCGCGTCAAACAGCTGGATGCGCATCTCGATGCCGACCTGGCGCAGCGCCTGCTGGATGATCTCGCCCGAGCGCTGATTGACCAGCGTGTTGATGCCATAGAGCAGGAAGGTGGCGCGCTGGCCGTCCTTCACGCGCACGCCATCGGGGCCCATGCGCCAGCCGGCCTCATCCAGCGTGCGGCGGGCGGCGGCCTGGTCGAAGGCCGGGACCATCGCGTCGGATTGCGCATCGTAATCCGCCGCGCGCGGGTTGATGATGTTGCGCGCCACTTCCGCATGGCCGGACCAGACGGCGCGGACCAGGCCTTCGCGGTTCACCGCCTGATGCACGGCGCGGCGGATCGCCACGTCATTCACCACGGGCTTGTCCACCTTGAAGCCCATGAAGAAGTCCCAGAAGTAATTGGGCTGGTTCGACACGGTGATGGTGGGCACGCGGCGGATGGCATCCCAGAAGGCTTCCGGGATGTAGTTCGTCAGATCCGCCTGGCCGGCCTGCAGCGCCGCGACGCGCGCCGCGGCCTCGGGGATCACGCGCCAGACGATACGCTCGACATGCGCCGGGCCGCGATTTTCCAGCACGGGCGGGCCCCAGCGGTAATTCGGGTGGCGCGTCAGCACCATTTCGTTGCGCGGCGTCCAGTTGCCCCAGCAATAGGGGCCGGTGCCGTTGAAGCCCTGCACGCCGAAATTGTCGCCCAGGCGCTCGACCGTGGCGGGATCAATCGCCGAGCCGAAGAAGAGCGTGAGCTGGGCGAGCAATTCGCCGAAGGGCTCGTTCAGCTCATAGACCAGCGTGTGCGGCCCGGTGGCGCGGATCTCCTTCACATTGCCCGCGCGCCAGGCGACGGGCGAGGCCACGCGCGGCGTGGTGCGGCCGATCCAGCGGTTCAGGCTGAAGGCCATGTCGGCGGCGGTGAAGGGCTTGCCGTCGCAAAAGGTGACGTCAGTGCGGAGGTGGAAGGTGTAGGTCAGGCCGTCGGGCGAGACATCCCAGCGCTCGGCCAGGCCGGGGCGGATGGTGCGCATGTCGAAATCGATGCTCACCAGCGTGTCGCTGAGCATGGTCAGCACCTCGCCGGCGGCGAGCGCGGTGGAGCGGTGCGGATCGTACCGGTCGCTGTCGATCTCGCGCATGATGGTGATCTGGTTGCGCGGCTGGGTCTGCGCCTGGGCCGTGACGGCGAGGCCGAGGGCAGCAAGGCCGCCCAGCGCCGCGCGTTTCCATGTTTGAAGCATGCGTGGATTCTCCATCTCAAGGTTGCGGGGCCGATTCACGCCCCGGCGAAGTGGCCGGGACGATCGGACCCGTCATATTCTGAGCCGGGGGTCGAGCGCGTCACGCAGCGCATCCCCCAGCAGGTTGAAGGCGAGCACGATCACGAAGATGCCCACCGAGGGGATCACGCTGATATGCGGCGCGATGAAGAGGAAGTTGCGCCCCTGCGCCGCCATGGCGCCGAGTTCCGCCATGGGCGCCTGCGCGCCAAGTCCCAGGAAGGAGAGCGCCGAGCCCAGCAGGATCACCTGCCCCAGCCGCAGCGTGGAAAAGACGAAGATCGCCGAGAGGCAATTGGGCGCCAGATGGCGCAGGATCAGCCGCGTGTCGCTCATGCCGATGGCGCGCGCGGCCTCGATATAGTCCAGCCCCATCACCACCAGCGCCGAGCTGCGCACGATGCGCGCCATCAGCGGCACGGTGGCGATGGAAAGCGCGATGATCACGGAGGTCAGGCCAGGGCCGAAGATCGCCGCCAGCGCCAGGCCGAAGAGGATGGCCGGGAAGCTCAGCAGGATGTCCATCAGCCGCATCAGCAGCCCATCCACCCGGCGGTAGAAGGCGGCCAGGAAGCCGATCAGCGCCCCCAGCACCCCGCCCGCGATGAGCGAGGCCAGCCCCATCCCCAGCGTCACCCGCAACCCGTAGAGCATGCGCGCCAGGATATCCCGCCCCTGCCCGTCCGTGCCGAACCAGTATTCGGCCGAGGGCGGCTGCATGATGGCCATCAGGTCGGTGTCGAAGGGATCGCGCGGGGCGAGCCAGGGCGCCAGCAGGGCGGCGGCGATGATCAGCAGCACGAAGACCAGGCTAATGGCGCCGCCCGTGTCGCGCATCAGCATGCGGATCGGGGACGGCCGCCTCGGCGCCTCGGGGGCGGCGGTGATCGTGGTCGCGCTCATGCCTGCCGCACAATCATGCCTGCCTCACTCTGGGGTCGAGCACCGCGTAGAGCAGGTCCACCGTCAGGTTGATCAGGATGAAGCCGGCGCTCAGCACGATGATGGTGCCCTGCGCCATCGGGAAATCCGCCGAGAGGATGGCGCCCACCGCGAGCCGGCCGACGCCGGGCCAGGAGAAGATGGTCTCCGTCACCACCGCGCCGCCCAGAAGAAAGCCGATCTGCAACCCGATCAGCGTCACCACCGGGATCAGCGCATTGCGCAGCGCGTGGCGCAGCACGACCAACCGCTCGGTCAGGCCCTTGGCGCGGGCGGTGCGGACATGATCGGCCGAAAGCGTGTCCACCACGGCCGTGCGCGTCATCCGCGCCACGGGGCCGACCAGCACGCCGCCCAAAGTCACGGCGGGCAGGATCAGGGCGCGAATGCCATCCAGGCTCCAGATCGGCCCGCCGCGCCCGGTGAAGGGCAGCAACTGCCACTGGAAGCCCACGAACCAGATCAGCACCAGGCCCAGGAAGAACACCGGCACCGAGACGCCGGCGACACTGATCGCCATGATGAACTTGTCGAGCAGCGAACCGCGCCAATAGGCGGCGATGGTGCCGAGGAAGATCCCGGTGGGGATGGACCAGAGCAGCGAGGCGAACATCAGCTCCAGCGTCGGGCCGATGGTCGCACCCAGCTCCTGCGTCACGGGCACATTGTTGATGATGGAAACGCCAAGATCCCCCTGCGCCAGCCGGCCGAGATAAATGCCGAACTGCACCCAGATGGGCTCATCCAGGCCAAGCTCGGTGCGGATGGCGGCGACGATTTCCGCCGTCGCCTGCGGGCCGGCGCGGACGGTGGCGGGGTCGGTCGGCACCACCTGCATCAGCAGGAAGCCGATCAACAGCACGCCGAAGAGGACGGGGATGGCGAGCGCGATGCGTTGCAGGGCGTGGCGCAGCATCAGGCGAGCTCCCCATGCCGGTCATGGATGGCGATGCCGCCGCGCAGCGTCACATCGCAGCGCACGCCCATATACTCTTCCGGCGCCAGCGCGGTGATGTCCCGCGAGAGGATGGCGATGTCCGCATCCATCCCCGGCTCCAGCGTGCCGCGCTGATTCTCGGCGAAGCTGCTGTAGGCGCCGCACCAGGTGTAGCAATGCAGGGCTTCCTGGATGGAGAGCCGCTCTTCCGGGCCGAAGACCGTGCCCTTGTTCGTCTGGCGCGTGACCATGGTGAAGAGGTTCACGAAAGGATCGGGCGTGGAGACCGGCGCGTCCGAAGAGGCGGAGGGGTGATGCCCCTCCTCAAGCCAGGTCTTCATGGGATAGGCGGATTCAGTGCGCGGCCGGCCGAGATTGCGCAAATAGAGATCGCCGAACTCATACATGAAGACGGGCTGCGGCACGGGCAGGATGCCGCGCGCCTTCATCCGCCGGCGCTGGTCGCGCGTCACGAAGCCGCAATGCTCGATGCGATGGCGGCGCTCCGGCGTGGCGCCGGCCGCTTCCATGCCGGTCAGCACCTGCTCGATGGCCGCATCGCCGATGGCGTGGATGTCGAGCTGCCAGCCCTGGCCGTGGAACTTTTCCAGCAGCGCGTGGATGGTCTCGGTCGGGAAGGTGAAGACGCCGGTACCGCCCTGGATGTAGGGGTCGAAGAAGGCCGCCGTCAGCCCGCCCGCGCTGCCATCGGCGAAGACCTTCACCGCGCCCCAGCGCAGGGCCGCATCCGGGTCATCGCCCCCTGTTCCAGAATTGGGCAGCCAGGGGCGCAGACCCGCCTCCCAGGCGGCATCCGCGATGCCTTCCGGGTTGCCGGCCAGCACCTGCCACATCCGTTGCAGGCAGCGGCCCTCGCGCGCCGCGCGCTCGAAGGCGGCGATCTCGGCCAGGCCGGAATTCATGCCGACATTCATGTCGGTGGCCGAAGCAAAGCCCAGGCTCGCCAGATGCCGCCCGGCGGCCTCGATGGCGTTGACCATGCGCGTCTCATCCGGCGCCGGCATGGCGGCCTTGATGAGACTGAGCGCGCGTTCCTGGATCAGGCCCGTGAGTGCCCCGCCGCGCCGCTCGATCACGCCGCCCTCCGGGTCGGGCGTGTTGTGGCCGATGCCGGCCGCGCGCAGCGCGGCGCTATTGGCCACGCCCATATGGCCGCAGGTGCGCATGATCAGCAGCGGATGGTCCGGCACCGCCGCATCCAGCTCGGTCACCGTCGGGTGGCGGGCGATGTCGAGCGCGCCATGGTCATAGCCCCAGCCCAACACCCATTGGCCGCGGGGCGTGGCCTCGGCGGCGGCGCGCAGGCGGCGGCGGGCCTCCTCCAGCGTGCGGACTTCCTCGGCGCGGAGGTTGACCATGGAGAGGCCGAGGCCAAAGGGCAGCAGATGCATATGCGCTTCGTGGAAGGCGGGAATCGCAAGCCGCCCGTCCAGGGCCACGCGCCATGTGCCAGGCCCGGCCAGCGCCTCGATCTCGGCCCGCGCGCCCACCGCCATCACCTTCCCGGCGGAGACCGCCAGCGCCTCGGCCATGCCTCCGGCCAGGCCCCGGAACACGCTGCCGCCCGTGAAGATGATATCCGCGTTCAACCCGGCCCTCATTGGTGATGACGTCGGGATGCTCCCTTGCGCGTGCGGCCGCGTCAACCGCGGCCGCGGCCCTTTCGGAGCCGGCTTGGCCATGGCACGCTTCCTTCCGAGCAAGGGAGACCCCGCATGCCGAAGCCTTGGGCAATGCCATGAGCGACCGCATCTTCGCCCCCGGATTCCAGGCGCGCCCCTGGTGGTGGGAAGCCGCCGAGCCGCCCGATCGCGACAATGCCCTGCCCGAGCGCACGCGCGTCGCCGTGGTGGGCGGCGGCTATACCGGCCTCTCTGCCGCGCTCACCCTGCGCCGCCTCGGCCATGAGGTGACGGTGCTGGATGCCGAGCGCATCGGCTGGGGCGCCTCCTCGCGCAATGGCGGCATGGTCTCGGGCGGGTTGAAGGTGGCGCGCGGGCCGCTCACGCAGAATTTCGGCGAGGAGCGCGCGGCCGAGATCGCCCGCGCCTGCGGGGCGAGCTTCCCCTTCATCGAGGAACTCATCGCGCGCGAGCAGCTGGATTGCGACTATGCGCGCAGCGGCCGCTTCGTCGGCGCCTATACGCCCAAGCATTTGGCGACGCTGGCTGGCAACCGTGCCCGCATCGAGGAGATCAGCGGCGATGAAGCCCGCATGATCCCCCGCGAGGGCGTGCGGGATTTCGTCGCGACGGATCATTATCACGGCGGCATGTTCGCCGCCGGCACAGGCAGCCTGCATCCCGGCAAATACGCCCGCAGCCTGGCCGCCGCGGCCGAGCGCGCCGGCGCCCATCTGGTGGACCAGGTGCGCGTGACCGAGACCCGCAAGGAGGCGGAGGGCTTCCGCCTGATCACCACGGCGGGCGAGATGCGCGCCGATGCGGTGCTGATGGCCACCAACGGCTATAGCCGCGGCGGCCCCATGCCCTGGCTGACCAAGCGCCTGATGCCCATCGGCAGCTACATCATCGCCACCGAGGAAATCGGCGAGGAGCGGATCGAGAAGATCTTCCCCAAGCGGCGCATGATCAGCGACACCAAGCGGGTGCTGAACTATTACCGCCCCTCGCCCGACGGGAAGCGCATCCTCTGGGGCGGGCGCGCCAGCTTCGGCCCCGTCTCGGCCGAGGAAGCCGCCCCGCGCCTCTATGAGATGATGCTGGAGGTGCTGCCGGAGCTGAAAGATATCCGCATCACCCATGCCTGGACGGGCAATGTGGCCTTCACCTTCGACTACCTGCCGCATCTGGGCGTCGAGGAGGGGGTGCATTACGCGGCCGGCTGCCAGGGCAGCGGTGTGGCGATGGCCAGCTGGATGGGCCACAATGCCGCGTTGAAGATCGCGGGGGCGGCCAATTCCCGCTTCGCGCTGGACAGCCTGAATTTCCCGACGCGGGCCTTCTATGACGGCAATCCGGATTGGTTCCTGCCGATCGTCGGCGGGTATTACCGGCTGCGGGATCGGGTGGACCGCATCCTGGCGTGATCACCCTTGCCAGGGCCGCCTGAATCCCGCACGAAAGCGGAGAAAATCGCGGCTCGGGGGGCGCGGAGACGTTCCGCGACCGAACCGGACCGCCACGGGGAGAACCTCATGCAACGTCGCGCGCTTCTGGCTGCCTCCGCCCTTCTGCCCGTGGCGGCACAGGCCCAGGGCTTTACACCCCAGAATCCGGAATGCATCGCGCCCGCGGCCCCCGGCGGCGGGTTCGATCTGACCTGCCGCCTGAGCACCCGCATGCTGAATGAGACGGGGATCGTGGGCCCGGCCATCCGCACGCAGAACATGCCGGGCGGCATCGGCGCCGTGGCGATCAACCACATCAACGCCCAGCGCCGTGCGGACCCGAATGTGATCGTGGCCATCTCCACCGGCTCCTGGGTGAACATGGCGCAGGGGCGGTTCGGCCGCTTCGCCGAGAATGACGTGCGCTGGATCGGCGCCATCGGCGCGGATTACGGCGTGATCGCGGTGCGGCGGGACAGCCGCTTCACCACCCTGGCCGAGCTGATGGCCGCGCTGCGCGCCGATCCGGCGAGCATCCCCATGGGCGCGGGCGGTGCCGTGGGCAGCCAGGATTGGCACAAGGCGGCGCTGGTGGCCCGCGCGGCAGGTGCTGATCCGCGCCGCATCCGCTACGTTCCCTTCGAGGGCGGCGGCCAGGCCATGGCCGCACTTCTGGGCGGCCATATCCAGGTGTTTCCCGGCGATGCCTCCGAGGTGCGCGGGCAATTCGAGGCGGGGGAAATCCGGCTGTTGGCGGTGCTCTCGGCGCAGCGCCTGACCGGTGCGCTCGCCAGCGTGCCCACGGCGCGGGAACAGGGCGTGGAGGTGGATTGGCCCATCGTGCGCGGCTTCTATGGCCCGCCGCAAATGCCCGATGCCGCCTATAATTTCTGGGTGGAGGCGCTGCGCCGCCTGCATGCCCACCCCGCCTGGCCCGAGGCGCGGGCGGCGCAGGGGCTTTTCGAGTTCAACCTGGTCGGCGCCGAATATGCCGAGCTCGCCAAGCGCCGCACCGCCGAATTCCGCCAATTGGCGCGCGAGGTCGGGCTGGTGACGCAGACACAATGACCGCCGGGCGCCTGCTCGGGCTTGCCCTGCTGGCCCTGGCGGCGCTGGCCATCTGGTCCGCGCAATCCCTGGTCGTGCCCTTCGCGGCCGATCCGCTGGGGCCGCGCGCCTTTCCCACCACCGTCGCGCTGATCATGGGGCTGTGCGGCGCGCTGCTGCTCATCCCCCGCGGCCCCGCTTTCGAGCGGCCGGAGCGGCTCTCCGCCCCGCCGCTGCTGGTGCTGGTCATGGCGGGCTATGCGCTGCTGCTGGTCCCCTTGGGCTTCCTGCTGGCGACGGTGCTGCTGGCGGCGGGCGTGGCGCTGCTTTTCGGCGCGCGGCCGCTGGCCGCCATCGGCACCGGGCTGATCACCAGTGCCTGCCTTTGGGCGCTGTTTGACCGCGTGCTGGATTTGCCGCTGCCGAAAGGATTCCTCGGCGCATGATGGAAACCTTCGCGGCGCTGGGCGGCGGCTTTGCCGTGGCGCTCCAGCCCACCAACCTCTTCCTCGCGCTGATCGGCTGCATCATCGGCACGGCGATCGGCGTGCTGCCGGGCATAGGGCCGTTGAATGCCATCGCCCTGCTGCTGCCCTTCTGCCTCGCCTTGAAGCTGCCGCCGGAATCGGCGCTGATCCTGCTGGCGGCGGTCTATTACGGCTCGGGCTATGGGGGGCGGATCACGGCGATCCTGCTGAACATGCCGGGCGAGCCCTCGGCCGTGCTGACCACGCTGGATGGGCATCCGCTCGCCAAGATGGGACGCGGCGGGGCGGCGCTGGCCATCTCGGGGATTGGCAGCTTCGTGGGCGCCACGATCTCGGTCGTGCTGATGACCTTCCTGTCGGTGCCGCTGGCGCGCGTGGCCGTCGCCTTCTCGCCCGCGGATTATGTGGCGCTGATCGCCTTCGCACTCTCGCTGCTGGGGGCGGTTGGTGGGGGCTCGGCGCCCAAGGCCTGGGCGGCGGGGTGCCTCGGCATCCTGCTGGCCATGATCGGCATTGATTCCGGTACGGGGGTGGAGCGTTTCACCGCGGGCTCCATGGAATTGCTGGGCGGCCTGGATTTCACCGTGCTCGCCATCGGCCTTTTCGCCATCGGCGAAATCCTGCTGCTAATCGAAACCCGCATCCGGGCCGAGGCCGCGAAGCTCGGCCAGGGCCAGCGCCTGACTTTCGCCGAGATCCTCTTCTGCATCCCCGCCATGTTCCGCGCCACGGGGATCGGCTTCGTCATCGGCGTGCTGCCGGGCGCCGGCGCCTCGGTGGCCAGCGCCCTCTCCTACACGGCGGAGAAGCGGCTGAACGAGACGAACGGCAAATTCGGCCAGGGCGACATGCGCGGTGTGGCCGCGCCCGAGACGGCGGATAATGCCGCGCAGATCGGCAATCTCGTGCCCATGCTCTCGCTGGGCATTCCGGGCTCGGGCACCACGGCGGTGCTGCTGGGGGCGCTGCTGATGTACAACATCACGCCCGGACCCCTGTTGTTCGAGCAGAAGCCCGAGGTGGCCTGGGGGCTGATCGCCTCCATGTATATCGGCAATTGCATGCTGCTGCTGCTGAACCTGCCGCTGGTGGGCATTTTCGCGCGGCTGCTGACGGTGCCGGCCTGGGTGCTCTATCCGGGCGTTCTGGCGCTGAGCTTCGCCGGTGTCTATGCGGCCAGCAATTCCGCCTTCGACCTGCTTCTGGCCATCGGCTTCGGCGTGATGGGCTGGGCCTTCCGCAAGCTGGATGTGCCGCTGGTGCCCATCATCCTCGGCTTCGTTCTGGGCCGGATGCTGGAGGATAATCTGCGCCGCGCCATGTCGCTTTCCGATGGCGATGTGATGGCGCTACTCGGCTCGCCCGTTTCCATCGCGCTCTGGGTGATGACGCTGGGCGCGCTGCTTTGGCCGCTGCTGTCCCGGAGGAAAATCGCATGATCACCCGCCGCGCGCTGTTCGCAGCCCCCCTGCTGGCCACACCCGCGCTGGCGCAAGAAGGGCCGGTCACCATCGTGGCGCCCTTCACCCCGGGCACGGGCATCGACATCCTCGCGCGGCTCGCCGCCCCCGTGTTGCAGGCGCGGCTGGGGCAGCCGGTGGTGGTGGAGAACCGGCCCGGCGCCTCGGGCAATATCGGCACGCAATTCGTCGCGCGCGCGGCGCCGGATGGCCGCACGCTGATGATGCAGGT
>JAIYDS010000304.1 GCA_027487385.1 Acetobacteraceae bacterium | reverse complement strand
TTCTCCACGCCGCCCGCGCCGATCACCACCGGCACGCCCACGTAGAAATCCTTCATGCCGTATTCGCCGTTCAGCATCACGGCGCAGGGCAGGACGCGCTTCTTGTCCTTCAGGAAGCTCTCCGCCATCGCCACGGCCGAGGCGGCGGGGGCGTAGAAGGCCGAGCCGCGCTCGAGCAGCTTCACGATCTCGCCGCCGCCATTGGCCGTGCGGTGCACGATGGCGTCGATCTTCTCCTGCGTGGTCCAGCCCATCTTGATCAGGTCCGGCACCGGAATGCCGGCAACCGTGGAGTAGCGCGTCAGCGGCACCATGGTGTCGCCATGGCCACCCAGCACGAAGGCCGTCACGTCCTCGACCGAGACCTTGAACTCCTCGGCCAGGAAGAGGCGGAAGCGCGCGCTGTCCAGCACGCCGGCCATGCCCACCACCATGTGCGGCGGCAGGCCCGACTTCTGCTGCAGGGCCCAGACCATCACGTCCAGCGGGTTGGTGATGCAGATGACGAAGGCGTTGGGGGCATAGGTCTTGATGCCCTCGGCCACGGTCGCCATCACGCCGGCATTCTTGGTCAGCAGGTCATCGCGGCTCATGCCGGGCATGCGGGGGAAGCCGGCGGTGACGATGATGACATCGGCGCCCGCGATGGCGGCATAGTCGCTGCCGCCGCTGAGGGCGGCGTCAAAGCCGTCCACCGGGCTCGACTGCGCGATGTCCAGCGCCTTGCCGGCGGCCACGCCGCCGAAGACGTCGAAGAGGACGATGTCGCCCAGCTCCTTCAGGCCGATGAGATGGGCGAGCGTGCCGCCGATATTGCCGGCGCCGATGAGGGCGATCTTGTTGCGGGCCATGGGGATTCCCTGTTCTTTGGCCACACCCGTGCGGCCTTCCTCGATGCTGCGCCCCGGCTTGCTTCCCGGTTCAGCCAGGAAGGTTTCCGCCTTGGAGCGCGGCAGAGTTACCGCGTTGCAGCAGGCCTGGAAAGACCCGCCATCGGCCGGAACGATCCCCGCCATCGCGGCTGGCCGATTGATGGGCCACGCGCCCCCACCCTAGGATCGGCCCCGTCCTGCAACGACCCGACGCCGAAGGAAACGCCCATGTTCCGCCCCGCCGCCCTCACCCTCCTGGCCCTGGTGGCCGCCGCCCCGGCCTCGGCCCAGAAGGTCGGCGAAGGCGCCTGCCAGCCGCATCGGAATGGCGAGGTGCGCTGCGCGGTCCGCGTGGACATCCCGGGCGGCAACCGCGTCTACAACGTGATGATCAACGCCAACCGGACCGGCGCCGAGGCGCGGATGACGACCGACACCTATATCAGCACCTGCGGCTCGGCCGGACAGATGGTGGGCCGGTCCAACATCGCCAATTCCGGCAGCAGCCGCGTTGCGAACTTCACCAATGAGCGCAACCAGGCCGGCATGGTGACGCAGGCCGTCTTCGGCTTCTGCGTCGAGACCTTCATCCTCAACTGCACCGCCGCCGGCCAGCCGGTGAGCTGCCAGCAGGTCCTGAACCTCGGCATCAGCAAGATCGAAGTGCACTGAGCGGCCGGACGGCCCTGCCCATCACCACCGCGCGAAGGACAAGCCCATGATCCGCCCCGCCGCCCTCACTCTCCTGGCCGCCATGGCCGCCGCCCCCGCCTCGGCCCAGCAGCGCTACGACGGCCGCTGCTGGCAGCATGGCCATGATCAGTTGCGCTGCGCGGTTGAGAGCAACCGTCGCGAGACCGACCGAACCCATCGCGTGATCATCACCGCCCGTGCCGCGGCCCAATCGGATCTGCGGATGACGGTGGAAACCCATATGAGCGCCTGCCGCGACCGGCCCCGCATGATCGCCCAAAGCAATGTCAGCGCCGAGGGCGACAAGCTCGTGGCCAGCTTCACGATCGACAGCTCCATGCCGCATCTCGATTCCGGCATCTGTGTCGTGGCCTATATCCGCGCCTGCACCAGGGCCGGCCGCCCCACGGATTGCGTGCAACCGGCCTTCACGGCCGCCACTATCGCGGTGCGGTAGCCGCCCTCAGCCGTAGCGGCGCTGCGCCTCGCGCACATGGCCCGAGGGGAGCGCCTCCAGCCCCGGATCGGGCGGCAGTTCCACCCCGAAATGGCGCGAGAGCACCTGCTGGATCAGCTCATAGCAGGAGCCGATCCGGACCACCTCCATGGTCGAGAAATCGATCATGGTGGAGGAGCGCTTGTAGGGGTGGAATTTCTGCAGCCCGTAATCCACCACGAGATCGGCGCAGGCGCGGATCTCGGGCTGGATGTCCACCGCGCGGAACTTGGTGCCCGTCCCGGTGAGGTTGGCGGAGGAGCCGAAAAGCGGCTGGCCTTCCTCGGCCGCCAGCGTCGCCATGCGGTGTTCCAGCGGACCCACATTCATCAGGATCGCCACGGTCCCGCCATCGGTGCTGGCGGCGAGTGCCGTCTCGCCCAGCTTGCGCAGCAGCGGATGGTCCGCCCGGAAGGGGCCGATGGCCGAGATCGGCAGGTCATAATCCTCGACCAGGCAGCGGATCATGGTGTTGGCCCGCGCGGGCAGGCTGTGGACATCCTCATGGATGGCGAGGCTGCCCAGCATGGCGTTGCGCTTATGCGCGCCGCGCCCCTTGGCGAGGAAGAAGCGCGTCAGCGCCGCCTCGCAGCCGCCCACGCCCGCATAGCCCACATCGGTGGGGAAGACAGCGACGCCGCCCGCCTTCACCACATCCACGATGCGCCGGGCATCGCCCGCGATATCCAGTCTTTCCATGAGGGGATCAATCCAGTCGGAGGTTGAGGCCGGGCAGGATGGGCGCCCAGCGCAGGTTCTCGGCGCGGAGCATTTCCATCGTCTGCTCGGGCGTCGTGGTCATGATGTCGAAGCCCGCGCGGGTGAGTTGTTCGCGCAGTGCGGGCTCGGCCAGCGTCGCGACGGTGGCGGCGTGCAGCGTCTCGATGATCGGGCGCGGCGTGCCGGCGGGCGCGAAGAGCAGGAAGCGCAGCGCATTCACCACGGCGGGCCAGCCTTCCTCGGCCGTGGTTGGGATCTCGGGTGCGGCGGCGGAGCGCGCGGGGGAGAGCAGCGCCAAGGGCCGGAGCGTGCCGGCCTGGAAATGCGAGGAGACCGCGCCCAGGCTGAAGACGCCGAGCTGCACATGCCCGGCCAGCACATCATTCAGCGCGGGCCCGCCGCCGCGATACTCCACCTGGATCATCCGCACGCCGGCCTCGCGCGCGAACAACTCGTAGCCGAGATGGTGCGGCGAGCCGATGGAGGGGTTGGCGAAGGAATACCTCTCCGGCTCGCGCTTCAGCAGCGCGACGAATTCCCGGAGGTTGCGCGCCGGCACATTCGGGTTGATGCCGAGCACCAAAGGCGATTGCGCCATGTAGGTGATGGGCGCGAAATCGCGGAAGAGGTCATAGCTCAGCCGCTGATAGAGATGCGGGAAGAGCGCCACATTGTCGGCGTTGATGATCAGCGTCTGGCCATCGGGGGCGGCGCGGGCCGCCATTTCCATGCCGATATTGGTGGCCGCCCCGCCGCGATTCTCGATCACCAAAGGCTGGCCCAGGCGCAGCCGCATCCGTTCGGCCCAGGGGCGGGAAAGCGCATCCGTCCCGCCGCCGGGCGGATAGGGGATGATCAGGCGGATGGGGCGGGACGGGTAGCTCTGGGCCTGCGCGACGCCCGGCAGCGAGGCCAGGCTGGCAAGCAGGGTGCGGCGGCGCATGGTGTTTCCTCCGGGCCGGTCCCTGTGGGGAAGCCCGGAGGCAGGCTAGATCATCTTGTCCGGACAAGAAAGCCGGGTGAGCTCGCTCAGAGCGGGACGCAGCGGGTGATGTCGTTGTGGCCGAAGGCCATGGTGGCGATGGTGCCGTCCGGGCAGCCCGCCTGGCTCATCGCGGCGGGGGCCAGGCCACCGGTCCAGCGGAAGGAGGCGGTGCGGGTGGCGGCTGGGGCGCAGACGCGGCGGCCATTGCGCGTGGTGCAGCTGGCCACGGCCGTCTGCCGCAGGCCGCGCGGCGCCTGGGCGGCGGGCTGGCGGGCATAGGGGACCGCGGCGTGGCGGGTGGCGCCGCTGCGGGCCAGGGAGCGGCTCGCCTGCGCGTTGCGGGGTGCGGTGGCGGCGCGCGGCGCGGTGGCTTGCCGCGTCCGGTTCGCGGTGGTGGTCGTGGCGCGGCTGGTGGCCGGGCGGGCCGCCGCCACAGGCCGGGAAGACGCGGCATTCTGTGCCGAAGAGCGGGCATCCGTCCGGGCCGAAGCCACATCGGGCAGCAAGGCAAGACCCAGGCAAAGGCCCAGAAGGCCCCCAAGGAAAGAGCGCATGAAACCCCCGTTTTTGTCTCTCGTGTTACGGCGTATTACGTCAGGGGAGATGAGGCAAGGCCAAATATTCTTGGCTTTGCATTTCCATGAGACGCGATGCGGTTCTTTCGAACATCGCCGCGTTTTCGCCACGCTCATACAATTCATCCGGCCCGGCCTCGGCCGAGGCGACGAGCTTGCAGCGATGCTCGTACAGCGCGTCCACCAGGGTGATGAAGCGCCGCGCCTTGTCGAAATTTTCCGGGCCCAGGCGGGGGATGCCGTCCAGCACCACAGTGTGGAAATGCGTGGCCAGCGCCAGGTAATCCGCCGGGCCCAGGGCGCGGCCGCAAATCTCGGTGAAGTCCAGCCGCGCCACGCCGCGCGCGGCCTCCGCGATCGGCACCGGATGGCCCAGCACCTGCAGCGTCATCGGCGCACCGCGCGCCGCGCCGGTGAGTTCCAGGAAGGCCGCGTCCAGCGCGCGCTCGGCCCGGCCATCCATGGGGTGGTGCCAGGTGGGCAGGCCACGAATCCGCTCGCGCCGGTAATCCTGTGCGGATTCCAGATGCAGCACCTCCACCCGCGACTGGATGAGCGCGATGAAGGGCAGGAAAGCATCGCGCCCGGGCTTGCCCTTGAAGAGATCCTGCGGGGCGGTGTTGCTCGTCGCCACCACCACCACGCCGCGGGCGAAGAGCGCCTCGAAGAGCCGGCCCAGGATCATGGCATCGGTGATGTCATGCACCTGGAATTCGTCGAAGCAGAGCAGCGCCGCCTCGCCGGCGATCGCATCCGCCAGCGGCGGGATCGGGTCTTCCGAGCCGGGATGCGCCTGCTTCCAGCGATGGATGCGCTGATGCGCCTCCTGCATGAAGGCGTGGAAATGGATGCGGCGCTTGCGGGTGACCTCGGCCGTTTCGAAGAAGAGGTCCATCAGCATGGACTTCCCGCGCCCCACGGCGCCGACGAGATACAGCCCCTCCGGCGTGCCGGGCGGGGCCGCGAGATCGCCCGAGCCGCGCTTGAAGAGGCGCCCGAACAGCCCGCGCGGGGCGGGTGCCGAGGGCTGCGGGTCATAGCCGCGCAGGATGCGCCAGAGGTTCTGCAGCGTCTCGGCCGCATGGGCCTGGGCCGGGTCGGCGTGCAGCGCCCCTTCGGCCACGCGGGCGCGATAGGCCTGAAGCGGGCCCTGGTTGAGCGGGGGCAGGGAATCCATGGGCTCTTCGGATAGACCCGGCAGGCGGATTGCTCAACCGCCTCCGGGCGCGGCGCCGGTGAATTCGCGGTAGCGGAAGGTGGTTTCGCCCGCCTCGGCCAGGGCCTCGGCCAGCAGGGCGTGATGCGGTGAGAGGGCGCAGGCGGGGTCGGTGTTCCCGGCCGCGCCGGTGAGGGCGAAGGCCTGGCAGCGGCAGCCACCCCAGTCGCGCTCGGCATGCGCGCAGCCCTGGCAGGGCTTGGGCATCCAGGCCGTGCCGCGAAATTCGTTGAAGGCCGGGCTGTCGCTCCAGGCCGCGGCGAGCGAGGTCTCGCGCACATTGGGGAAGATCATGCCGGCGATGGATTCCGCCGCGTGGCAGGGCAGGATATTCCCGGCCGGCGAGACGCCGAGGAAGCGCCGCCCCCAGCCGCCCATGCAGGCCTTCGGCCGCGCGGCGTGGTAGTCGGGCACGACGTAGTCGATGACCAGCTTGCCGCGATGCAGGGCGCGGGCGGCCTCCACGATCCGCGTCGCCTCATCCAGCTGCGCGCGCGTGGGCAGCAGGGCGGCGCGATTGGCCAGCGCCCAGCCGTAATACTGCACATGCGCCACTTCGAGCCGCCCGGCACCCCATTCCAGCGCGATCTCGATCAGCCGCGGCAGGTTGTGCAGATTCTGCCGGTGCACCACGGCATTCAGCGTGAGCGGCAGCCCGGCCTGCTTCACCAGCGCCGCCGCCGCGCGCTTCTTCGCCATCGCGCCCTTCATGCCGCCGATGCGCTCGGCGCCCGCTTCCTCGGCGTCCTGCACGGAGAGCTGGACGTGATCGAGCCCGGCCTCCACCAGCCGTGCCATGAGCGGCGCATCCAGCAGCACGCCCGCCGTGATCAGGTTGGTGTAGAGCCCGGCCGCGCGGGCGGCGGCCACGATCTCCACGATGTCCCGCCGCGCCGTGGGCTCGCCGCCCGAGAGATGGATCTGGAGGCAGCCCAGCGCCGCGGCCTCGTTGAACACGCGGGCCCATTCGGCGGTGGACAGCTCGGCACTGGCGCGGGTGAGTTCGGCCGGGTTGGAGCAATAGGGGCAGCGCAGCGGGCAGCGATGCGTGAGTTCCGCCAGCAGCGCGAGGGGCGCGTCAGCCATCCCGCAGCGCGCCCTTGGCGACGAGGTCATCCAGCATCACCCGAACATCGGCCGCGATGATGTCAGCGGGGGCGGCGAATTTTTCCGCGAGGGCCGCGACGATGGAGGCCTCGTCCCGCGCGCCATCCACCAGGCGCAGGATTTCGAGGGCGATCTCATCGGGGATGAACATGCGCTCCGGCGCCATGACGATCCAGCGGCCGCGCGCCTTGTCCTCCTGGAGGCGGACGCCGGGGGCGAAGCGGGGAATCATATCCGGAAGGCGCCCGGCGGGACGAGGCGTGGCTCCACATAGGCCAGATGCAGCGCATCCAACTGCGCCCAGAGCAGGTCGCATTTGAAGCGCAAAGCCGCCAGGCATTGCTCCTGCTTTTCGGCCGTATCGGCGTGCTGCTTCACATAGGCCAGCGCAAAATCCACATCCTGCGGCGCCTGGGTCAGGCGCGGCTTGAAATAGGCGAGCGTCTCCTCGCTCACGAAGTCGTAGTTGCGCAGCATGCCGGCCACGCGCTGCTGGATGATGTTGGTGGAGAACATCTCGGTCAGCGAGGAGGCGATGGCCTCCAGCAGGCTGCGCTCGCGCACGAAATGCACATAGGCATCCACCGCGAAGCGCGTGGCCGGCAGCAGGCCGCGCAGCGAGGTGACATAGTCGCGATCCAGGCCGAGGCCATCGGTCAGGGCCAGCCAGCGCTCCACGCCGCCGGGCTGGGTGCCGTCACCATCATGATCCTCGATGCGGCGGCGCCATTCGCGGCGCAGCGCCGTGGTCGGCAGCCGGGCCAGCAGCGAGGCGTCCTTCGCCGGGATATTCGCCTGGTAATAGTAGCGGTTCAGCGCCCAGGCCTGCACCTGGCCCTTGCTGAGCTTGCCATTGTGCAGCAGGTGATGGAACGGGTGCAGGATGTGATACCGCTCGGCACCAATGCCCCGCAGAGCCGCTTCGAACTCGTCCGGCGACATCAGGCTCACAGCGAGATCTCCATGCCATCCTCGGCGACCTCCCAGCCGGCGGCCGTGAGCGCGGCGCGCTCGGGGCTGTCCTCCAGCAGGGCGGGGTTGGTGTTGTTGATGTGGATGAAGATCCGCCGCGCGACGCCGAGCGGCGCGAATTCCGTCACCGTATCGGTCATGGACATATGGCCCATGCGGCGCCCGGTCTTGGGGCCCGCGCCGGCCTGGATCATCTCGTCATCCGTGTGGAGGGTGCCGTCAAACAGGACGCAGGCCGCGCCACGCAGGCGCTGGGCGAGGGCGGGCGTCATCATCGCGCAGCCCGGGATATAGTGCAGCGCCGCACCCCCGGCCGAGATGGCGAGGCCCAGCGCCTCACCCTCCTCGGTGAGGCCCGGGTCGCCCGCGCCCTCGGCGAAAAGCGGCACCTTGCCGGGGACGGGATAGGCCTCGATGGTCAGGCCGAGCGCTGCGCCATGCCCGTCACAGGGCGCGAAGGGGCTGCCCAGCGGCATCGCCTCGCGCGTCACGAATTCGGGGTTGAGGGCGCGGAAGATCGGGTTTTCCGCCAGCACGGCGAGGCTCTGCGGCGCGCCATAGAGGCGGAAGGCCTGGCGTTCGCGCAGGTTCAAAAGGCCCGCGATGGTGTCCACCTCCGCACCCGTAAGCGCCACGGCGGCGATGGGCGAATTGCGCAGCGGGGCGGGGCGGGGATGCAGGGCCGGGGTGGCGGCGATCTGCGCCCGCAGATCGGGCGAGGCATTGACCAGCAGCCAGCGCGCCCCGTCCGCGCTGACCGCGAGGGAGGCCTGGCTGCGGGGCTTGGCCAGGGCATCGCCGGCGCGCGAGCGTTGGCAGCCCGGACCCGCAGAATTCCATTGCGGGAAGCCACCACCGGCCCCCGCGCCCAAAACGATGGCGCGCAACATGGAATGGGCCCGGGCCTGCGCCCGGGCCGAAGCCTCAGCCGATCTCGGCGCAGGCGTAGCTGTTGATTTCGAGCGCGAGCGAGACTTCGACGATGCGGGGAGTCTTCCAGGCCATGACGATCTTCCTTCCCAAGTGACACCGGCCCGACGCCGGCCCCGGCAACATGGCGGGTGAAGCGCCTTTCATCAAGCGGGCCGCTGCGAAGCGCCGCGCGGCGCCCAGGGCCCGGAATGGCGGTACTCCGCCACCCGCGCCCGCAATCCCCGCGCGCAAGGCCCCAGGGCCCGCCGTGCCCAAATTGATACCGGCGGGCACATCCGCCCGGGGCCCCGGCTTTGCTGGACGCGCCCACCCCCAAGGCCCTAAAGCCCAAGCTGGATCGGACGGAGAATCCCCATGGCCTATAAACTCGCCGTCGTTGGCGCCACCGGTGCGGTCGGGCGCGAAATCCTGAAAATCCTGGCCGAGCGAAACTTCCCGGTCAGCGAGGTCTTCGCCCTCGCCTCACCGCGCTCCACCGGCCAGAGTGTCAGCTTCGGCGACAAGACCATCCTGAAGATCAGGAACCTCGAGACCTTCGACTTCACCGGCGTGGACATCGCACTGTTCAGCCCGGGGGCCGCGATCTCGGCCGTGCATGCGCCGCGCGCGGCGGGGCAGGGCTGCGTCGTCATCGACAACACCAGCCAGTTCCGCATGGATCATGACGTGCCGCTGGTGGTGCCCGAGGTGAATCCCCAGGCGCTGAAGCGCTTCCGCAAGCGCGGCATCATCGCCAACCCGAATTGCAGCACCATCCAGATGGTGGTGGCGCTGAAGCCGCTGCATGACCTGGTGCGCATCAAGCGCGTGGTGGTCTCCACCTACCAATCCGTCTCTGGCGCGGGGAAGGAGGGCATGGATGAGCTCTTCAACCAGACCAAGGGCAGCTTCGTGCATGACCAGCCGGTGATGGAGCAATTCACCAAGCCCATCTCCTTCAACGTCATCCCCCATATCGA
>JAIYDS010000047.1 GCA_027487385.1 Acetobacteraceae bacterium | reverse complement strand
GCCGGTGTTGTCCGCCTTGACGCGGACCTTGACGTTGTAATCAACCACCCGCTTGACCGGGACGAGGAGCTTCATGGCCCGTTTCGCCTTCTTTCCTGACTGGCTTTGCTGCACTGCCGAATGACGCGCGACCCTAGCCAGGGCCGGGGGGCACGGCAAGGGAGCGCCCCTTAATCTAAGGGTCTTTCCAGGAGCGCAAGGAGGGCGGCCACCCGCTCCTCCGGCAGGTCCCGGATGGTCCGGGCCAGGCGATTGGCCAATTCCGTGGCCTGGGGGGAAAGCCCGGCCGTGTCCACCACCACCCGGGGGTGGGAGAGCCGGGCGAGGCGGACCAGTTCCTCCGCGTCATCCCAGATCAGGCCGAAATGCTCGTTGACCTGGTGGATCAGGCCCGCGGAGGGGCGGCCGCGCTTGCCGTGCTCCAGGGCGGAGAGATAGGCGGGCGAGACGTGCAGCGCGGTGGCGAGTTCGGTGAGGGAGATGCCCTGTTTCTCGCGGAGGGCGCGGAGGCGTTGGCCGAAGGGGGTCATTGAGGGGCGCTGCCCCTCAAACTCTCCGGCAAGGTGAAAACCTGCGTGGTTTTCACCAGGTTCTTGCATCTCCGAACGAATATGGGTGCAGGGAACTCGTTCCCTGCTGGGGGGTTGGGGGGGGGCAAAGCCCCCCTGCTCACTTCACCCTCCTGAGCAGCAAATGCACCGCCCCCGCATTCGCCTTGTGCGGATGCGCCGCCCCCAGGATGAGCGGCCGCAGATGCGGCGCGTTCAGCCAATGCGGCAATTCCCGCTTCAGCACGCCGCCCTCCGCGCTGCTGCCCTTGCCGGTGACGATGCAGACCACCCGCGTGCCATCCGCGTGGCACATGCGCAGAAAATTCTCGACCGCCTGGTGCGCCCGCGCCGCCGTCATCCCGTGCAGATCGAGCTTGCGCTCCGGCCGCATGGTGCCGCGCCGCAAATCCCGCCAGCGCTTGGCATCCAGCCCCGAGGGCTGGGCACCCACGCTGATCTCGGGCGGCGGCAGGCGCGGCTTGGGCACGGGCGGCGGGGGCTCGGCCGCGCGGGGCGGTGGGGTGATGGTGATGGCCGGCGGCGCTTCCGGCATCTCGCGCCCCGGCAAAGGGCGGATGGTGCGGGCCACGGCGGCCCAGACCGCCTTGTCCTCGGCCGTGAGGCCGCGCCTGCGCTTCACGCTTTCGCCGCTGGGTCATCATCCACGAGGAGGATGTGCAACTGCCGGGGCCCATGCGCGCCCAATTCCAGCGTCTGCTCGATGTCGGCGCTGCGTGAAGGCCCGGTGACCCACATGATGTTGCGCGGCATGAAGCCGCCGGTCAGCTTGTCCTTCCGCTCCTCGCGCAGCAGGTCCCAGGCGTCCTCATAGGCGCCGACGACGCGGCTGGCGCGCAGCACCACCATTTCCGTGTCCGGCAGCAGGTTCAGCGTGGTGGGCCGGCCGGGGTCGGAAGGGAGCATCAGCGTGCCGGTCTCGGCCACGCCGGCGAAGCCGTGCTGCAGGCTGACCAGGTCGCTCGCCTGGCCCTGGCGCGTCTCGATCTCCAGCATCGGGTGGTCGGCCCATTTGATGCGCTTGAGCTCGGGGTGCGGCGCCATGGCGAAGCGGGCGGGCAGGTTCTGCGCAGCCAGGTAATCGGCCACGGCCTGCGGGATGGCCGCGAAATTCGGCAGGCGGACGACGCTGCCGAATTCCTTCTCCACATTGCGGATGAAGAGCGCGATCTGCTCCGGGCGCGAGACCTGCGACCGCGCCGGGATCAGATGCCGCGGATGCGAGGCAAGGCGGCCTTCCAGCATGGCGCGCTGATCGGCCGGCAGCGGGCCGCGCTTCAGGCCGCGCCGGATGGCGCCGAGGATGGCCTCCTTGCTCATCGGCCCACTCCGGCTCGCTGGCGGCGGGCATATTCATCCATGAAGGTGCGGCCTTGGGGCACGGGCAGGTCCCGCCCTTCGGTCCAGCCGCCGGCCAGCGGCAGTGATTTGAAGGCGCCCTTCTTCCGGCCCAGCAGGCCCAGCGCGCCAATCCCGAGGCGCGAGGCCAGGCGATACATCCCCGGCCGCTTGGCGAACCAGGCCCAGATATCGAGGCCGCTGCGCACCGCGCTCGGCTTCAGATGCCGCTCGAACTCCCGCTCGCGCCAATGCCGCATCAGCTTGGGCAGCGGGATCTTCACCGGGCAGACGGATTCGCAGCGCCCGCAGAAGGTGCTGGCATTGGGCAGGTGCCCGGCATTCTCCACCCCGATCAGGCTGGGGGTGAGCACCGAGCCCATCGGCCCAGGATAGACCCAGCCATAGGCATGCCCGCCCGTGGTGCCATAGACCGGGCAGTGATTCATGCAGGCGGCGCAGCGGATGCAGCGCAGCATCTCCTGGAATTCCGTGCCGATCATGTTGGAACGCCCGCCATCAATCAGGACGACGTGATACTCCTCCGGTCCGTCCAGATCGCCCTTGCGGCGCACGCCTGTGCTGAAGGTGGTATAGACCGAGAAATCCTGCCCGGTGGCCGAACGGGCGAGGACGCGCAGCAGGCTCGTCGCGTCCTCCAGCGTCGGCACCACCTTTTCGATGGAAGCGAGCGCGATATGCACGCGGGGAAGGGTCTGCGTCAGGTCGCCATTGCCCTCATTGGTGACGATGACGCTGGAACCCGTCTCGGCGATCAGGAAATTGGCGCCGGTGATGCCGACATCGGCCGCCAGGAATTTCTGGCGCAGCCGGGTGCGCGCCTCGCTCAGGATGTCGCGCCGCTCATGGAAGACGCGGTCGGGGTCGAGGTCGGTGTGGGCGCGGCGGAAATCCGCCTCCCAATCCTCGCGGTTCAGGTGGAAGGCCGGGGCGATGATGTGCGAGGGAATCTCGCCGCGCAGCTGGATGATGTACTCGCCGAGATCGGTCTCGACGGGCGTGATGCCGTGTTCTTCGAGGTGGTGGTTGATCCCCAGCTCCTCGGAGATGATGGACTTCCCCTTGGTGACCGTCTTGGCATTGGCCTTGCGGCAGATCTCCAGCACGGCGGCGCGGGCCTCGTCGGGCGTGCTGCACCAATGCACCCGGCCTCCGGCGCGCTCGACATTCTCGGCGAATTTTTCCAGGTAGAAATCGAGATTGGCGAGGGTGTGGTTCTTGATGTCCCGAGCCGTGTTCCGCAGCGTCTCGAATTCCGGGAGATTCGCCACCGCATTGGCGCGGCGTTGCAGGAAGGCGCCCTTGGCGGTGCCCAGCGCCTTTTGCAGCCCGGCATCGGCCATGGCGCGGCTGGCGTTTTCCTTGAATTGCGGCGAGGTCGAGAGCACGAATCCGGCGTCCTTGCGTGATCGGTC
>JAIYDS010000180.1 GCA_027487385.1 Acetobacteraceae bacterium | reverse complement strand
CTCACCTGGAAGGTGATGGGCAGCAGCAGCGCGATGGTCAGCGCCGGCCCGATGCCGGGCAGCACGCCGATCGCGGTGCCGAGGAAGCAGCCGAGCAGCGCCCAGCTCAGATTGGTCAGCGTCAGCGCATGGCTGAAGCCCAGCGCCAGCCCGTTCAGCGATTCCATCAGGACACCTCCTGGCCGAGCAGGCGCAGGATCACGCCCTCCAGCAACCCCGCACCGATATTCACGCCCAAGCCCTGCACGAAGAGGAACCAGACCAGCAGCGTCAGCGGCAGGGCCAGCAGCAGGTCCCGCGCCATGGAGCGGCTGCCGAAGGCCGCGGCCACCAGCACGAATTGCGCGGAGGCGGCGATGGAAAACCCGGCCGGCCCGATCAGCAGGAGATTGGCCACCAGCCCCGCCCCCAGCAGCCCCAGCGCCCGCAGATTGGGCGGCCCGGCCGCGGCCACCTCGGAGATCTGGGCGGACCAGCCGCCGCGCAGCGCCGACAGCACCAGCAGGCCCCCCAGCAGCGTCATCGCGGCGGCGACCCCATAGGGAACCACCTTGGGCCCGACCTGGGCGTAAAGCGGCGAGACGGGAATGGCCGCCGCCTGCCAGAAGCCCACCAGCCCGAGGCCGAGCACGAAAAACCCGGCCAAAAGGTCGGGCAGCGGAATCCGGGATGTCATGACGCCTCGCATTTCCTCACCTGGCAGTCATGGCAGCCCGCGCGCATCTGCCACCTGTCCGTTGCATGGCAAGCGTGTCACTCTTCGGAGGGTTTGCCCAGGGCGGCCGGGGTGGGCCAGCATGGCCCATGCCCTCCGAAACCATCCCCGGCCTTTATGAGCGCCACGCCGCCGCCTTCGACGCCCAACGCGGCCGGGAGCTGATCGAGCGCGCCTGGCTCGACCGTTTCACCCATGGCCTGCCGCCCGGTGCCGCGCTGCTGGATCTGGGCTGCGGCATGGCGGAGCCGATCGCGGCCCATCTGATCGGCCAGGGGTTTCGGATCACCGGCGTGGACACCTCGCCCCGGCTGCTCGCCCTGGCGCAGGCGCGCTTTCCCGGGGAGGATTGGCGCCACGCCGATATGCGCGGCCTGGATCTCGGCCGACGCTTCGCGGGCATCCTGGCCTGGGACAGCTTCTTCCACCTGAACCACGCGGATCAACGCGCGATGTTCGCCGTCTTCGCCCGCCACGCGGCGCCGGGTGCTGCGCTGCTCTTCAACTCAGGCCCAAATGAGGGCGTGGCGATGGGCGTCTTCGAGGGAGAGGCGCTGCATCATGCGAGCCTGGGGCCGGACGAGTATCGGGCGCTGCTGGGCGCGCATGGCTTTGCGGTGGAGGGACACAGGGCCGAGGATCCGGGTTGCGGCGGGCGCACCGTCTGGCTGGCGCGGGCATTGAGGGGCGCTGCCCCTCAAACACCCCGGCAGGAACCTCAGGTTCCTGCACCTCCGGTAGGCACCTGATTGACGCTGACCGAGACCTCCATCCCCAGGAAATCCGTCGGGCGTCCGTTATAGCTTCCGGCCACGGGGGCGGCCTGGCGGATGTCGCGCACCGTGGCCACGCGGATCAGGTCCCGCCCGCCCATCAGCCCATTGGTGGGGTCGAAGGCGATCCAGCCGGGGCCGGGGAGATGAATTTCGCACCAGGCATGGGTGGAGCCCGCGCCCTGGCCGCCGGCCCCTTCCGGCACATGCAGATAGCCGCTGGTCAGCCGGGCGCCGAAGCCCATGGCGCGGCAGGTCTCGATCATCAGGACCGCGAAGTCGCGGCAGGTGCCGGCCCCCAGCGCCAGCGTCTCCAGCGGCGTCTGCGTCCCGGCTTCTTCCCGCGCGCGGTAGAGGAAGCCCTTCTGGATGCTGGCATTGATGTCGCGCAGCAGGCCCAGCGTCGGCGTCGGGTTGCCGGCGACGAAGCCCTGCGCCCAGGCGCGCAGCCGCCCCTCGGGGTCGGCATATTGCGGCGTCAGCATGGCGCCGAGATCGGCACGATCATCATCGCTGTAGGCGAAGGGCCAGTCCCGCGCCGCGGGCGCGATCTCGGCGGCGATGTCACGTGCCGGGCGGTCGGCGCCGAAGCGCTCCACCATCAGGTCGCTGCGGATGACGAGTTCCGTCACCGGGGCGGTGAATTCGGCGATGGCGATGCTGTTGCTGAACACGTCATAGACCCAGCGCAGCCGGCCGGGCGGCGAGAGGGTCAGCGAGGCGGAGATCAGCCGCATGTCGTGGCTGTCGCGCGGGCGCAGCATCAGGCGGTGCGGGCCCAGCATCACCGGCGCCGCGTAGCGGTAGCGCGTGGTGTGGGAGACGGCGAGCAGGTCGCGCATCGGAGGGGGCAGGGGGGCGAGGGGCGCGGGGGAGGGCATCGAGGCTGATAACATGAAAACCCCGTCAGGGTTGCCCTTCCCCCGACAAGATCCCTAGGCGTTTCAAAGCCAGCGGGTTAGCCTCCACAACCTATAGGGGAAACACGCCAATGACACGTCTCACGGAGCGTGCAGCGTTGCAGCGCGCGATCTCGGGCCTCATGGCCGCCGTGGTGCTGGCCGGTTGCGTCACCACCCAAGCCGGGCGGATCGGCGTGGATGACGGGCGCGATGCCTGCCGGCCCCAGCTTCTCGCCCTCGACGGCACGGGCGATTTCTATGGCGAGCAGATCCTCCAGGGTGCCGCGATCGGCGCGGCGGGTGGCGCGCTGATCGGCGGCCTGACCTCCGGCCGCTGGCAGGGCGCGCTGATCGGCGCGGCGGTGGGCGGCGCGAGCGGGGCGGCCGTGGGCTATTACGCGGCGCTGCAGCGCCAGGCCTCCGACCAGCAGGCGCTGTTCCAGCAGATGAGCAAGGATCTCAGCTCCGAGAACGCGCAGCTGGACCGCACGCAGATCGCCTTCAACAACCTGATGGATTGCCGCCTGCGCTCGGCCGAGCGCGTGCGGGAGATGGCCCGCACCGGCCGGATGGACCGCGCCACCGCCCAGGCGCAGATGGCCGAGATCCGCACCCGCTTCCAGGCCGATCTGGCCCTGGCGCAAAGCATCAATGGCCGCATCGCGGCGCGCGGCGCCGAATTCGACACGGCGATCGAAGGCGCCATCCCCGGCGGCAAGGCGGCGGTCCAGACGGCGGCCCGCCCCGCGCCCGTGCGCGCCGCCCCGCGCCGCCCCGTGGAGGTGAAGTTCTCCCCCAACCCGGACAGCCCGCGCATCGCCACCGTGAATGCGCGGGAGGTGGTGGCGGTGCGGCCCGGCCCGCCAGGCTCGGTCGCGGTGGAGACCGCCTCCGGCCTGCGCGGCTATGCGCCGGCCGATGCCTTCCCCGCCCAGCGCGCCCCGGCGCCGCAGACGGATGCGGGCGGCGATGTCCGCAGCCTCGCCGCCACCAACCTGGCGCGGCGGGAGAATTTCAGCGAGAGCCTCGGCAATGCCGAGCGCGTCGCCCAGGCGGGCGGCGGCTTCGAATTGCCGGGCTGAGCGGATGCGCCGCCTCTGGCGGATCGGCCTCGCGGCGCTGCTTCTGGCCTGGCCGGCGGTCGCGCAGGAGCCGCCGCAGGCGCCCATCCTGCGTGTCGAGGCGGGCGCCCACACCGCCCCCGTCTCGCGCCTGGCGACCGATGCGGCCGGGCGGCTGCTGGCCACCGTTTCGGATGACAAGACGCTGCGGCTTTGGGCGTTGCCGGAGGGCACGGCGCTCAGCGTGCTGCGCCCGCCGATCGGCGAGGGTGCGGAGGGCGAGCTTTATGCCGTGGCGCTCAGCCCCGATGGCAGCCGCGCCTTCGCCGCCGGCCAGACCGGCCGCGCCTGGGATCGCGGCTTTGCCATCTACGTTTTCGACACCGCGACCAGCCGGCTGATCGCGCGGCTGCCGAATCAGCCGGCGCCCATCCAGCATCTGGCGGTCTCGGCCGATGGCACGCGGCTCGCGGCGGCGCTGGGCGGGCGCGCCGGCATCCGGCTCTGGGATGCGCAGACCGGGCGGCTGCTCGCCGAGGACCAGGCCGGCTGGCAGGGGGCGGCGCGGATGCTGGCCTTCGACGCCACGGGCCGCTTCGCCGCCAGCTCGGCCGATGGGCGCATCCGCGTCTATGACGCGGCGGGCCGCCGCGTGGCGGAGCGTGCGCCGCTGCCCGGCGCACGGCCCTATGGCCTTGCCTGGTCGCCCGATGGGGCGCTGCTGGCCGTGGGCTTCGAGGACCGGCTGCGGGTCGAGATCCTCCAGGCGAGCGACCTGGCGAGCCTCTTGCTGCCCGATGTCACGGGCCTGGTCGGCGAGGGCCTGCCGGCCGTTACCTGGGCGAGCGACGGGCGCGGCGGCGTGCAGCTGCATGCGGCGGGCTATGCGCGGGTGGGCGGGGATTTCGTCATCCGGCGCTGGGGCGATTTCGGCCTGGGCGCGGCGCGGGACATTCCGGCGGCGCGCGATGCCATCGCCCATCTCCTCGCGCTGCCCGGCGGCGGGGTCGCCTTCGCCGCGGCCGATCCGGGCTGGGGGCGGCTGGCCGGTGACGGCCGATTGGCCCAGCCGCCCCTGCCGCCGGGTGCGGATTTCCGCAACACCGGCGCGGCACTGGCGGTCAGCGCGGATGGCCGGCTTCTTCGCTTCCGGCTGCGCACTGGCGGCGCCCCCTTGCTGTTCGACGCCACCACCGGCGAACTCGGCCCGGGCGAGGGCCGCGCCATGGTGACGGCCCGCACCACCGGGCGCGGCCTTGTCCTCACCGATTGGCAGAACCGGGACCGCCCCCGGCTGAACGGCCAGATGCTGCGGCTGAACGAGGGCGAGTACAGCCGCAGCCTGGCCATGCTGCCGGGCGATGCGGGCTTCCTGCTGGGCACCGACACGCATCTGCGCCTCTTCGACCGCACGGGCCGCCAGCTGGATGAGCGGCCGCTGCCCGGCGCCGCCTGGGGCCTGGTGGCGGTGGAGGGCATGGCCGTCGTGGCGTTGGGCGATGGCACGCTGCGCTGGTTCGAGGCGACCACGCGGCTGGCCGAGCGCGGCGCGCTCTTCGTCCATGCCGATGCGCGGCGCTGGGTGGCCTTCACGCCGGAGGGGCTCTTCGACCACGCGCCGGCCGGCGGGCAGGAGCTGGTGGGTGTTCACCTCAACCAGGGCCGCGCGCAGACGCCCGAATGGGCCAGCTTCCAGCAGGCCTATCGCGCGCTTTATGCGCCGGCCGCGCTGCGCGCGCGGTTGGCCGGCGACACCGGCCCGGCACAGACGCGGATGAATGCGCTGGGTGATGTGCGCGCGCGGATCGGCCGGCTGCCCGGCCTCGCGGCCGGCAGTGCCTGCGCGGTGGTGGAAGGCGATTGCCTGCCGCTGGCCTGGGGCGGGGGCGAATTGCCGGCGGGGGCCACGGCGCTGCGCCTCACCGTCACCGCGGCGGATCGCGGCATGGGGCTCGGGCCGCTCGACATCATGGTGAATGACCGCATCGCCCTGCGCAGCGCGGCGGTGGCCGGGCCCAATGCGGTGGAGGTGCCGCTCGACCCCGGGCCCAACCGCGTGGCGGCGCGGCTGCACACCGAGGATCGCGGCCTCTTCGCCGAAGCCCCGGCGCTGGAATTGCGGCGCCCGGGCGAGGCGGCGGCGCCGGCGGGGGCGGGGCGCCTCATCATCCTCGCCATCGGGGTGGATGAGTATGCCGAGCGCTCGCTCAACCTGCGCTTCGCCGTCGCCGATGCGCGCACGGTGACCGAGACGCTGCGCCTGCGCGCCGGCGGCGTCTTCCGCGAGGTGATCGCGACATTGCTGGCCGATCGCGAGGCGACGCGCGCCAATATCCTCGCCGCCCTGGCGCAGGTGGCGCAGCTGGCGCGGCCGGAGGACACCTTCGTGCTCTACCTCGCCGGGCATGGCGTGCGCTCGGAGCCGGATCGCCGCTTCCTCTTCCTGCCGCACGAGACGGCGAGCATCGCGAATTGGGAGGCGATCCGCCGCGTCGCGCTGGATGAGGGCACGCTGGTCGCGGCGCTGGCGCGCATCCGCGCGCGGGACGGGTTCCTGTTCATCGACACCTGCCATGCCGGCCAGGTGACGATCGACAGCCTCGCGGCCCTGGGCAATGAGACGGGGCGCTTCCTGCTCGCCGCCAGCACCTCGGTGCAGGAGGCGCTGGACTCCTATGACGAGCGCAACGGCGTCTTCGCCTTTGCCGTCCGGGAAGGGCTGGGCGGCCGCGCGGCGATGGACTCCGATGGCCGGGTCTCGGCGCTGGCGCTGGGCGAATGGGTGACGCGCCGCGTGCCGCAACTCGCCGCCGAGAAGCGGCATCGGCAGGATGCGGTGTTCCGCACCGCGCAACGCGACCTGCGCTCCTTCGCGCTCGGGGCGGTGGCGCGATGAGTCAAGAGGTTGCTTCCCGAAACGAGGAGGCTCGGTCTATGCTTCATGCATCTGGGGCGAGGAACGCCATTGGCCGCTGAACTGAACATCTTGCAGGAGCCGCGCCTGCTGGAGATCACGTCTCCGCTCGGCCCCGGCGTGCTCACGTTGCGGCGCCTTTCGGTGCAGGAGGAGATCGGCCGGCCCTTCGCCCTGGCGGCCGAAGTGGTCTCCGAGAATCTCGACATCCAGCCCAGTGCGCTGATCGGCCAGCCCGTCACCTGCACGGTCAAGGTGAAGCACACCGAGGCAAGGTATTTCCACGGCATCGTGCGCAGTTTCACCCGCGTCGGCCCCTTTGGCCGCGGCCTGGCCGCCTATCGCATCGAGGCGGTGCCGCGGCTCTGGCACCTGTCCCGCACGGGCGATTGCCGGATCTTCCAGGACAAGGCGGCCAAGGACATCGTGACCTCCCTGCTGCATGAAGCGCAGGCCGTCCCGGTCCGGTGGGGCGGCTCCGTCCCAGGCGAGGTCCGCACCTATTGCGTGCAGTTCAACGAGAGTGACCTCGACTTCGTCCAGCGGCTCTTCGACGAGATGGGCTGCGGCTATTTCTTCGAGCACAAGGATGGTGATCACACGCTGGTCGTCTGTGGTGCCAATTCGGATTATCCGCTGGTGCCGGGCGATCCGCAGGTGGTGCGCAATGATCCCGACATGCATGGCGCGCTGACGCAATGGCGCCCTGTCACCGCCCTGCAGCCGGGCAAGGTGGCGGCCGCGGATTTCGACGGGCTGAAGCCCAGCACGCTGCTCACCAAGAACGCGCCGACCGTCCTGCGCTCGCCGGATGCGTCGCGCTACGAGGTGTTCCGCTGGCCCTCGGGCCAGGCGGTGCGCCCGGAGGGTGATCTGGCCAAGATCGGCATGGAAGGCTTCGAGGCGGGGGCGGACCGCGTGACCGCCAGCGGCAATGACCCGACCATCTTCGCGGGCGGCCGGCTCAAGGTCCGGCCAGGGCTGGATGTGCCGCAGCCGGTCACCTGGCTGGTCTCCTCGGCGACGCATGAGGCCTTTGATGAGACGCATCTCTCGGGCGGCGGCACCTCGGGCTATGCCAATTCGATCGTCCTGATCGCAGCCGACCGGCCCTGGCGCCCGCCGGCCCCACGCCCGCGCCCGCCCATGCTGGGCGTGCATTCGGCCATCGTCACCGGCCCCAATGGCGAGGAAATCCACTGCGACGAGTATGGCCGGGTGAAGGTGCATTTCCATTGGGACCGGGGCGGCAAGAAGGACGACACCTCCTCCTGCTGGGTGCGGGTGGCGCAGAGCTTCTCGGGCAAATGGGGCGGCGCCTGGACGCTGCCGCGCGTGGGCGATGAGGTGCTGGTCGCCTTCGTGGATGGCGACCCCGACCGGCCGGTGGTGATCGGCAGCGTCTACAACGCCGAACAGAAGCCGATCTACGCGCTGCCCGCGAACAAGACGCAATCCGGCATCAAGACGAAGTCGAGCAAGGGCGGCAGCGCCTCCAATTTCAACGAGCTGCGCTTCGAGGACAAGAAGGGCTCCGAGGAGATCAACATCCAGGCCGAGAAGGACATGACCCTTCTCATCAAGAATGACCGCACCGAGACGGTGAAGCGCCATCGCACCGAGACGGTGGACGGCAAGCACACCGAGACCACGAAGCTGGACCGCACCGCCACCATCACCGAGGGCAATGAGAGCCTCACGGTGAAGATGGGCAACATGTCCACCCTGGTGAAGACGGGGGACATCAGCACCAAGGCGTCGCTCGGCAAGATCGAGATCGAGGCGATGCAATCCATCACGCTGAAGGTCGGCGCCAGCAAGATCCACATGACGCCGACCAGCATCGACATCGAATCCGTCATGATCACGGTGAAGGGATCGGCGATGCTGACCACCCAGGCGCCGATGGCCACCCACAAGGCGGATGCGATGATGACCATCAAGGGCGGCCTGGTGCTGATCAACTGAGATGAGCACGCCCCCCACCCCGCCCAACAAGCTCGCCCGGCCGGTCGTCCCGATCCTGCCCTTCCTCGAGCTGGACCCGCCCACAGCCACGCGGATCGGCGATCTGCCCGATGCCTCGGCTGGGCTTGAATGGCTGCTCGCCGCCGACCGCACGCCCGACGCGCTGCGCCTCATCGCCCATGCGCTGCCCAAGCGCGAGGCGGTCTGGTGGGCCTGCATGTGCGCGCGCGCTGTCCCCGCCCTCGAGCCCAGCCCGGTCGACGCCGAGGCGCTGGTCGCGGCCGAGCTCTGGGTGCGCCGCCCCGACGAGGCCTCGCGCCGCGCCACCATGGAGATCGCGCAGAAGGGCGGGTTCCGAAGTGCGGAATCCTGGGCCGCGGTGGGCGCCTTCTGGTCGGGCGGCAGCATGTCGCCGGAGGGCCAGCCCGAGGTCCTGCCGGCCGAGCATCTGACGGGCGTGGCCGTGGTCGGCGCCATCATGATGGCGGCCATGCGCCACAAGCCCGAGCGCGCGCCGCTGCGCTTCACCCGCTTCCTCGCCTCGGCGCGGGACATCGCGGCGGGTGGCGCGGGCCGCATCCCGCCCGAGGAGGGCTGAGCATGCCGCCTGCCGCGCGCATCACGGACATGCAGATGTGCCCCTTGGCCACGCCCGTTCCGCCCAGCCCGATCCCGATCCCGCATGTGGGCGGGCCGATCATCACCGGCCTGCCCACGGTCATCACCGGCAGCATGCCGCAGTCGCGCGTCACGGATCAGTGCATGTGCGCCGTGCCGGTGCCGCCCAACATGATCGTGAAGGGCAGCGTGACGGTGCTGGTGGGCAGCCTGCCCGCCGCGCGGATCGGCGACACCACCATGCATGGGGGGATGATCGCGACCGGCTTCCCCACCGTCATCATCGGAGGCTGAGCCGCCGCGCCGCTTGACGCAACCCATGCGCGAGCCGCCTACTGTTTCATCGCAAGGCGAAGGCCTTGGCCAAGAAAGGGTGAGAGAAGCGTCCCATGCCTTTGGTCCTGTCCGTCCTGCGCTGTCCGGATCAATCCGTCCCCGAGCAACGGCGCGTGGCGGGCGGCGAATACGTGCTCGGGCGCGGCACGGAATGCGACTGGGTGCTGCGCGATCCGGAGCGCGTGCTCTCCAAGCGGCATTGCGCGGTGGAGTTCTTCTCCGGCGCCTGGCAGGTGCGCGACATCTCGACCAACGGCACCTTCGTGAATGGCGCGAGCGATCCCGTGGGCCGCGACCAGGTGCGCGTGCTGCGCGATGGCGACCGCATCCGCCTCGGCGCCTATGAGATCGAATGCCGGGTGGAGGAGGAGGCCTTCCACGGCACGGGCCGCTGGCAGGCCGCCAATGCCATCCCGGACCCGATGGCGCCGCCGCCGGTCTCCGACATTTTTTCGGTGCCCTTGCCCGGGCTCTCGCCGGCCGGCGGGCCGCCGATGGGCAATGCGCCGCTGCTGCCGGCGGATTTCGACCCCTTCGCGCCGGAAGACCCGGGCCCGGTGATGCCGGATCATCGCCCCAGCACGAATGACGTCTTCACCCCGCCGCGCGCGACGATGCCCGACCTGCTGCCGCAGGATTGGAACGCGCCGCAGCCTGGGAAGCCCGCCGGCGCCGCGCCAGACCCCTTCGCCCATCTGCCCGACCCCTTCGCCGATGCGCCGCCCCCCATGGCCCGCCCGGCCGATCCCTATGCCTCCGCGGCGGCGAAGCTGCCTGATCCTTTCGCCGATCTCGGCACGCCGGCGCCGATGCCTGCGGCGAAGCTGCCTGACCCCTTCGCCGATCTTGGGATGCCGGCGCCGATGCCTGCGGCGAAGCTGCCTGACCCCTTCGCCGATCTTGGCACGCCGGCGCCAGCGCCCGCGGCGAAGCTGCCTGACCCCTTCGCCGATCTTGGGATGCCCGCGCCAGCGCCCGCGGCGAAGCTGCCTGACCCCTTCGCCGATCTCGGCACGCCGGCGCCAGCGCCCGCGGCGAAGCTGCCCGATCCCTTCGCCGATCTTGGCGGGCCGGCGCCGGCGCCTGCGGCGAAGTTGCCCGATCCTTTCGCCGATCTTGGCGCCGCGCCGCCCAGCTTCGTCAGTCCGGCCCCGCCGCAGCCGACGGAGCCGCCCACGCTCGTCGCCAGCGCGCGGCCCGCAGCGCCCGATCCTTTTGCCGAGCCGAACTATCCCTCGGCTCGGCCGCCCTCCCTGGCCCAGGCGGGGGTGCCGCCGCCCCCGCCCGCCCCGCCGGCCGCCGCATCGGGCGATGGCTTGCTGGCCGCCCTGGCCCTGATCCATGAGGCGGCCGGCCTGCCGCCGCCGCCCCCGGGCACCGATGCCGCCGCCGCGCTGACGGCGGTGGGCGCCGGCATGCGCGCCGCCGTCGCCGGCCTGCGCGGCCTGCTCATCGCCCGCGCCGATGTGAAGCGCGAATTCCGCATCGAGCAGACCATGCTGCGCGCCGCCGGCAACAACCCGGTGAAATTCGCCGCGACGGATGAGGCCGCGGTGCTCGCCCTGCTCGGCCCCAAGGGCAATGGCCCGGCTGCCCTGCGTGAGACGGTGAACGACCTGACGGCGCATCAGCTTGCCACCGTCGCCGCCACCCAGGCCGCCGCCAAGGCGCTGCTCGCCCGCCTGGCGCCGATGGGGCTGGAGGGGGAAATCCCCTCGGGCGGCATCTTGCCCGGGGCGCGCGAGAAGAAGCTCTGGGAGGCTTATCGCAAGCTGCACCAGCAGGTGACCGACCAGTTCGAGGATGATTTCGACAGCGCCTTCGGCAAGGCCTTTGCCCGCGCCTATGAAGAAGCCGCGCGCGGCGGCCGATAGATCTTTTGGGGAAGACCACGCTTCATGGCTTGGAATGACAAGGTCGTCTGGCAGGAAGGGATGTTCCTCCGCGCCCAGCACTACCAGCAGCAGGACCGCTATTTCGAGAATCTGCTCCAGGCCCGCGCCGCGCCCCTGCGCCCGCATCCCTGGGGCGTGACCGAGATCGCGCTCGACCGGGATCTCCTGGCGGCCGGGAAATTCGCCCTCTCCAGCATCGCCGGCATCCTCGAGGATGGCACGCCCTTCGCCATTCCGGGCAGCGCCAACCACCCCACGCCGCTCGACCTGATCGAGGGCACGCGCAACCAGATCGTCTATCTCGCCCTGCCGGTGCGCCAGCCTGGCAGCGCCGAGGTGACCGCGACGGAGGGGCCGGAAGGGGCCGCCGCGCGCTTCGGCCTGCACGCCTTCGAGGCCTACGACACGCATTCGGACGCAACCCTGCCGGCCGAGCTGGCCGTGGGCCGGCCGCGGCTGCGCTACATGCTGGAGAGCGAGGAGCGGGCGGGCTTCACCTGCCTGGGCCTCGCCCGCGTGGTGGAGGTGCAGGCCGATCGCCGCGTCGTGATCGATGACCGCTACATCCCACCCTGCCTGCGCGTCTCCGCCGTCTCGCCGCTCTCGAACATCCTGGGCGAGCTGGTGGGCATGCTGGGCCAGCGGGCCGAGGCGCTGGGGGCGCGCCTCAGCCAGCCCGGCGCGCGCGGCGTGGCGGAGGTCGCGGATTTCCTGCTGCTGCAGACGGTCAATCGCTGCCTGCCGCTGCTGGCGCATTACGCCGATGCCGGCAATGTCCATCCCGAGACGCTGTTCTCGACGCTGGTGCAGCTGGCGGGCGAGCTTGCCACCTTTACCGCGCCGGACAAGAAGGCCAGCACCTATCCCGCCTATCGGCATGATGACCTGCAGCGCAGCTTCGCGCCCGTGATCGCCGATCTGCGGCGCAGCCTCTCGGCCGTGCTGGAGACCAATGCCGTCGAGATCCCGCTGCAGGAGCGCAGCCATGGCGTGCGCGTGGGGCCGATCCTCGACCGCAACCTGCTGCGCGCCGGGCAATTCGTGCTGACGGTGATGGCGGACATGCCGGGCGAGACGGTGCGCCGGCAATTCCCCAACCAGGTCAAGATTGGCGCCGTGGAGCATATCCGCGAACTGGTGAATGTGGCGCTGCCCGGCATCATCGTGCGGCCCATGCCGGTCGCGCCGCGGCAGATCCCTTTCCACGCGGGTGCGGTCTATTTCGAGCTGGATCGCGGCAGCCCGCATTGGCAGCAGATGCAGACCTCCGGTGGTTTCGCCATCCATGTCTCGGGCGATTTCCCCAATCTGCGCTTGAGCCTCTGGGCGATCCGCGCATGACCGGGGCGGCAACCCTCCACCGCGCCGGGCGCCCGGCGTCTGAGGGCGCACCAACGCAGTATGCGAGGCGAAAAGCCGAGCCGGAAAGCTTCAGCTTTCCGAAGCCAAGCGGCCGGAGGCCGCGCCCGGCGTTTGAGGGAAAAAATCGATGAGCGACAATCCCTTCGGCGAACCGGATGATTCCGAGCGCACCCTGGTCGGGCGCGGGGCCTCCCGCCCCGTGGCCCAGGTGCCGCCACAGCCCGCGCCCATGGCCCCGCCCAGCGCGGGCCCCGCGCCGCGCCTGGCGGGCGAGGCAGACGCCCTGCCCAAGATCGGCGTGGGTCCGCTCGCCGCGGCCGCGTCCCCCCTGCTGCAAATCCTGGCCCGCCTGGCCAATGCCGGCGTGGCCGGCGCGCCACCCGTCGAGGAGCTGCGCGAGCGCGCGCTTGTCGCGCTGCGCGCCTTCGAGGGCGATGCCCGCGCCGCAGGCGCCACGGCCGAGGAAATCCGGGCCGCACATTACGTCATCTCGGCCGCGCTGGATGATGTGGTGCTGAGCACGCCCTGGGGGGCGCAATCCGCCTGGGCGCAGAAGTCGCTCGTTTCCACCTTCCACCAGGAAACCCGTTCGGGCGAGCGCGTCTTCGACCTGCTGGCGGGAATGAGCAAGGATCCCGGCCGCTACAAGGGCGCGCTGGAGGTCACCTACATGGCCCTCGCCCTCGGCCTGCAGGGCAAGTACCGGCTGATGCCGCGCGGCACGGCCGAGCTGGATCGCGTGCGGGAGGGGCTCTACCAGCTCCTCACCCAGCTGCGCGGCAATTGGGAGCGCGAGCTCTCGCCCCGCTGGCGCGGCGTGGATGCGCCGCATCGCGGGCAAAGCCGGGCGATTCCGGGCTGGGTCGCCTTCGCCGTCGCCGCCTTCGTGCTGGGGGCCGGCTGGTATGGGCTCTCGGGCAGCCTGGGTGCGAGCGCGGATGGGCTTTACCAGCGCATGGCGGCGCTGCCGCCCGGCGCCCTGCCCAGCATTGACCGCACGGCGCCCCCGGTGCCCCCCGCGCCGCCGCCCCCCCCACCGCCCACCGCCACCCCGGTGCCCGATGCGGTGCCCACCTTGCGCCGCTTCCTGGCACCCGAAATCGCCCAGGGCCTGGTCACGGTGGAGGGCGACCAGCAGCGCCTGCTGGTCCGCATCCGCAACCGGGGCATGTTCCCCTCGGGCTCCGCGGCGCTGGATCCGCGCTTCCAGGACATTCTCCGCCGCATCGGCGAGGGGCTGAGGGAGGAGCCGGGCCGCGTGCAGGTGCAGGGCCATTCCGACAACCAGCCCATCCGCACCGTGCGCTTCCCTTCCAATTTCGCGCTCTCTTTGGCCCGCGCGCAGGAGGCGATGGCGGTGATCGTGGCCGCCAATGGCACGCCCGCGCGCTTCACGGCCGAAGGGCGCGGCGATACCGAGCCGGTGGCCTCCAACGCCACGCCCGAGGGGCGTGAGGAGAACCGGCGCATCGAAGTCGTTCTGCTGCGGGGGGCCCGCTGATGCGCGCGTTTCTGACCATCCCGGCGCTGGCCGCCCTGGCCGGCGTGCTGCTGCTCGACGTCGTCATCTGGCTTTTCGCGCCGCTGCTGGGCGAGGCCTTCGAGGCGATCTGGCTGCGTGGCATCCTGGTGCTCCTGCTGATCCTGATCTGGGCGGGCGTCACCTTCCTGATCGGCCGCAGCCGCGACAAGCGCGATGAGGGCCTGCTGGAGGCCGCCGCCGCCCCCGATCCGCAGGCGAAGAAGGATGAGGCCGCCGCCGAGGAGGAGGCCGAGCTTCGCGCCAAGCTGACCGATGCGCTCGGCAAGCTGAAGAACGCGACGGGCGGGAAGGGGGGTTACCTCTATGACCTGCCCTGGTACGCCATCATCGGCCCGCCCGGCTCCGGCAAGACCACGGCGCTGCTCAATTCCGGCCTGGAATTCCCGCTGGCCGAGGGCCGCGTCGGCGGTGTCGGCGGAACACGCTTTTGTGATTGGTGGCTGACCGAGCGCGCCGTGCTGATCGACACGGCCGGCCGCTACACCACGCAGGACAGCGACGCCGATGCCGACAAGGCCGGCTGGGAGCGCTTCCTGGACCTGTTGAAGAAGAACCGCCCGCGCCAGCCCCTGAACGGTGTGCTGGTGGCCTTCGGCGTGGACATGCTGGCCCGGCTCGACGCCACGCAGCGCGAGGCCCATGCGCGCAGCGTCCGCCGCCGCATCAAGGAGCTGGAGACGCGCCTCGGCCAGCGCCTGCCGGTCTATTTCATGGTCACGAAGAGCGACCTGCTGCCCGGCTTCACCGAATTCTTCGATGATCTCGACAAGGACCAGCGCAGCCAGGTCTGGGGCTTCACCTTCCCGGCCCAGACCCCGCCCGAGGGCGCCGTCACGCAATTCACCGCCGAGTTCGCCGCCGTTTCGGAGCGCCTGATGGCGCGGCAGATCGAGCGGCTGCAGCAGGAGCGCGGCCCCTCGCAGCGCGCGCTGATCGCGGGTTTCCCGACGCAATTCGCCTCGCTGGAAGCGCCCTTGCAGGCCTTCCTCCAGGCGGCCTTCGGCGGCTCCAAGCTGGACCCCGCGCCCTTCCTGCGCGGCGTCTATTTCACCTCCGGCACGCAGGAGGGCACGCCGCTCGATCGCCTGGCGGGCGCGCTCTCGCGCTCCTTCGGGCTGGATCCGGCGCGGCCGGCCTCCATCATGGGGCAGAAGGGCCGGGCCTATTTCATCGGGCGGCTGCTGCGCGACGTGGTGTTCAACGAGGCGCGGCTGGCGGCGAATGACCGTGGCCTGGAATCCCGCCGGCGCATGATCCAGATCGGCTCCTGGGCCGCGGCCGCGGTGCTGGTGCTGGGCGGCGGCATCTGGGGCTGGCTGGCTTCCGGCACGGAATCCGCGCGCGATGCGCGCCTCGCTGCCGCCGTCACGGCGGCTGAGCAGGCCGGCCGTGGCGCCCCGTTGGAGCGGGTGCAATCGCCCGATCTCGCGGGCGTGCTGGCCTATCTGGAGGCGAATCGCGCCCTCCCGCCCGCCGCCGCCGGCAGCGGGCCGGGCCTGGGGCTCAGCCAGGAGGAGATGCTGACCGCGGGCGCCGAGAGCGCCTATCGCCGCGCGCTGGACCGCGTGCTGCTGCCCCGCCTGCTCTCGCGGCTGGAGACGCAGATCCGCGAGGGGATCCAGCGGCCGGATTTCCTCTACGAGGCGGTGCGCGTCTATCTGATGCTCGGCAAGCAGGGCCCGCTGGACCGCGCCCTGGTGCGCGAATGGTTCGCGCTGGATTGGCAGCAGGCCTTCCCGGGTGCGGTGAACCAACCGGGGCGTGAGGCGCTGACGCGCCACCTGGATGCGCTGATGGCGGGCACGCTGGCCACTTATCCGCTGGATGGCGCGCTGGTGGATCAGGCGCGGCGCGTCTTCTCGCGCCTGCCCATGGCGCAGCGCGTCTATGGCAGGCTGCGCCCGCTGGCCGAGAATGTGCCCGCCTGGACGCCCGGCCAGCCGCTGGGTGCGGCCGGCCAGCGCTATTTCGCCCGCGCCAGTGGCCGGACGATGAATGAGGGCGTGCCCGGCCTGTTCACGGTGGAGGGGCTGCACCGCGCCGTGCTGCCGCGCCTGTCCCAGGCGGTGCTGGAAGCGGCCAGCGAAAGCTGGGTGCTGGGCCCCGAGGCCGCGACGGCGGGGGCCGCCGATCCGCGCCGGCTGGAGGCGGATGTGCTGGCGCTCTACGCCGCCGATTACGTCCGCGCCTGGGAGGCGATGATCGGCGATCTTGTCCTGCCGGCCTTCCCCAATCTGAACGCGGCGGCTGAGGCGCTGAACCTGCTGGGCGCGCCCAACAGCCCGATGAAGGATCTGCTGCGCAGCATCGCCCGGCAGCTTTCGCCGGGTACGGCGCCGGAAGCGCCGGGCGGGGCGGCGGGGGCGGCGGTCGCCGGCGCGGTCGCTCAGGCGGCCCAGGCGGCGGCCGGGGCCACGGCCAGCCGCGTGGCGGCGGCGGTCGGCGCCAACCTGGCCGGCTCGGGCGCGGCGCCGGTGGCGCAGGTGGTGGAGGCGCGTTTCGCACCCCTGCGCGAGGCGGCGGGTGCGCCGATCGACGGCGTGCTCGCCATCCTGAACGATCTGTATGTCCAGGTCGCGCGGCTGGCCAATTCGCCGCCCGGCACGGTGCTGCCGCCCAGCCAGGGCTTGGATCCCGGCCAGCGGTTGCTGTCCGAGGCGCAGCGCCAGCCGGAGCCGCTGCGCGGCTGGCTGACCGCCATCTCGCAATCCACCGGGCGCGCGCGCTCGGGCGGCGCGCAGGCCGCCATCGCGGCCGCTGCGGCCGGCGGCGGTGGCGGGGGTGGCGGTGGCGCACTGCTGAACCTGTGCCGGGGCATCGAGACGCGCTTCCCCTTCCGGCGCTTGCCCAATGCGCCGGACATGCCGGTGGATGACTTCATCCGCCTTTTCGCGCCGGGTGGCGTCTTCGACAATTTCTTCACTCAGAATCTGCGCGCCTATACCGACACGACGCAGCGCGTCTGGCGGCCGGTGGCGACCGACGGGCTGCCGCCGCCGGTCTCCGCGGCGGATCTCGCGCAGTTCCAGCGCGCCCAGGCGATCCGCGAGGCCTTTTTCCCCGCCGGCGTGGCCAATGGCTTCCGCTTCCAGCTCATCCCGGCCGGGCTTTCGGCCGGGACCACGGCGGCGACGCTCGAGGCCTCCGGCGCGCGCGTCGCCCTCCCGGCGGGCGGCGGGGGGCGGCCGATTGATCTGCAATTCCCGGCGCTGCACCCCATCACGCTGAATTTCGACCCCGCCTCGAACCAGGGCGAACTGGCCTATGATGGCGCCTGGGCCACGCTGAAGCTGGTCTTCCTGCATCGCCTCACCGCCACGCCGCAGCCCGATCGCTTCCGGCTGATGGTGGAGCGCGGCGACCGCCGCGCGGAATTCATCCTGCAAGCGGCGAGCAGCGTGAATCCCTTCGCGCTGCGCGAGATGCAGGATTTCCGCTGCCCGACCTTCGCGCCCCCCGCGAATTGAGCATGGAGGAACCGCGCACCGGCCTGTTCGGCAAGCTTCCGGCGCATGGCGATTTCGTGCGCCGCGTGCTCCCGCGCAGCTTCGTCACCCCCTGGGATGCCTGGCTGAGCGAGGGCATCGCCGCCTCCCGCGCCACGTTGGGCGCGGATTGGGATGCCGCCTGGGAGGCGGCGCCGATCTGGCGCTTCCGCCTGGCACCCGGGGCTTGCGGGCCGGATGCGGCGGTCGGCGTGGTCGCCACCTCGCTGGATACGGTCGGGCGGCGCTTTCCGCTGACCCTGGCCGCGGTGCTGCCGGCCGCCGCCATCCCGCCGCCGCCCGAATGGTATGCCGCGCTGGAGCGGATGGCGGAGGAAGGCCGGGCCGGCGCGCTGGATGCCGATGGGCTGGCCGCCGCCCTGCCCCTGCCGCCACCGGATGATCCCGACGCCACGCTGGATGGACGCAGCCTCTTCTGGCGCCCTGGCGTCCTGCCGCGCAGCATGCCGCCCCCGCCCGAATTTCATCGCCTGCTGGAGGTGCTGCCATGACCCCCACCTCCAGCGCCGCGACGCATCCGGGCGCGGTCCGGCCGCGCAACGAGGACAATCTGGTGGATCGGCCCGATCTCGGCCTCTGGGCCGTGGCGGATGGGGCGGGCGGCCATGGCTCCGGCGATGTGGCCAGCACGGCCATCGCGGAATCCCTGGGCAGCATTCCGCCGGGCCTTTCCGCCGCCGAGATGCTGGCCCAGGTGCGGCTGCGCCTCACCGCCGTCCATGCTGAGTTGCAGGCCCGCGCGATCGCGCGCGGGCGGGGCGGCGTCATCGCCTCCACCATCGTGGTCCTGCTGGTGCGGGGCACGCATTTCGCTGCGCTCTGGGCCGGGGACAGCCGGATCTACCTGCTGCGTGGCGGCCAGTTGCACCGCATCACCCACGACCATTCCCTGGTGCAGGAGATGGTGGATTCCGGCGCGCTCAGCGCCGAAGAGGCCGAGCGTCACCCGCAGGCCAATGTGATCACGCGCGCGGTGGGGGCCGAGGGCCCGCTGGAGCTCGACAAGGTGGCGGACCGCCTGCATCCGGGCGACCGCTTCATGCTGTGCAGCGATGGCGTCTTCAAGGAACTGGCCGAGGGCGAGATCGCGGCGCATCTGGCGCGCGGCGTCGAGGCCGAGGAACTGGTCCAGCGCGCGGTGGCCGCGGGCGGACGGGACAATGTCAGCGTGGTGGTGGTTCAGGCCTGAGCGCGGCGAGATCGGGGGGCGGTGCACCCGCCCCCCGTGCCGCGCCGATCAGCTCAGCTTGGATTCCGCGATGTCGTAGATCACGTGACCCGTCGTCTTCGACGCGAACTTGTCGTCGATGTCCAGGTATTCGCTGTCGATCTTCGTGAAGTTCAGGCTGAGGCTCTCGCTCGGGCGGTCACCGCCGGAGGAGATGCTGTAGCCCGAGATCAGCGTGTTGGTCAGGATATACTTCTGGAAAGAGACGTGCTTGCCGCTGTTGTCGGTCTGCGTCAGTTCGATCTTCACCTCGACCGCCTTGCCGCCGATGGCCTCCTTCAGCAGCAGGGGCGAGGCGATGTCCATCGTCTTGGTCAGCGTGATCTCGCTGACGGAAGGGGCCGAGGCCTCGCGCTTGGAACCGCCGCCCACGCCGCTGGAAATGCCACGGCCGACGCCGAACTGGAAGGAGTTCACCTCAATCCAGTCCTTGTGGGTGAGCTGGGTGGTCTCACCCTTGATCGAGCCGTATTTCAGAAAAATCGCCATGACGTGTTCACTCCGAATGCCGCGGGCTGAGCCGATCCTGGCGCCGCGGCGGGCGGCCTGGCCGGTGTAATGGGCGGCGGGACCATCCCGTCACCAAAGGCAAGTCGCAGGGGCCGAGTCACTGTCCCAACTCCGGGGATCGTAGCCCGGGGCCGAAGGCTTGGCGCGACAGGAGAACAGATGGCGCGGATCGGTGGCGCCGATCGCAACCTAATCCAGATGGTAGCTGAAACCTCCCGTTTCATTCAATGCCACGCGGACCTTGCCGATGGGTCGGCCCTCTGCAAGTCGTTCCAGAATGCCAGCGGAAAGCTCCGGCAGCAACGTCCGGTTGAGAATGTTTTCGATGTTTCGCGCGCCGCTCTCCACCTCACGGCAGCGCTCGATGATGGCATCCGTCACGGCGGGATCCACCTCGAAGCCCACATCATAGGTCTCACGCACGCGCTTGCCGATGCTGCGCAGCTTCAGGCCGATGATCTGCTTCAGCACATGATCGGCCAGGGGATAGTAGATGACGACGTTGCAGCGGCCGAGGAAGGCGGGCTTGAACACCTTCAGCAGGTCGGGGCGCAGCGCCTCGGTCAGCGCCTCGGGCTCGGGCGCCGTCTCGGGGTCGGCGCAGAGCTTGGCGATGGTGTCGGTGCCGGCATTGGACGTCATGATGATGACGCAGTTCTTGAAGTCGATGTCGCGACCTTCGCCGTCCTTCATGTTCCCCTTGTCGAAGACCTGGTAGAACACGTCCTGCACGCCGGGATGGGCCTTTTCCATCTCGTCCAGCAGGATCACGGAATAGGGGCGGCGCCGCACCGCCTCGGTCAGCACGCCGCCCTCGCCATAGCCGACATAGCCGGGCGGGCTGCCCATCAGCGTGGCGACCTTATGCTCTTCCTTGAACTCGCTCATGTTGATGGTGGTGAGGTTCTGCTCGCCGCCATAGAGCAGGTCCGCCACGGCCAGCGCCGTCTCGGTCTTGCCGACGCCGGAGGTGCCGGCCATCAGGAAGACGCCGATGGGCTTGCGGGGGTCGGCGAGGCCCGCGCGGTTGGTGCGGATGGCCTGGGCGATGGCGGCCAGCGCATGGCTCTGCCCGACCACGCGCTCTTCCAGCTTTTCCTGGAGGCTCAGCACGGCCTTCAGCTCATCGCCCGCCATGCGGCCCAGCGGAATGCCGGTCCAGGTGGCGACGACCTCGGCCACCGCCTGCCCATCCACGACCGGGTGCACCAGCGGTTCCTCGCCCTGCAATTCGCGCAGCTCGGCCGAGATCTTGGTGAGTTCGGCCAGCGCCGCCACGCTGTCATGCCCCGCGGGCGGTGCTTCCAGCCCCTCGCGCAGCTCGCGGATGCGGGTGACGAAGGCCTTTTCCTGCTCCCAGCGCGTCTTCAGCGCTTCCAGCTCGGCCTCCACCTCGGCCTGCTCGACGATGAGGGCGCCGGTGCGCTTCTCGTGGTCGCCGCCGGTCGCGGCTTCGCGGCCGAGGGCGGCGAGTTCCGTCGCGATCAGCGCGAGGCGGCGTGTGCGGTCCTCGATCGGCGCGGGGATCGCCGCCTGGCTCATCGAGACGCGGGCGCAGGCGGTGTCGAGCAGGGAGACGCCCTTGTCGGGCAATTGGCGCGCGGGGATGTAGCGGGCCGAGAGGCGCACCGTCTCGGTCACCGCCTCATCCAGGATGCGCACGCCGTGGTGCTTCTCCAGCGTGGCGACCAGGCCGCGCAACATGGCATTGGCCAGCGGCAGCGAGGGCTCCTCCACCTTCACCACCTGGAAGCGGCGGGTGAGGGCCGCGTCCTTCTCGAAATACTTCTTGTATTCGGCCCAGGTGGTGGCCGCGACACAGCGCATCTCGCCGCGGGCGAGCGCCGGTTTCAGCAGGTTGGCCGCGTCATTCTGGCCGGCCGCGCCGCCGGCGCCGATCAGCGTATGCGCCTCGTCAATGAACATCACGACGGGCTGCGGCGAGGCCTTGGCGCCATCGATCACGCCCTTCAGGCGGTTCTCGAACTCGCCCTTCACACCGGCGCCGGCCTGCAGCATGCCGAGGTCGAGCGACATGAGACGCACCTTGGAGAGCGCCTCCGGCACATCGCCGCTCGCGATGCGCAGGGCCAGGCCTTCCACCACGGCGGTCTTGCCCACGCCCGCCTCGCCGGTGAGGATCGGGTTGTTCTGGCGGCGGCGTGTCAGGATGTCGATCATCTGCCGGATCTCGGCATCGCGGCCGAGAATCGGGTCGATCTTGCCGGCGCGGGCCTGCGCCGTCAGGTCATTGCAGAATTGCTCCAGCGGCCCGCCGGCGCGCGGCGTGCCCTCCGTCGTCGCCGTGCCCGTGCTGGCGCCGGGGGGCGCCGCAATGGCGGCCTGGGCTTCCTCATCGCTGCCCTTGGTCAGCGCCTCGAGATTCTTGCGCAGCGCATCGGTCGGGATGTTGAGCAGCGTGGGCGCGCTGTCCTTCACGGTGCGCGCCAGGCTCTCATCGCTGATGAGGGCCGCCAGCATATGGCCGGTGCGGATCTTGCCCTGGTTCGCCTCCAGGCTCGCGATCATCCAGGCCTCGCGCAGCCAGGTGACGATGTCGGGCGAGAGGGCGGGGGCGCGGGCATTGCCGGTGCGCATCTTGTCCAGCGCGCGGGTGAGTTCGCCGAGCACGCGCCCCGCATCCACGCCGGCCTGCTTGAGGATCATCGAGACGTCGGAGCCCGGCGTCTCGATCAGCTTCATCAGAAGATGCTCGATCTCGACATTGTAGTGGCTGCGCGAGAGCGTCAGCCCGGCGGCGGCTTCCAACTGGCGGCGCCCCAATTCCGTCATGCGCGCGACAAGGGACTTCAGATCAATCGCCACCATGAAACCGACATCTCCTGCAGGCCGCTTCCGGAGCGGCTTTCATTATTCGCAAAGGCTAGGGGCGGTTTTGGGCGCTTGTCCAGCACGGAACGCCAGGAATTCACGCATTCGCGTTGAAGCGTCGCGCGCCTGTCTCAATCTGTTCATCGCTTTCCAAGAGCTGCAACCTCCGTGTCGCATAACGGGGCGTTCCAAATCAGCGCGATCCTGCTCTACCATCCGGGGGCGACCCTGCGATTCCGGGTCACCCTGACAGGAGCGAGACGGCGATGGCGGACGAGATACTGGATCTGGAGACGCTGCTCGCGCCGATCGGTGATTCGGGTGGTGGCGAGGATCTGCGCCTCGATTACTCGCCCAGCTCCATCTACCAGAAGCTGCGTGACGCGCGGGCGGAGGCGCGGGCCGAGGAGCGCGCGCGCGACAGCGAGGGCGATGGCGAGGCCGCGGTGGCGGAAGGCTGGCGGCAGGTGCGGCGCTTGGCCATCGAGGCGCTGGGCAGCAAGACCAAGGATTTCGAGATCGCCGCCTGGCTGACGGAGGCGCTGGTCCGCATGGAGGGTCTGGCCGGGCTGACCGCCTGCTCCCGCCTGCTCACGGGCCTCCTCACGCAGCATTGGGAGGCAGGCTTCCCGCAGCCGGATGAGGAAGGCAGCGAGGAGGAGCGGCTGGAAGGACGTTCGGCGCCGCTGGGGGGGCTCGCCGGCGGCGACAATGACGGCACCATCATGCAGGCGCTGCGCCGCGCGCCCTTGTTCCGCCGCCCTTCGGGCGAGAGCCTGAGCATCTATCAATACGACGCCTCGGAGGAGACGGCGGGCCTCGCCGACGAGGCCAGGCGGGAGGCGCGCTATGCGCAGGGCGTCGTCGCGCTCGAGACGATCGAGAACGAGGCGAAGTTCGATCGCGCCCGGCTGGTCGTCGCCGCGCGCCTCGCCAGCGAGGCGCGCGCCGCCTGGCAGGAATTCCAGGATCAATGCGACGCCCGCTTCGGCTACTACAGCCCCTCCACGCGCCGCGTCGCCGATGTGCTGGACCGCATGGTGGAGGTGGCCAACCGCCTCGGCGGGGCCGCCGAGAGTGCCGAGGCGGGCGGGATGGAGGTGAGCGCCGCCGCCCCTGCCATGGCGGGCGAGGCGCCCGTCATGGCCGCGGCGGCGAGCGGCGTCCCGGGCTTCAACCCGGCCGGGCGGGAGCAGGCGCTGCGCACGCTGGAGCAGCTGGCGGCCTTCTTCCAGAAGACCGAGCCGCATTCCTTCCTGGCCTATACCCTCGCCGATGCGGCGCGCCGCGGCCGGATGAGCCTGCCGGAATTGCTGGCCGAGGTGCTCCAGGATGACAGCGCCCGCAGCGCCATGCTCACCGCCCTGGGCATCCGCCCCTCGGTCATGGAGGAGTAGATCGGGGCGTGGCGCGAGTCCATAATTCCGGGACTCCCGGATGCGGCGTTGACGTCCGGATTCCGGCTGACCTAGGCTGTATGCGGTTGTATCGGCTTGGCGCCTTTTCGCGTCTGGGTCATCGGGTAGCATCGATCGGATAGCGGCGCTTCAGCGCCCTGGGAGAGACAATGGCCAGCGTCCATGACAAACTCAATCGCGTGCGGAAGCCGCGTGTTCACATCACCTATGATGTCGAGACCGAAGGCGCCGCCATCGAGCGTGAATTGCCCTTCATCGTGGGCGTCATGGGCGATTTCGCGGGCGATCCCTCCGAGCCGCTGAAGCCGCTGGCCGAGCGCAAGTTCACCCAGATCGACCGTGACAATTTCAACGACGTCATGGCCCGCATCGCCCCCGGCCTGAACATGAAGGTCGAGAACACGCTGGCCGGTGATGGCAGCGAGATGGCGGTCAACCTGAAGTTCCGCTCGATGGATGATTTCGAGCCCGCCCGCGTGGCCGAGCAGGTGCCCGCGCTCAAGGCGCTGCTTGAGACGCGCTCCAAGCTGCGCGATCTGATGAGCAAGGTGGACAATTCCGAGAAGCTCGAGGAACTGCTCGACGAGGTGCTGCAGGATGAGGCGAAGCTGAAGTCGCTCTCGGACCAGCTCGGCCTCGGCAAGACGGAGGGCTGAGCGCATGAGCGGCACCCAGGCCCAACCCGGCGCGGCCGGCACGACCACGACGGAAGAGGGCGGCGTCTCCTTCCTGGACCAGGTCATCGGCGCCACGCGCCAGACCGAGAAGGACCGCGCGCAGGACCTCATCAAGGCCCTGACCGAGGAGGCGCTGAAGGGCACCGTCACCTACAGCAAGAACCTGACGCAGACCTTCAACCGCGCCATTGCCGAGATCGATGCCAAGCTGTCCGCGCAGCTGAACGCGATCATCCACCATGAGAAGTTCCTGAAGCTTGAAGGCTCCTGGCGCGGCCTCAACCACCTCGTCATGAACAGCGAGACGGGAACGAGCCTGAAGATCCGCCTGCTGCAGGCCAGCAAGCGCGAGCTGAACCGCGACCTGACGCGCGCCGTCGAGTTCGACCAGTCCGGCCTGTTCAAGAAGATCTACGAGAACGAGTTCGGCACCCCGGGCGGTGAGCCCTATGGCGCGCTGATCGGCGATTACGAGTGGACGAACCACCCCGATGACGTCGAGACGCTGCGGCTGATGTCCAACGTCGCCGCCGCCGGCTTCGCGCCCTTCATCTCGGCGGCCGGGCCCGGCATGTTCGGCTTCTCCGATTACCGCGAACTCTCCAAGCCGCGCGATCTCTCGAAGATCTTCGAGACGCAGGAATACGCGAAGTGGCGTTCCTTCCGGGACAGCGAGGACAGCCGCTTCGTCACCCTCGTCCTGCCGCGTGTCATCGCGCGCCTGCCCTATGGGGCGAACACCAAGCCGATCGACGAATTCGCCTATGAGGAGGCGCCGTTCAATGCGGACGGCTCCGCCAAGGCGATGGAGCACAACGAGTATTGCTGGATGAACGCGGCCTATGTGCATGCCGCGCGCCTGACCGACGCCTTCGCCCAATATGGCTGGTGCACGGCCATCCGCGGCGCCGAGGGCGGCGGCAAGGTGACCAACCTGCCGACGCACGTCTTCACCTCCGATGACGGCGACATGGACGCCAAGTGCCCGACCGAGATCGGCATCACCGATCGGCGCGAGGCGGAACTCTCCAACAACGGCTTCCTGCCGCTCTGCCACTACAAGAACACCGACTACTCGGTCTTCTTCGGCGCGCAGACCACGCAGAAGCCGAAGAAGTATGACCGGCCGGAAGCCACCGCCAATGCGGCGATTTCCGCGCGCCTGCCCTACATCATGGCGACCAGCCGCTTCGCCCATTTCCTCAAGGTGATGGCGCGCGACAAGATCGGCTCCTTCATGGAGGCGTCGGATTGCGAGCAGTGGCTGAACCGCTGGATCCAGAACTATGTGAACCCG
>JAIYDS010000292.1 GCA_027487385.1 Acetobacteraceae bacterium | reverse complement strand
GCCTTCAAGGCGCAGAACCGCATCAAGACCATCTCCACCCATCACGAGCAGACGGCCGGCCACATGGCGGACGCCTATTACAAGGTGAAGGGCGAGCCGGTGGCGACCTTCACCTCCTGCGGGCCGGGCTCGGCCAATCTGGTGGTGGCGCTCGCGGCGGCGATGATGGACAGCTCGGCCTTCCTGGCCATCACGGGGAATGTGCCCACGGGCCAGTTCAACCGCGGCCCCTTCCAGGAGACGGGGCGGCATTTCCAGGGCGATTTCCCGAGCGTCATCCGCCCCTATGTGAAGCGCAGCTACCAGCCCATGCGGGCCGACATGGTGCAGCTCGCGGTGACCCAGGCCTGGGATCAGCTGACGGCCGGGCGGCCGGGGCCGGTGAACCTGGATGTGCCCCTGAACGTCTTTGTCGAGGAGGCCTCGGTGGTCCCCTCCTCCACCGTCAAGGCGGTGATCAATGGGGCGCCGGGCAATCCCAAGGCGCTTTCGGCCGCGCTCGATCTGCTGCTGAAGGCGGCGCAGCCCGTCATCATCGCGGGCCAGGGCGTCATCCTGGGCCAGGCCTGTGACGCGCTGCTCGCCTTCGCCGAGCGCACGGGCATTCCCGTCGTCACCAGCCCCAATGGCAAGGGCGCCATTCCGGACCGCCACCGCCTCGCTTTCGGCGCCATCGGCCGCAACGGCGCCTATGCGGCGAATGACGCGACGCGCAATGCCGATGTGATCCTCGCCCTCGGCTTCTCCTTCGATGACCGCGCGACGAGCGCCTGGCTCGATGGCTATACGCTCAGCATACCGCCCTCGAAGCTCATCCAGATCGACATTGATCCGACGGAGATCGGGCGGAACTACCCGACGGAATACGGCATCCTGGGCGATGCGAAGGCGAGCCTGGAGCTGATGCTGGAGATGGCCGAGGCCCGCACCGGCGGGCCGCGTGAAGGCGGCGCCTGGTTCGACCGCCTGGCGCGCGGGCGTGACGTGTGGCGCGAATACCAGTCGGGCCTCGCGCAGTCGGACCAGATGCCGCTGCGCCCTGAGCGGCTGATGGCGGCGCTGGCGCGCGCCGTGCCGGAGAATGCGGTGGTGGCGTCGGATGTGGGCGTGCACCACAACTGGATCATCCAGCTGATGGACACGCTGCGCCCGCGCCACCTGATCCATTCCTGGGGCTTCGCGGCGATGGGCTTCGCGACCAGCGGCATCCTGGGTGCCAAGCTGGCCGCACCCGATCGGCCCTGTGTGGCCGTGGTGGGCGATGGCTCCTTCCTGATGACGCCGCATGCGCTGGCGACGGCGGTGGAATACGGCATCCCCGTGGTCTGGGTGGTCTGGAACAATTCCGGCTTCTGCTCGATCCGCGACATCCAGCACGGGATGTTCGGCGGGCGCGAACTCGCCACCGCCTTCGAGATCCAGCGCACGGGCGAGAGCTACAGCCCCGATTTCGCGATGATGGCAAAGAGCATGGGCGTCGCCTCCCACCGCGTGACGCATGCCGGCGAGCTGGAGGATGCGATCGCGACGGCGGTGAAGGCGAACGTGCCCTACCTGGTGGAAGTGCCGGTGGACCGCGACATCCGGCCGATCGGCACGGGCAGCTGGGATCTGCCGCCGCTGCCCAATCCGGAGCCGAATTTCCTGAAGGCGCTGGCGGCGCGGGGGATCAGCTTCTGATGGCGGGCGCGAGGGGGCCCTTCCCTCTCGCGCTGCCCCGCCCGGGGGTTTGTCCGTTCCGGGCAGTTTCAGGGGCGCAGCAGCGCCAGCAGCCGCTCCAGGTCGCGCAGCGAGGCGGCGCCGGTCTTGGTCATGATCATGCGGATCTGGCTGCGAACGGTCGCTACAGTCACCTCCCGCCGCGCGGCGACCTGCTCGGCGGAGACGCCGCCGACCAGCGCCGCGGCGATGTCGGCCTCGGACAGGCTGAGGCCGAAGACCTCGCGCAGCACCTCCGCGGGCGGGGGGCGACGCTCCAGATCGCGCAGCATGAGCAGGACGCGCCCCCTGCCTTTCAGGGCGGGAGATTCAGCCAGCCGCGCCGGCAGCGGCAAGGCGATGGCGGCCAGGGCCTGCCCCTCCGCGCCCGTCAGGCGCGCCGCGCCGGAAGGTGCAAGCCCAAGGCCCACGCGGCGCACGAGCTGCGCCAGCGCGGCCCGCTCATGACGATGGCTGGCGGTGACGATGCCGGCCGCACCCGGCCCGCCGGAGCGCTCGACCTTCACCGCCTGCCCCTGGCCCAGGAGGTGGCGTGCCGCGGCATTGGCATGCAGCAACCTTTGCTCCGCATCCATCGCGACGGTGGGAAGCGGGAGGAGGTCCAGAGAGGAGAAGCCGACTGGGCCGGCATCGCCCAGCCTGTGGCGCAGTTGCAGGGCGCGGCGAAGATGCGGCAGCGTCAGGGAAAGCTGGTTCCGCTCCGCCATGCTGAAGGGCCCCGCCTGCTCCGGCCGATGGATGCCAAGGGCCAGGACGCCCGCCTCACCGACGGGCGTGACACAGCCGACGATGTGGAAAAGCCCGATCTCCCGATAGAAATCGGTATAGATCTCGCTGCTGCGGAAAACATCATCCGCAATGAATTCCTGGCCCAGCATCGCCAGGTTCGCGCCGCCAGGGCCGCGCTGGTGCATCGCTTCCATGTAGCTGGACGCCCAGATGTCCTTGGAATGGTAGTGGGCGACATAGCGCTGGACGGTCTGGTCGGGCATGGGCGCGGCGCAGAGGATCTCCAACCCGCCCATCTGTGGGTTGGCGACCCAGATCGACGCCGTCTGACCACCCACCAGTTCCTTCAGCCCCTCCCCGAGCTCCGTCCAGCTCGCCTCGCCCAGGGCCGCGTCATAGGCGAGACCAATCAGGCTGAGCAGGTGGTCTGCATCCATGGGGGCCAGTCCAGCGTCGCGGGGAACGGCGGGCGGGATGGCCCAGCCGTGCAGACTGGGAAAAGACTAGCTCATGTGCAGGCGTCCAAAAGTGATCCAATTCACTTTATCGATTTAATTATTTTGCATTTTCACATCCTCAATTCTGACGATGTCTCCTGCGCAGAAAGCCTTGAAGACTGGAAGCGAGCAGCCAGACCAGCGAAGCCATAAGGGCTGACGGTTCTTCTGTTGCGTGGAGAGTTTTGACATGCCGGCTATCTCCTTCGTCACTTACGCGCCCATCCAAGCCGAGGGCCAGACCGGGACGACCTCGTACAGTTTCGTCGTGGGGCGGAGCGGCAGCCTCATCGGCCCGGCCACTGTCGATTGGTCGGTCACAGGGCTCATGGGCTTTCCGACACCTGCGAATGCCCAGGATTTCGTGGGCGGCGTCCTGCCGGGCGGGACGATCACCTTTCTGCCGGGCGAGGATTCCAAGACCATCGTGGTCGAAGTCCAGGCAGATACCACCCTGGAGCTCGACGAAGCCTTTGCAGTCACGCTCTCCAACCCCTCCGAAGGCTACATTGTGGAGGGAGCGCCGGCCGCCGGCTCGATCCTCAATGACGACCCATCCGTCATCACGGGAGATGCCAGCAACAACGTCCTGCGGGGGACCGCAACCCATGACCTGATCTCAGGGCTCGGCGGGGCGGACCGTCTCCTCGGCGGGGCGGGCAACGACACGCTGGATGGTGGCGCCGGCGATGACGCGCTCTATGGCGGCGTGGGCGATGACCTCGTGATCGGCGGCACCGGCCGGGATGTCCTCGTGGGCGAAGCGGGGGCTGACCGCATGGAGGGCGGCGCGGATGACGACACATATGTCGTGGACAATGCGGGCGATGTGGTCGTGGAATTGGCCGGCGGAGGCCATGACCACGTCAAGGCCTCGGTGGACTGGACCCTCCATGCCGAGGTCGAGCGGCTGACACTTACGGGTTCGGCCAATCTGAACGGCACCGGCAATGGGTTGGCCAATCTGCTGGAAGGCAATGCTGGCGCGAACATCCTCGATGGCGGCGAAGGACATGACACGCTCGCCGGCGGCGGCGGCGCTGACACCCTTTTCGGCGGCAATGGCGCGGATCGTCTGGATGGCGGTGTGGGCGTCGACAGTCTGGTCGGTGGCGCGGGTGATGACACCTATGTCGTGGAAAATGCCAGCGACGTGGTGGTGGAAGAGTCTGGCGGCGGCACGGACCAGGTCTATGCCTTCGTGAGCTGGACCCTCGGTGCCGAGATCGAAAAGCTGCGCCTCATGGGCTCGGCCAATCTGGACGGAACCGGCAATGCGCTGGGCAATCAGATGAACGGCAATGCCGGTGGCAATCGCTTCGAGGGCGGCGGCGGCCAAGACTCGCTGTATGGCCTGGCTGGGGATGACACGCTCATCGGCGATGCCGGCAAGGATCGCCTGGAAGGCGGGCTGGGGGCCGACAGTCTGGTCGGTGGTCTGGACGCCGACAGCTTCGTCTTTGCCCGCGCCGTGGATGCGCATGGCGACATCATTGCCGATTTCAGCGCGGCCGAAGGCGACCGGATCGACTTGCGCCGCATTGATACCAATGCCGGCCTCTCCGGGGACCAGGGCTTCGCCTGGATCGGCGACGCGGATTTCGGCCATGTGGCGGGCCAGTTGCGCTTTGCGGGCGGCGTCCTGTCTGGCGATATGGACGGCAATGGGATGGCTGACTTCCAGATTGGCCTGACCGGCCTCGCCTCGCTCAGCGCGGCCAGCATCTGGTTGTAAGATTGGGACGGGGGCGCAAGCCCCCCTTTCACCCCCGCGCGCGCCATCCGGCCTTGCGCGTCATCGCCCGCACAACTCCGATCTGCATGATCTTTACGCTCGCCGTGATGCCCAGGATCACGCAGGCCATGGCGGCGGCGGCGGCCACCTGCCCCGCCTCATCCATCTGCACCACGGCGACCGAGGCGGGCTTGCTCCCGGGCCCATAGAGAAACACCACGGCCGAGACCGTCGTCATCGCATTCACGAAGAGATAGACGGCGATCTCCAGGATGGCTGGCAGGCTGATCGGCACGGTGACGCGGCCGAAGGTCACCCAACGCGGCACCCGCATGCTGGCGCCCACCGCCTCGAACTCGGGGTCGAGCTGGCGGATGGCGGTGACGGCGGTGAGGTGCGCCACGGTGTAGAAATGCACCACGCAGTTCAGCACGAGGATGGCGAGCGTGCCGTAGAGAAAGCCCAGCGGATTGGCCGGGTGGTTGAAGAACAGGATATAGGCGAGGCCGAGCACCAGGCCGGGAACGGCGAGCGGCGCGATGGCGGCCACACGCACGAAGCCGGAGACCACGCCCCCCGCCGCCCCACGCTCCAGCAGATAGGCGGTGATGAAGACGACCGGCGTGCCGAACAGCGCCGCCAGCCCCGCCATGGAAAGCGAGGTCCAGAGCGAGCCCCAACCCTCGGAATCAAATCGGGAAAAATCGTAATTCGCCCAGGTCAGCGTCATGTTGTAGGGCCAGAAGCGGATCAGCGAGCCCCAGAAGGCCATGGCGACGATCCCCACCAGCACGGCCGCCACCAGCAGGCAGAGCAGAAACAGCGGCGCATCGCGCGCCATGCGCGGCTTGGCCTCATAGAGCACCGCGCGGCCCGAAATGGCGCCCGATTGCCGCCTTTGCGCCCAGCGCTCGGCGAAGAAGGAGAGCACGGCCGGCAGCAGCAGGACGATGGCGACCACCGCGCCCATCGAGAAATTCTGTTGGCCGATGACCTGCTTGTAGACATCGGTGGCGAGCACCGGGAATTGCCCGCCGATCACCTTGGGAATGCCGAAATCCGTCACCACCAGGGTGAAGACGACGACGATGGCCGAGACCAGGCCATAGCGCGCGGCGGGCAGCGTCACATCGCGGAAGATGCGCGCGCGGCTGGCCTTCAGCGCCTCCGCCGCCTCAAACAGCCGCGCATCCGCCATACCCAGTGCCACCGAGAGGATGATGGCCGCATGCGGGAAGGTGTAGATCACCTGCGCCATGACGATGCCCGGCGCGCCATAGATGCTCGACCCTTCCGGCATCAGGAAGCGCAGCAGCCCCTGGTTGCCAAACAGGTAGATGAGCGAGAGGGCCGGCAGCAGCGAGGGGGCGAGGATGGGGATCAGCATCACCGCCCGGAAGAAGGGCCGGCCCGGCATGCGCGAGCGCGTGAGCCCATAGGCGAAGAAGAAGGCGAGCGGCACCACGATCACCGTGGTCAGCGCCGCGGTCCAGACCGAGTTCCAGGCCGAGACCAGCAGGGCCGGCGTGCCGATATAGGCGCGGAAATGCGCGAGGCCCACAAAGGCGTCATCCGCCCCCAGGAAGGCGCGCGCGAAGAGGGCGGCCAGCGGGAACACGAGGCCGATGGCGAGCAGAAGGGCTGCGAACCACAGGCTCGCGCGCAGAAGCCGGGCCTCGCTCAAGCGTCAATCATCCCCGTTTCAGGCATCTTGGGCGAACAGCATCAACTTCCCCGCCGGGAGCGCGAGCGGAATGGGGTCACCCAGCGAGAGCCCGTTCAATTCGCGCGGTGCGATCTCGGCCTGGAGGTTCAGCCCGGCCGCGCGCAGCTCCAGCCGGCAGACGGAGCCGAGATATTCCATGCCGGTCACCGCGCCGGCCAAGGGCCCCTCGCCCCCGAGCACCACATCCTCGGGCCGGATGAAGGCGCGAACCGCCGCCCCCTGCGGGTGGCGATGCGCCGCATGGGCGGGCAGATGCGTGCCATCGGGCAGGCGCAGGCCATCGCCCGCGACCACCGCCTCGAAGCTGGCACTGCGGCCGACGAAGCCCGCCACGAAGGGGTTGGCGGGCGTCGCATAGACCTCCTGCGGGGTGCCCACCTGCATGACGCGGCCGCGATCCATGACGGCCACGCGGTCGGCCAGGCTCAGCGCCTCCTCCTGGTCATGCGTGACCATGATGGTGGTGACAGCGAGGCGCCGCTGCACGGCGCGCAGCTCCTGCCGCAAATGCAGGCGGACGATGGCATCGAGCGCGGAAAGCGGTTCATCCAGCAGCAGCAGGCCGGGCTCATTGGCCAGCGCGCGGGCCAGGGCCACGCGCTGCTGCTGCCCGCCCGAGATCTGCGCGGGGTAGCGCTGCGCCTGGGGGGTGAGGCCCACCAGGTCCAACAATTCGGCCACGCGCTGCGCGGCACGCTCCCGCGGCCAGGCGGCCCCGCGCAGCCCGTAGCCGATATTGGCGGCGACGGTCATGTTCGGGAAGAGCGCGTAGGATTGGAAGACGATGCCGAAATCGCGCTGCGCGGGCGGCAGGCGCGTGATCTCCCGCCCCGCCTGGAAGATCCGGCCGCGGCTTGGCGTGTCCAGCCCCGCGATGCTGCGCAGCAAGGTGGTCTTGCCGCAGCCCGAGGGGCCGAGCAGGCAGAGGAACTCGCCCTGCGCGACTTCCAGCCGGATATCCTGCATGGCGGTGAAGCGGCCGAAATCGCGACCGAGCCCTTCCACGCGCAGGAAGGGCTCCAGCGTCTGCAACATGCGCGCCTAGTTCCTGGGCGCGGATTTGTTGTCGAAGCGGCGGGTCCATTCGGCCAGGATGCGCTCACGCTGCGCGCCCATGTCGCGGAAGTTCACATTCACCAGGCGCTGCTCGAAATCGGCCGGGTAGCCCTGCACGCTCGGCGTCACGCCGGGAAGGGCCAGCAGCGCGTAGAAGCGGCCATAGAGTTCCATCGCCGGGCGGCTGACCGCGAAATCGGCCAGGCGCTGGGCCGCGGCCAGGTTGCGCGTGCCGCGCATGATGGCCGTCGCCTCCAGGTCGAAGCCCACGCCATCGGTCGGCACGATGATCTCGATGGGGGCACCCTGGTTGCGCAGCGTCACGGCCCGCATGTCGAGCGAGATGCCCATGCCGTATTCGCCGCGCGCCGCGTTGTTGCAGGGGGCCGAGCCGGAATGGGTATAGACCTGGATGTTCTCATGCAGGCTGCTCATGAACTGCCAGGCGCGCTCCTCGCCCATGCTGTTGATCCAGCCCGCGATGGTCAGGAATCCCGTGCCCGAGGAAGAGGGGTTGGGCATGGCGATCTGCCCGCGCAGCGCGGGGTTCAGCAGATCCGTCCAGGTGGAGGGGCGCGGCAGGTTGCGCTGCCGGGCGATGACGGTGTTGTGGCAGATGGTGGCGACGAAGGCGTCCATCCCCGTCCAGGTCATCGGGCTGCGGTCGCTGCGCATGTTGGGGCGCAGCGCCTCCGCCCCGCGCGGCGTATAGGGCTCGAGCATGTCGAGCGCTTCCATCTGCAGCAGCGAGAAGGCGGAGAGGCCCCAGACCACATCGGCGCGCGGATTGGCGCGCTCGGCCAGCAGGCGGGCGGTGATGACGCCGGTGCTGTCGCGCACCCAGGCGATCTCGATGTCACGCACCGCCGCCTCGGCCGCGGCCTTGAAGGGGGCGAGCTGCTCATTCTCCAGCGCGGTATAGACCGTCAGCCGCGTGCGCTGCTGCGCCTCGGCCGGGAGGGTGGCGCTGCCCAGCAGCAGGGCGGCGGCGGCGGCGAGGATGCGGCGATGCATGCGGGGGCTCCTTGGCTTCAGGTCGTGGTAAGCCTCCGTCCGAGCCTAGCGGATGATCTTTCGATGACACGCAGGAAATTGCGGGATTCTGCGCCGGGTCAGGTCCGGCTGACCAGCCATTGGGCAGAAGCCCGGCCGGAGGGCTCAGAGCCGCGCCGCATCCGTCACGAAGAAGCCGGCGCTGGTCTGGTCATTCCAGGTCTCGGCGCGCAGATGCCCCGCCAGCATGAGAGGGGCCGCGCCTTGGGCCAGCAGGGCTTCGGCCAGCGGGCCTTCCTTGGCCCGGAAGCAGATGGCCTTGAGCCGCCCGCCATCCTCGCCCTCCAGGAAGGCGCGGATGGTCGCCCCCTCCTTGCCGACGCGCCCGGCCTTCACCACCCGGGCGCGGGCGATGCCGAAGGCGGGCTCGTCATTGCCGGCGCCGAAGGGGGAGAGGCGGCCAATGCTCTCGGCCAACTCGGCCGTGGCGCCGCGCACGGTCAGGGCACCTTCCAGCACCTGCTCGGCCGCGCCCGGCAGGTCGCGCGCCGCGGCCAGGCGCGCATTCAGATGCGCGTGCAATTCCGGCAGGCGATGCGCCTCGCAGGTGAAGCCCGCCGCCATGGCGTGGCCGCCGCCCGCGATCAGCATGCCGGATTGCCGCGCGGCGATCACCGCCGCACCCAGATCGAGCCCCGGCACGGAGCGGCCGGAGCCCTTGGCCTTGGCCCCCTCGATCCCCGCGACACAGGCCGGGCGGTTGAAACGCTCCCGCACACGGCCGGCCACGATGCCGACCACGCCCGGATGCCAGCCCTCATCCTGGAGCAGGAAGACGGCATGGCCCGCCTGTTGCTGCGCCTCGGCCTGGAGCATGGCGGCGTGCAGCACGCCGGCCTCCACCTCCTGGCGCTTGCGGTTCACGGCATCGAGGCGCTCGGCCATGCCACGCGCCTCGATGGGGTCGGTCTCCAGCAGAAGCCGCAGGCCAAGATCGGGCACGGAAATCCGCCCGCCGGCATTGATGCGCGGGCCCAGCACGAAACCCAGCGTATGGGCCGTGGGTGCATCGCGCACCGCGTTCAGCTCCATCAGCGCGGCCAGCCCCGCGCGCTCGCGCTTGGCCAGGATGCGCAACCCGTGCTGCACGAAGGCGCGATTCACGCCGAGCAGCGGCACCACGTCACAGATCGTGGCCAGCGCCACCATGTCCAGCAATTCGCGCAGATCAGGCTCAGGGCGGCCCGTGAAAAAGCCGCGCCGCCGCAATTCCCGCTGCATGCCGACGGCGGCCAGGAAGGCGACACCCGCCGCGCAAAGCTGGCGCAGGCCCGAGGGGCAGTCCAGGCGGTTCGGGTTGACGGCGGCCACCACGCGCGGCGGCGGGCCCTCGGCCTTGTGGTGGTCGAGCACGACGATGTCCGCACCCGCATCGGCCAGCGCCTCATGCGCGGCGATGCCGCAATCCACGCAGATGATGAGCGTGGCGCCACGCGCGACGAGGCCGGCGATGGCCGGGCCATTCGGGCCATAGCCCTCGGCCAGGCGGTCCGGCACATAGGGGAAGACGGTGCAGCCCAGCACGCGCAGCGCCTGGACCATCACCGCGCCGGAGCAGGCGCCATCCACATCGTAATCGGCGAAGACGGCGACGGTCTCGCCGCGCTGGACGGCATCGGCCAGGCGCGCGCTGGCCGCGTCCATCTCCAGCAGCACCGAGGGGTCGGGCAGCAGGGCGCGCAGCGTGGGTTCCAGGAAGATTCCGGCGGAGTCCAGATCAACGCCCCGCGCCGCCAGCAGCCGGCCGGTGATCTCCGGCAGGCCCAGCTGCTGCGAGAGGGCGGCCGCCATCCGCGGCTCGCTGTGCCGCCAGACCCAGCGGCGCCCGGTGAGGCTGCGCTCGACGCCGAGCGCCGTCTCCATCAGATGGGCTTCAGCTTGAAGTTGTGGCGGCCTTCGACATAGCGGACGGTGCCGGACTTGCTGCGCATCACGATGGAATGGGTGATGGCGCCGCCGGGGATGAGGCGCACGCCGCGCAGCATGGGGCCGCTGGTCACGCCGGTGGCGGCGAACATCACCTCGCCACTCGCCAGGTCCATCATCGAGTATTTGCGGTTGGGATCGGAGATGCCCATTTCCTTGGCGCGGATCACCTGGCCCTCATCCTCGAAGATCAGCCGGCCCTGCATCTGGCCGCCGATGCAGCGCAAAGCCGCCGCCGCCAGCACGCCCTCGGGCGCGCCGCCCCAGCCGAGATACATGTCCACGCCCGTCTCCGGCTGCGCGCAGGCGACGACGCCAAACACGTCCCCATCGGGGATCAGCATCAGGCGCGCGCCGGCGGCGCGGCAGGCCTTGATGATGTCCTTGTGACGGTCGCGGTCCAGCGTGCAGACGGTGAGTTCGCCGACCGGCACGCCCTTGGCCTTGGCCAGGGCTTCCAGATTCTCGCCCGGCGTGCGGTCGAGGTCCACGATGCCCTCGGGATAGCCCGGGCCGATCGCGATCTTGTCCATGTAGCAATCGGGCGCGTGCAGGAAACCGCCGCGATTGGCGAGCGCCACGACGGCCATCGCATTGGGCCCGCCCTTGGCCGTCAGCGTCGTGCCCTCCAGCGGGTCCACCGCGATATCGGCCAGCACACCACCGCCGGTCTTGGCGTAGAGGCCCACCTTCTCGCCGATGAAGAGCATCGGCGCCTCATCCATCTCGCCCTCGCCGATGACGACGGTGCCCTGGATGGCGACGCTGTCGAAGGCGCGGCGCATGGCTTCCACGGCGGCGCCATCGGCCGCGTTCTTGTCGCCCTTGCCGACCCAGAGGCTGGCGGCCAGCGCCGCGGCCTCGGTCACGCGGACCAGTTCGAGGGCCAGGTTGCGGTCGGCAACGGTCTTGGTGTCGGACATGGAGGTTTTTCCTTAGCGGCGAAGCAAGAGGTCGGCGGTGACGCGGGCGGTGACGGTGATCTCTTCGGCCGTCACGCTGGGGGCCGTGGGGGCGGACATGGCGCGGGCGGCCATCATGGGGCGCGCCTCGGGGGCGGATTCGACATAGAGGTCGCGCAGCGCCGTCACGCGCAGGCCGAGGTCTCGCGCGATGGCGGCCGCGCGCTCCTGCACGGCGCGGATCGCCACGCGCGTGGCCTCATCACGGCCCTGGCGCTGCGCGGCCTCGGTGAGTTGCCAGGCGATGTGGTCCAGCAGCAGGCCCTCGGCCTGCAACTGGCCGACCAGCGCCACCAGCGCCTGCGGCCCGCGCAGATTCAGCGATTGCTGGGCCACGAATTCCTGCTTGTCGCGATCCGCGCGCGCCGCGTAATGGCCGGTGGTGGCACGCGCGCCCGTCACCGCCCGCGCGGTGGCGAGGGCCGCCGCCATGGCGCGGTTCACCTGCTCCTGCGCCTCGGCCGCCGTGCCGGCCCGCGCCTCGACGCGCAGGGAGGCCACGAGCTCATCCGGCTGCACGGTCACGCTGCCGGATTCCGAGAGGCGCAGCCGCGTCTCGGATTGCGCGAAAGCGGGCAGCGGCGCCAGCAGGGCGGCGACGAGAAGAAGGCGACGGATCATCACAGCACCTCGATGCGGATCATGGCCGGCGGCTCGACCACGCTGGGAAGCGCCGCGATGCGCGCCAGCGCGGATTGCATCTGCGCCTCCTCGCATTCATGGGTGACCAGCACGACAGGCACCGCCTCACCGGGGGCGCGGCCGCGCTGGAGCATGGATTCCAGGCTGATCTTCGCGTCGCGCAGCGCGCCCGTGACGTCGGCGATGACGCCCGGCTGGTCCAGTACCATCAGGCGCAGGTAATAGGCGCCCCGGTGGCGCTCCATCGGCAGGCCGGAGCTGGTGTCGAGCGTGGCGGAAGCAGCGCCCCAGACGGGGGCGGAGCGCCCGCGGGCCAGGTCGATCAGGTCGGCCACCACGGCGCTCGCGGTCGGGCCGCCGCCGGCGCCGCGGCCCTGCAGCACCACGCGGCCCACCGCATCGCCCTCGGCCAGGACGGCGTTGAAGACGCCATCCACGCTGGCGATGGGGCTCGCCTCGGGCACCATGCAGGGATGCACGCGGGCGGTGACGCCCGCCGCATCCTGCGAGGCGATGCCCAGCAGCTTGATGCGATAGCCCAGCTCGCCGGCCAGCGCGATGTCGAGGGCGGAGACGTTGCGGATGCCCTCGATGTGCAGCGCCTTCAGGTCCACCTGATGGCCGAAGGCCAGGGCCGCGAGGATGGCGAGCTTGTGCGCCGCATCCACGCCGTCAATGTCGAAGGCCGGGTCGGCCTCGGCATAGCCCAGCTCCTGCGCGGTCTTCAGCACCACGTCGAAGGGCAGGCCCTTCACGCG
>JAIYDS010000132.1 GCA_027487385.1 Acetobacteraceae bacterium | reverse complement strand
CGGGCGGGGCTGGATGGCGTTGACGAAGATGCGCTTCCAGGCCCGGTGCAGGCCGAGCGACATCAGGTCATTCATCACGTCGTAGCGGGGGGCCACGCTGTCGAAGACTTCGCGCACCAGCCCCGCCTTTTCCTCGGCGGGGACATTGCGAAAGCCGAAATCGGCGGTGGTCTCGGGGCGGCCAGTCTCAGGGGGGGCGGTCATCGGGCGGGTATAGCGGCCCCCGGGCGAATCTGCCATGCGGGTGGGGCCAGAAAGAGGAGGCCGCCATCCCCGAATTGCCCGAGGTCGAGACGGTGATGCGGGGCCTGGCCACGGTCCTGCAAGGCCAGGTGATCCGCCATGCCGAGACGCGGCGCGCCGGCCTGCGCTGGCCCTTCCCGCCGGGCCTCGCCGCGACCCTGACCGGCGCGCGGGTGGAGGGGTTCCGCCGCCGCGGCAAATACATGCTGATGCGGCTGGAAGGGCGCGAGAGCGTGCTGATCCATCTGGGCATGTCCGGCCGCATGGTGGCCCGCCATCGCGATGCCGCCGTGGTGGCGCGCATGGGCCCGCAGGGGATCGCGAGCGACGCCCGCGGCCACAACCAGCCGCCCGAACTGCATGAGCATCTGATGCTGGAGACCGAGGGCGGCTGGCGCGTCGGCTTCGTGGACCCCCGCCGCTTCGGCGCGGTGGACCTGGTGCCGCGCGCGGCGGAGGACGCCCACAAGCTGCTGGCCGGCCTCGGCCCCGAGCCTTTGGAGGCCGGCTTCACGGTCGAGGTGCTGGAGGAAGCGCTCTCCGGCAAGATCACGCCCATCAAGGCGGCGCTGCTGGACCAGAAGGTGGTGGCGGGCCTTGGCAATATCTATGTGAGCGAGGCGCTGTATCGCGCCGGCATCTCGCCCCGGCGGCTGGCCGCCACCATCCCCGGCGCAAGGGCGCAGCGCCTGGTGCCGGCCATCACCTCGGTGCTGACCGAGGCCATCGCCGCCGGCGGCTCCAGCCTGCGCGACTATGTGCGGGCGGATGGGGAACTCGGCGTCTTCCAGGAGCGCTTCGACGTCTATGACCGCGAGGGGCAGCCCTGTGCCCGCTGCCCAGGGCCGCCGGGCTGCACGGGCATCACCCGGCTTGTGCAGTCGGGCCGATCCACCTTCTATTGCGCCAAACATCAACGCTGAGGAACCTGGCCCATGGCCTACGAGATGATCCTGACGGAAACCCAAGGCGCCGTCGCCGTGATCCGGCTGAACCGCCCCCAGGCGCTGAATGCCCTGTGTGACCAGCTGATGGGCGAGCTGGGCCAGGCGCTGGCTGCTTTCGACGCCGACCCGGCCGTCGCCGCCATCATCCTGACCGGCTCGGAAAAGGCCTTCGCCGCCGGCGCCGACATCAAGGAGATGAAGGACCGCACCTACCCGGCCGTCTATTTCGAGGATTTCATCACCGCCCGGTGGGAGAGCGTCACCACCATCAAGAAGCCCGTCATCGCGGCCGTCTCCGGCTTTGCGCTCGGCGGCGGCTGTGAGCTGGCGATGATGTGCGACATGATCATCGCGGCCGAGAACGCGAAATTCGGCCAGCCCGAGATCAACCTGGGCATCATCCCCGGCGCCGGCGGCACGCAGCGCCTGACGCGCGCGGTGGGCAAGGCCAAGGCGATGGACCTGGTGCTGACCGGCCGCATGATGGATGCGGTGGAGGCCGAGCGCAGCGGCCTCGTCGCCCGCGTGGTGCCGCTGGATCAGCTGATGGCGGAAGCCATGAAGGTGGGCGAGAAGATCGCGAGCCTCTCCGCCCCCTCGGTCGCCATCGCGAAGGAGGCGGTCAACCGCGCCTTCGAGACCACGCTGGCCGAGGGCGTGCGCTTCGAGCGCAAGATTTTCTACTCGCTCTTCGCGACCGAGGATCAGAAGGAGGGGATGTCGGCCTTCGCCGAAAAGCGCAAGCCAGCCTTCCGCAATCGTTGAGGCTGGACATGCGGGTCCCGTCTTGACGATGATGGGGGCAGGGGCTTAGACCCTCCCCTCCCGCGACGGTCCTTCCCGTCCCTGTCGTCCACTCCAGCAGCGATCGCATCACACCGCCCATGGCCAACAATGCTTCCGCGCGCAAGCGCATCCGTCAGACCGAGAAGCGCACCGAGCGCAACCGCATGCGCCGTTCGCGCGTGCGCACCTTCATCCGCAAGGTGGAGCTGGCGATCGAGGGTGGTGACAAGGAGAAGGCGGCCGAAGCCTTCAAGATGGCCCAGCCGGAAATCCAGGGCGCCGTCACCAAAGGCGTGCTGCACCGCAACACGGTGGCCCGCAAGCTGTCGCGCCTGTCCGCGCGCATCAAGGCGATCAATTCGGCCGCCGGCTGAACTCGACGTCGCGTTCCTGACAAGTTGGGCGTCTTCGCCCGGAGGTATCCTGTACCTCCGCGGCGAAGCTTTGTCTTGTGCTTGATTGCAACAGGGCTGCGGCTTGATTGTCACACCTGGGCCCGATTCTCACAAATCACTTCAAGTGGCGCTTCATCTGAGCTGGTCTCGCGCGTTACACTGGTAACAACCAGGTCGAACCGGTCCCGTCCAGGAACCGGCGAGGCTTTGTGATCTCTCAGGAAGTGGCTTTTGGGCGCCCCCGCCCTCAAAACGAAACAACCGATATGCCCCCAGGATCGGGCGCATTGAGAGACTGAGGACAGGGATGGATCAGGACACGGGCGATACCCCCCCGCCCAATGCCGGAAAGATCGCCGCCTGCTGGGCGCGCGTGCGCGCACGTCTCCGCCAGGATGTGGGTGATGTGGAATACCGCAACTGGCTGCGGCAGATGAGCCTTGCCGGCGTCGAGGGCGAGGCGGTGGTGGTGAACCTTCCCACCCGTTTCCTGCGTGACTGGGTGCGCGATCATTACGGCGACCGCCTGCGCACCCTCTGCCAGGCCGAGATGCCGGGCATTCGCGTGGTTGAGTTGCGCGTTCAGAGCACCGCCCGGGTGGAAACCCCGGTGATGGAGCGCGAGGCGGAAGAGGTGGCGCCGCTGGCCGAGAGCCTGGCCCCCGCGCCGGTCGAAGTGCCGCGCAATGACTGGCTGGTGCCGCTGGACCCGCGCTTCACCTTCGACAGCTTCGTCGTCGGCAAGCCCAATGAATTCGCCCATGCCTGCGCCCGCCGTGTGGCCGAGCGCCCGGCCCAGCCCGGCTTCAACCCGCTGTTCCTCTATGGCGGCGTGGGGCTTGGCAAGACGCATCTCATGCATTCGATCGCCTGGTCGCTCCGCGAGCAGGATCCGAACCTCTCCGTCGCCTATATGTCGGCCGAGAAGTTCATGTATCGCTTCATCGCCGCCCTGCGCAGCCACAACACCATGGAGTTCAAGACGCAGCTGCGCTCGGTCCATGTGCTGATGGTGGATGACCTGCAATTCCTGATCGGCAAGGACAACACGCAGGAGGAGTTCTTCCACACCTTCAACGCGCTGATCGATGCCGGCAAGCAGATCATCATCTCGGCCGACAAGGCGCCGAATGATCTCTCCGGCATCGAGGACCGCCTGCGCACCCGCCTCTCCGGCGGCATCGTGGCTGATCTTCACGCAACGACCTACGAGCTGCGGCTCTCCATCCTCCAGGCCAAGGCGAGCGTCTCCGGCGTCGAGGTGCCGCCCCGCGTGCAGGAGCTGCTGGCCCGCAAGATCGCCTCCAATGTGCGGGACCTGGAAGGCGCGCTGAACCGGGTGGTGGCGCATGCCAAGCTCTTCGGCCGGCCCGTCACGCTGGAATCCGTGCCGGAGGTGCTCTCCGACATCCTGCGCGCGCATGACAAGCGGCTTTCGATTGACGACATCCAGCGCAAGGTGGCGGAGCATTACAATATCCGCCTGACGGAGATGGCATCGGCCCGCCGCTCCCGCGCGGTGGCGCGGCCGCGCCAGGTGGCGATGTACCTGGCAAAGCAGCTGACCTCGCGCTCCCTGCCCGAAATCGGGCGGCGGTTCGGCAATCGCGATCATACGACGGTGCTGCATGCGGTGAACAAGATCACCGAGCTGATGGCGGAGGATCCCTCCTTTGCGGAGGATGTGACCCTGCTCAGGAAGATGCTGGAGATGTGAGGGATTGAGGGGCTCTGCCCCTCAAGCTCCCCGGCAGGAAACTCAGTTTCCTGCACCTTCGGTGAGCCGGTCCGAAACAATCAATTGTGGGAGATGCAAGAACCTGAGGTTCTTGCCGGGAGAGCGCGAGAGGGCGGAGCCCTCTCGCATCACGCCCTCAGATATGCAGCGCCCGCCCATCCACCGCCAGCGCCGCTTCCTTCACCGCCTCGCTCAGCGTCGGATGCGCGTGGCAGGTGCGCGCCACATCCTCCGCACTCGCACCGAATTCGATCGCGAGCGCGACTTCCGCGATCAGCGTGCCCGCATCCGGCCCCATGATATGCGCGCCCAGCACGGCGTCGCTCTTCGCATCGGCCAGGATCTTCACGAAGCCGTCCATGTCGCCCATGGCGCGCGCGCGGCCATTGGCGGTGAAGGGGAATTTGCCCACCTTGTAGGCCTGCCCGCGCGCCTTCAGCTGCTCCTCCGTCTCGCCCACGGAAGCCAACTCCGGCCACGTGTACACGACGCTCGGAATGGCGTTGTAGTTGATGTGCGGCTTCTGGCCCGCCAGCTGCTCGGCCAGGGCCACGCCCTCATCCTCGGCCTTGTGCGCCAGCATGGCGCCTGCGATGGCATCGCCAATGGCGTAGATGCCGGGCACGCTCGTGGCGAAATGCGCGTCGGTCTTCACCCGGCCGCGCTCATCCAGCGCCACGCCCACCTCGGCGAGGCCCAGCCCCTCGATATGCGGGCGGCGGCCGATCGCCAGCAGCACGACATCGGCGCGCAGCGTCTCCGCCTCGCCACCCGCCGCGGGCTCGATGGTGACGTTCACGCCGGTCTCGTCCGCCACGGCGGCGGTGACCTTGCTCTTCAGCTTGAACTTGAAGCCCTGCTTGACCAGCACGCGCTCGAAGGCCTTGGACAGCTCATTGTCCATGCCTGGCGTGATGCGGTCGAGATATTCGATGACCGTCACCTTGGCACCCAGGCGCCCCCAGACGCTGCCCAGTTCAAGCCCGATCACGCCGCCGCCGATCACCACCAGATGCTCGGGCACCTTCGTCAACTCCAGCGCGCCGGTGGAGGTGACGATGCGCGTCTCATCCACCTCGATGCCCTTCAGCGGGATGCTCTCGCTGCCCGTCGCGATGACGATGTTCTTCGCGGTATAGGCCTGGCCCGCGACCTCGACCGTGGTCGCGTTCACGATGCGGCCGGCGCCCTTCAGCCAGGTCACCTTGTTCTTCTTGAAGAGGAATTCGACGCCCTTCACATTGGCGCCCACCACCTCGGACTTGCGGGCCTGCATGCGGCCGAGATCGAGGCTGACGCTGCCGAGCTGAATGCCATGCTCGGCCAGCTTGTGCTTGGCCTCCTCGAAATGCTCGGACGATTGCAGCAGCGCCTTGGAGGGGATGCAGCCGACATTGAGGCAGGTGCCGCCCAGGGTCGCGCGCTTCTCCACGCAGGCGACCTTGAGGCCGAGCTGCGCCGCGCGGATCGCGCAGACATAGCCGCCGGGGCCGGCGCCGATGATGATGACGTCGAAGCTGTCAGACATGGGAATTCCTCAACCGCGTTTGGCCCGCAAACTGACGCGGGAGGGGCCGCCACGCAAGGTGGGGCCGATCCGTGCCATGGGCCGGGCCGATTGGCGGGCCGTGCCCGTTTGGCGCAAGCTACCGTCCTCAGCGAATGAGTTGAGCCGTGCACAGGTTCTGGTTACCCGCCGCCCTGTTGGTGATGCCCCTGGCAGGGGCACAGGCCCAGGCGATCCCGCCCAATTGCAGCGGTGTGCTCGAAGTCTCGGGCTGGCAAAGCAAATCCGAGCGTGGCTATTGGGCGAGTTCGGTGGATCTGCGGAACATTTCGGGCCAGCCCGTGCAGGTGACCGTCAGCCACAGCGGTGCAGGCGCCATGAACCGTCCGGCCTTCCGCATGGAGCCAGGGGGCTGGGCCCGCCAATGGCTCGCCCGCACCGCCTCCTCCGTTCCGGAGAGCATGCTGCGCGCGGCAACCGTCGTGGTCTGCGGCACGGCGCATTGAGGTCTGCCCCCTCGCCAAGCGGCAGCCCGCATGCGAGTCCTGCCCGCGCGGGATGGGGAGAGCGCCGGGTGTTGGGGAAAGTGTGTGCTGGGTTCGCCCTGCTGATGGCCTGGCCTGCCGCCGCGCAGGCACCGGCCTGGCAGGATTGCACCGGCCGGGTCATCATCCTGGGCCAGCACAGCCAGGCGGAGGGTGCCTTGTTCTCGCACTGGGCCACGCTTTCCAATCCGGGGATGCGGCCGGTCCGCGTGCAGTCGCGCCTTGGCGAAGCCGCGCCGGCCGCGCCCGCGCGGATCGAGGCGGGGCGGATGCTGCGGCTGCGGCTGGGCGAGGGGCCGGAACAGCTGACCCCCGCGCAGATCGCCCAGGCCATGCGGCTGCGTTGCCAAACCATCCCGACCCAGCCTTGATGCTCCCCCTGTTCCATGATTGCCGGAGATGGCCATGACCCGCTCTCTCATCCTCGCATCCGCCCTCCTGCTGGGACTGGCTCCGGGCCTGCGGGCGCAGCCCGGCGGGGAAGGCGTGGACTGCTTCGCCGAATGGTTCGCCGATGCGCGCTTCGTCAGCCGTTCCATGGGCGGCGGCCAGTATCTCTATCAGGTGGAGCTCACCAACCGCCGGTCGCAATCGGTGCGCTACACCTATCGCTTCACCCTCGCGGTCGGGGACCGGCCGGCCGAGGGGCTGAACGGCTACCTCACGCCCGGCGGCAGCATCGAGCACGCGCTCGGCTCGGGGGAGCGCAACCTGAGCGCCCAGGCGCTGCGCGCGGCGACGGTCATGCGCTGCTTTCCGCTCTGACGCGCAAAGGGCTTGGCAAGCGGCCCGCTTCCATGGCCCAATCCGGGATGACGGCGCCGTAAGATGCGCTGAACCATCTCGGAGGGATTTCCATGGGCCAACCCGTCAACGGGCTTTCACGTCGCCATGCACTCGCGCTGGGCGGCGCGGCGGTGGCGGCGCCGAATGTGGCCAGTGGGCAGGGCCGTTTCCCCGAGCGTCCGATCCGCCTCATCATCCCCTGGGCGCCGGGCGGCAGCGCCGATGCGCAGCTGCGCAGCCTGGCCGAGCAGGCCGGCCGCCTGCTGGGCCAGCCGGTGGTGACCGAGAATCGCGGCGGCGCCGGCGGCACGCTGCATGCCGTCCATCTGGCGCGCGAGGCGCGGCCGGATGGCTATACGCTGGGCCAGATGCATCTCTCGATCATCCGCCGGCCCTTCCTGGTGCGGACGCCGCAATGGGACGCCACCACGGATTTCACCCATATCATCGGGCTCTCGGGCTGGCTCTTCGGCGTGGCCGTCGCCGCCAATAGCCGCTTCCAGACCTGGCAGGACATGATCACCTTCGCCCGCGCCAATCCGGGCCGGGTGAGCTTCGCCACCTCGGGCATCGCCACGACGAACCATCTGACGATGGAAGACATCATGGCGCGCGAGCGCATCGAGATGACGCATGTGACCTTCCGCGGCGCCGCCGAGGCGGTGCCCGCGGTGCTGGGCGGCCAGATTGACATGATCGCCGACAGCAGCGTCTGGGCCGGGCCGGTGGAGGCCGGGCAGATGCGCCTGCTCAGTGTCTGGACGGCCGAGCGCGTGGCCCGCTTCCCCAATACGCCGACGCTGCGCGAACTGGGCTATGACCTGGTCGTCACCTCGAATTACGGCATCAGCGGCCCGCCGCGCATGGATCCCGGCATTGTCCGGGTGCTGCATGACGCCTTCCACACGGCACTGATGAGCCCCGAGAACACGCGGGTGCGCAGCCAGTTCGACATGCCGCTCGTCTATCTGAACACCGAGGACTACACGCAATTCGTCATCCAGCGCGCCGCCTGGGAGCGCGACATGGTCACAAGGCTCGGCATCCGCATGGAATAACGCCGTTCCGCGTTCAGGGAGGAAACAACAACAATGACCATCCAACGCCGCGCGCTGCTCGGCGCGCTTGCCGCATCGCCCCTCGCCACGCCGGCCTTTGGCCAGGCGCGCTATCCGAACCGGCCGATCCGCTTCCTCATCCCCTGGCCGCCCGGCGGCAGCCTGGATGCGCTGCACCGGCAGATGTTCGAGATCATGGGGCGTGACCTCGGCCAGAACATCATCATCGAGAACATGCCCGGCGCGCGCGGCACCCGCGCCGCCTTCTTCCTGACGCAGCAGGCGCGGCCCGACGGCTACACCCTGGCGCATCATCACCTCTCCATCCTGCGCCATCCCTTCCTGACGCGGCAGCCCACCTGGGATCCGATCGCCGATTTCTCCTACATCATGCAGATCACGGGCTTCGTTTTCGGCACCGCCGTGCGGGCCGATCGCGGCTGGAACAGCTTTGACGACATGATCGCCGAGGCGCGCCGCCGCCCGGGTGAACTCACCTATTCCACCTCCGGCATCGCCACCACGAACCACCTGGCGATGGAGGATATCCTGCGCCAGAAGGGCGTGCGGATGGAGCACATCCCCACACGCGGCGCGCAGGAGGGGGTGACCATGCTGCTCGGCCGGCAGATCGACATCGTGGCCGATGCGCAATCCTGGCGCCCGCAGGTGGAAAGCGGCGAATTCAAGCTGCTGAGCGTCTGGACGCCGACGCGCCTCGCCTCCGCCCCCAATGCGCCCACGCTCATCGAATTGGGGCTGGGGCGCAGCGTCACCTCGCCCTATGGGGTGGTGGGGCCGAAGGGGCTGGATCCCGAGATGGTGGATGTGCTGCACCGCGCCTTCAAGAAGGCCTTCGAGGATGATGCGAGCCAGGCCATCATGCGGCGCTGGGAGAACCCGAATGAGTATCTGGGGCCGCAGGCCTATCTGGAATTCGCCCGCGAGCGCGTCGCTTACGAGCGGGATACGGTGCGGCGGCTCAATCTGAGCATTGATTGAGGCCTGGGCTTCCAGGAAAAGGGGCCTCCGGCGGCTGGGGCCGAAAGGCCCCAGACCCCAGGAATTCAGGCGGCTTTGTTGCCAGGGCAAGCGCGGGGGGCGAAGCTGGCGCTCATGCAAAGCCGCCTCGACCAGCTGATCCACTCCATCCCGCGGGCCTATCCCGGGCCCGGCGGCGCCATCGCCGTGCTGCGCGCCGGCGAGGTGGTGGTGCGCCACGCCTGGGGCTACGCCCATGCCGAGCGGCGCATCCCCTTCACCCCGGCCAGCCTGTTCCGCATCTGCTCCATCACCAAGCAATTTACCTGCGGCGCCATGCTCGCCACCTGCCCGGATCCCGACGTGCTGGATCCGGCGATCCGGGCGCGGCTGCCGCTTCTGGAAGGGCCGCTTCCCGGCGCGCGTCACCTCGCGCACAACCAATCCGGCCTTCGCGACTATTGGGCGCTGGCCATGCTGCTGGGCTCCCCGGTCGAGGCGCCCTTCGGCGACGCCGAGGCCGGGCGGTTGATCGGCGCCACGCGCAGCCTGCAATTCGCCCCCGGCACCCGCTTCTCCTACTGCAACCAGAATTTCCGCCTGCTCTCGGACGCGCTGGAAGCGCGCAGCGGGCGCTCGTTTGGCGAGCTTCTGGACCGCCATCTCTTCGGCCCGGCCGGCATGGAGACGGCGATCCTCGCCGCCGATACCCGCGCCCTACCGGATGGCACGGAGGGCTATGAGGGCAGCCAGGCCGCCGGCTTCCGCGCGGCCGAGAACCGCATCCTCTGGACCGGCGATGCCGCCATCGCCGCCAGCCTGGACGACATGATCGCCTGGGAGCGCCATCTGGACGCCACGCGCGAGGACCCGCAGGCGCTTTACACCAGGCTATCCGTCCCCGTGACCTTCGCCGATGGCGCGCCCGCGCCCTATGGCTTCGGCCTGGCGCGTGGCCGCGAATTCGGCCGGGCCATCACCGGCCATGGCGGCGCCCTGCGCGGCTGGCGCAGCCATCGCCTGCATCTGGCCGAAGAGCGCATCTCCGTCGTCGTGCTGTTCAACCACATAGCCGATGCCGCCGGCGCCGCGCTGGATGCGCTGGCCGCCCTGCTGGGCGAGGCCCGCCCGCAGCCCGACCCCGGCCTGCCCACCCCCGAATGGCTCGGCAGCTATCGCGAGCCGGAGACGGGGCTGTCCGCCCGGATTGACCTGGCCGCGCCTGGCCGGCTGCGCCTGCGCTTCGGCCAATCGGCCGAGTGGCTCGATCTGCAGCCGGATGGCTCCGCGGGCCACGCCCGCACCCGGCTGCGCGCCGGGCCCGAGGGGCTCTGGATGGAGCGGCCGCAGGACAATCACCGCGCGCGGCTGATCCCCTGCGAAGGCACGCCCAGCCCTGACATCGGCGGGCGCTACCATGCCGCGGAGCTGGCGGCCGAGTTGCAGGTCACCACGGAAGGAGGCGTGGCCTATGGCGGCTTCTCCGGGCCGCTGGGGCAGGGGCGGATGGAACTGCTGGAGCCGATCGGGCCGGATCTCTGGGCGCTGCCCTGCCCGCGCGCGCTGGATCACGCGCCGCCGGGGGATTGGACGCTCGCCTTCCGGCGGGAGGAAGGACGGGTGGCCGGTGTGCGGGTGGGGTGCTGGCTGGCGCGGGGGGTGGAGTATCGGCGGGTGGGGTAAAGAAAGGGCCTCCGGCGGCTGGGGCCGGGGGGGCTGTTTAGACCGGAGACATCCCTGACGGGTGTTCGGGGACATGCTTGACGCTTTTGGGCAGTTTTTCTCGGGAGAGAGACGATGCCCT
>JAIYDS010000114.1 GCA_027487385.1 Acetobacteraceae bacterium | reverse complement strand
GGGGCCTGGTGGATGCCGCGGGCGCGCGCGTCTTCCCCAATGCGCAGGTCGCGATCAGCGAGCTGGACCTGCGCTTCTGGACGGATGACGCGAACAAGCGCGGCCCCGCCTTCATGCCCATCTTCATCGAGGGCGCGAAGCGCAACCTCAACGCCTATCGGGACCGCATCCTGCCGATCCGCGACGAGCAGCCGGTGGTCCCCGGCGTCACCGCACTCGCCACGCCCGGCCACACCATCGGGCATCATGTCTTCGCCATCACCAGCGGCGGGCGGACGGTGATCAATTCCGGTGACCTCGCGCATCACCACGCCATCATGCTGCGCCGCCCCGCCTGGGAATTCGCCTTCGACAGCGACCCCGCGCAATCCGCCCGCTCGCGCGCGCGCATGCTGGACCGCGTGGCGACGGACCGGCACGCGCTGCTGAGCTACCACTTCCCCTGGCCGGGGCTGGGCCATGTCGCCCGCCAGGGGGATGGCTATGCCTGGGTGCCGGCGCCGATGAACGTCACCGGCCTCGGATGAAGCGGGATTTAGTGGCAAGCGGGCGGAGCTTCGCTAGACTTCCCTGAACGACAAGGTTTGGGGATAGCGTTTTGGAAAAGCCCTTCGCGGGAATCGCCGAGGCGCAGGAGGCCGGCTATGCCGACGACCTGCGCCATTTTTCGTTTCGCCGGTATGGCATCGAGGATTGGCTGGGCCTTTGCCTGCTCTGGGTGCTGGGCCTCCTGGTCTTCACGCAGTTCTTCAGCCGCTATGTGCTGAATGACAGCGTCGCCTGGACCGAAGAGGTGGCGCGCTATCTCCTGATCATCCTCACCTTCATCGGCAGCGCGGGCGCGGTGCGGCGCGGCACGCATATCCGTGTCGAGGCCTTGGAGATGGCATTGCCGCGGGCCGGGCGACGCGCGCTCTGGGCCTTTCAGGACCTCTGCCGCCTGGCCTTCTGGGGCTTCGGCGCCTGGATCAGCGTGGACCTCTCCGAACGCATGGGCGTGATGCCGATGGACAGCCTGAACGCCTCCCTCGCCTGGGTCTATTGGCCGGTGGCGGCGGGGTTCGTGGCCATGCTGCTGCGGGAGTGCTGGTGGGTCTGGCGGCGGTGGCGGCATGGCGATGCGCCCAGCGCGCAGGATGTGCTCGCATGACCCACACGCAAGACAAAAGCCTCCGGCGGCTGGGGCCGGGGCCCCAGACCCCGTTCCTGGAGCTCGTGGCATGACGGCGGCCATTCTGCTCTTTGGGTTCTTTGGGCTGCTGGCGCTGGGGTTGCCCGTCGCCATCTCGCTGGCCGGCGCCTCCATCATCTTTGCCATGGTGGATGGCTCCATCCCGCTGCTCGCCATCGTGCACCGCATGGTGGGGGGCGTGGATTCCTTCCCGCTGCTCTGCGTGCCCTTCTTCATCTTCGCCGGCATGCTGATGAACTCCTCCGGCATCACCGAGCGCATCTATGACTTCGCGGTGGCCGCGGTGGGCTGGATGCGCGGCGGGCTCGGCCAGGTGAATGTGGTGGGCTCGGTCGTCTTCGCGGGCATGAGCGGGACGGCGGTGGGCGATGCCGCGGGCCTCGGCACCATCGAGGTGCGGGCCATGCGCGCCCATGGCTATGACCCGAAATTCGCCGTCGGCATCACGGCGGCGAGCTCGATGCTGGGGCCGCTGCTGCCGCCCTCCTTGCCCTTGGTGATCTACGGCGTCTCGGCCAATGCGAGCATCGGGCAGCTCTTCGCGGCCGGCATCGTGCCGGGACTGCTGCTGGCCTCCTGCCTGATGGTCATGGTCTGGTGGTATGCGCGGCGCCACGGCTATGGCGCGGATGCGAAGTTCCGCCTCTATGAGCTGGGCCGGTCCTTGGCGCGCGGCATCCTGCCGCTGCTGACGCCGGTGCTGATCATCGGCGGCATGCGCTTCGGGCTTTTCACGCCGACCGAGGGCGCCATCTGCGCCGTGGCCTATGCGCTGTTCCTGGGCGTCATCGTCTATCGCACGCTGGGCTTCCGCGCGATCTGCAAGGTGAGCTTCGAGACGGTGGAGGTGACGGCCACCATCCTGCTCATCGTCGCCGCCTCGGAAATCTTCGGCTGGCTGCTGACCACCACGCGTGTGTCCGAGCAGGTGGTGGGCTGGGTGCTTTCCATCACCGAGCAGAAATGGCTGATCCTGCTGATCGCCAATGTCTTCCTGCTGCTGGTGGGCCTGGCGATCGAGCCCTTGCCCGCCATCCTGATCCTGGTGCCGATCATGCTGCCCATCATGGAGAGCATCGGCGTGGACCCGGTGCATTTCGGGCTGATCATGGTGCTCAACCTCTGCATCGGGCTGCTGACGCCGCCGGTGGGGATCGTGCTGTTCATCCTCGCACGGGTGGGGGGCATTTCCTTCGAGGATGCGGCGCGCGGCGTGGCCCCATTCATGGTGCCGCTGCTGGGGGTACTGATGCTGTGCACCTATGTGCCGGAGGTGGTGATGTATTTGCCGACGCGGTGGTACCGGTAAGGGGGGCTGTCACCCCTGGTCGGAGATGCAAGAACCTGAGGTTCTTGACGGGGAGTTTGAGGGGCAGCGCCCCTCAAGACCCTTCCCCCCGTCTCACCCCTTCGCCTTCAACGCGCTGAGTTCCGCCTTCAGCGCCGCATTCTCGCTCTTGAGTGCGTCCAATTCGCTGCGCCCCTGGAAGGGCGAGAAGAGGTTCATCGCGCGCTCCATCATCAGCATGTTGCGCTGGCTGATCTCCTCCAGGCTGAAGGGCTTCAGCGCCTGTTCCATGCCGCGCCGCATCTCCTCCTGCTGGCGGGAAAACCCGGTCATGGTCGCCTCGAGATAGCGCGGCAACACGCCCTGCAAACTATCCCCATAGAATCCAATCAATTGCCGAAGGAAGCTTTCGGGCAGAAGGTGGCTCCCCTTCGCCTCCTCCTCCACGATGATCTGCGTGAGGACGGAGCGGGTGATATCGTCGCTCGACTTCGCGTCATAGACCACGAAATCCCGGCCCGCGCGCACCATCTGGGCCAAGTCTTCGAGGGTGACGTAGCTGCTGCTCTCGGTGTTGTAGAGTCGGCGGTTGGCATATTTCTTCACGACGACCGGCGGCTTCGCCGGCTTCGTTTCGGCGGATTGATCGGGCATGCGGAACCCCCAGTCTGACGATAAAGGTGTCTGGCGTTTGTTGCAGTGCAAGCGTAGCACGGGTGCCATGGGAAGCGATAAGGCTTCGCGCTATGCTCCCCGTCTCATCAACGCATAGTCACGGGCATGGATGACCCTCCCCCCCAACCCGGAAGATCTCGACCGACTGGCCGCCGATTGGATCGCCCTGTGGGAGAGCGAGTTGGCGGGGCTCGGCCAGGATGCGGAGTTGGCGGAGGCCTGGTCGGCCTCGGTGGCGTTGATGGCGGCCTTCTGGCGGGCCCAGACCGCGCAGATGGCGGCGGCGGCCAAGTGGCAGGCGCCGCATGAACGCCACTCACCCGCGGCAGCCCCCGACAGCCGCTCCGCGGCCGAATCCCACAGCCGCTCCGCGGCGGGGCCCGCGCCCGCTCAACCTGCACCTGATCCTGGGCGCGAGCCGGGGTCTGGCGGCGCTGATGAATCCGCTGCCCAATCCGCCGCACTCCGGGCCCGGCTGGCCGAGCTGGAACAGCGGCTGGCCGCGCTCGAAGGCCGGCCAGGCGGAGGCGGCGCGGATCGCCGCAAGCCTCGGGCCCCTCGGCGCAAGCCCTGAGGCCTTTCGCGCCGCCGTGCTGCGCCGCCTCTGGCGGGAAGACCGGGCGCTGCTGCGCGGCCTCGCCGCCTATCGCCGCCACCCCCATGCGCGGCGCCTGATTGACCCGCCGGTGCTCTGGCAGGAGGGTTCGGCGCGGCTGCTGGATTTCGGGGGGGGCGGCCGCCCGGTGCTCTTCGTGCCTTCGCTGGTCAACCGCGCGACGGTGCTGGACCTGGATGAGGGCGCCTCGCTGATGCGCTTCCTGGCCGGGCAGGGGGTGCGGCCGCTGCTGCTGGATTGGGGCTGGCCCGGCCCCATCGAGCGGCGCTTCACCCTGACCGACCACATCGCCGGCCGGCTGGAGCGCGCGCTGATGGCCGCGCCGCAAGGCCTGATCTTGGCCGGCTATTGCATGGGCGGGCTGCTGGCGCTGGCCGCCGCCATCCGCCGGCCGGACCGCGTGTCGGCCCTCGCTCTGCTCGCCACCCCCTGGGATTTCGCGGCCGACCCGCAAGCCGCGACTGTGGCGCGGCTGCTGCCGGGCTTCGAGCCGCTGATGGCGCCGATGGGCGCGCTCAGCGTGGACCTGCTGCAGAGCCTGTTTGCCATGATGGACCCCTATGGCATCCCCGAGAAATTCCGCGCCTTCGGCCGGCTGGACCCGGAATCCGACCGCGCCCGCCGCTTCGTGGTGCTGGAGGATTGGCTGAATGACGGCGTGCCGCTGGCCGCCCCCGTGGCGCGGGAGGCGCTGGGCGATTGGTATGGCCGCAACGCCACGGCGCGCGGCGAATGGGCGGTGGCTGGGCTGCCGGTGAACCCCGGCGATTGGCGCGGCCCCACTTTCCTCGCGATCCCGGCGCGGGACCGCATTGTCCTGCCCGCCTCGGCCCTGCCGCTGGCGGCCGCCCTGCCGGGCGCCACGGTGCATCTGGCCAAGGCCGGGCATATCGGCATGGTGGCGGGGCAGGGGGCGGAAGCCGCGCTCTGGCGGCCGCTGCTGGAGTGGTTGCGCCGCCAGTAACGAAGCGCGAGTATGCCGCCAATCATTCCCTCGGAGGGCCCTCAGCCATGGATATCGTCATCGCCTCCGCCGCGCGCACGCCGGTGGGCAGCTTCAACGGGGCTTTCGCCAGCCTCTCCGCTCATGATCTGGGCAAGGTCGCGATCGAGGCCGCCCTCTCCCGCGCCGGCGTCGCCGCCGCCGATGTGGATGAGGTGATCCTGGGCCAGATCCTCTCGGCCGGTGCCGGCCAGAACCCGGCCCGCCAGGCCGCCGTGAATGCCGGCATCCCGGTCGAGCGCACGGCCTTCGGCATCAACCAGCTCTGCGGCTCCGGCCTGCGCGCCGTGGCCCTCGCCGCCCAGCAGATTTCGAGCGGAGACGCCACCATCGTCGTCGCGGGCGGGCAGGAGAGCATGACCCAGGCGCCGCATTGCGCGCAGATGCGCGCGGGCACCAAGATGGGCAGCCTGGAGATGGTGGACACCATGCTGCG
>JAIYDS010000083.1 GCA_027487385.1 Acetobacteraceae bacterium | reverse complement strand
GGGGTGATGCCGACGGCCATCATGGCGATGTCGCAGGCGCCCTGCTCGATGCGGTCCATGAACTGGGCGAAGCTGGTCTCGACGAAGCCGAGCCGGACCGAAAGCCGCGCCGCCAGGGCGCGGGCCATGTCGATGTCGATCCCCTCCAGCTCCCCGCTGCGCGGGTTGCGGAAGGAGATGGCGAAGTATTCCGGCCAGATGCAGACCAGCAGCTCCCCGCGCGCCGCGATCGCGTCCAGCCGCGGGGCGGGCGGGGCAGCGTCGGCCTGGGCGCGGCCCGGGGCCGGCAGGAGGAGGGAGGCGGCCAGCGCGGCCGCGACGAGGAAGCTGGTGCGCATGCGCGTATCCCGCGCCCGTGCAGGGTGCCGGGAGCAGGAAGTTTCTAGATCATGAAGCGTAGTCCCGTCAATTGAGACGACGTTGCGGCGGCGCGATTGCACCCGGCCTGTCGGCCGCGCCTCACCCGAGGCCGAGCAGCAGCAGCACCCCCGCCCCGCCCAGCCAGACCCACATGGCGCGCTCCATCGCCAGCCCCGCGCGCTCGGCGATGGCGGCGGGGACGGCCGAGAGCAGCAGCGTGCCGGTCGAGACCAGCAGGGAGGCGCCGTAATAGACTGTCTCGTTGGAGGGCCGGACCATCTCCGGCATCCAGACGGGCCAGAGCGCCATCATCAACGGCAGGGCCGGGCTGACCAGGCCGTTGACCAGGCACAGCGCGACGGTCGCGACGAACAGGTTTTGCGGGGTCATCGGCGCGCCCTCAGCCCGCGCCCGGTGGGGTGATGCGGGGTGCGAGCCCCATGCCCACAGCCAGCACGCCGAAGACGAGCCTGAGGCCGAACAGCCAGCAGGCCGCGACCAGCGGCAGGAAATGCGGCCCGACATAGCTCGGGATCAGCCGCCGCGCGCACCACACGGCCCAGTCCGTCAGCAACCGGAAGCCGCGCCAGATGTAGTTGTGGCTGTCATGCGGGATGAAGACCTGCATCATGAACCGCCCGAGGCAGGCCCAGGCGGTCAGCGCCAGCGCATAGGTGGCGATCCAGAACGGCAGGTGGTCCGTGACGAAGGACTGCATCGCCCCCCCCGAGCGCGCGTGGCAGGCGCCGCATGTGCAAGAAAAAAGGGGCGGCCACAACCGGCCGCCCCCCAGGATCCCGCCGCGATCTCGCCGAGGCGGGCGTCTGGGCCGAAGGCGTCTCGCGCCATCGGCCGGGCCGGCGCCCGAGGGATTCGACCGCCCCCGGGCACCCGTGCGGCGGCGCCGGCGGCGCCGCCGCGGCACATCACTCGACGGCCTCGCGGTTGTCCACCAGGCGGACGCCGCCCTTCGGGATGCGGATGTCGTCGATGAAGTCCTGCATCGCCTGCGACGGGGCCGTCGTGAACTTCGAGACCACGTAGATGGTGATGAAGGACAGCGGCACGCCGATGATGCCGCCGGAGATGTTGTTCAGCGTCCACAGCCGCGCGACGGTGCGGCCACGCAGGACCACGCTGTCGGTCGTCAGGATCAGCTGGCCGAACCAGGACAGCGCGCCGTCCTGGATCTGCGCGGCGTTGTTCACCAGGCCCTGGGCATAGGCCTTCAGCTCCGCCGAAGCCGCCGGCAGCGCCACGGTCTGGCGCGCGGCGTTCAGGATCGCCTCCTTGGTGGCGAACAGCTCCATGAAGGACAGGCCGTAGAATTCCGTCCAGATCAGGTAGCCGAAGGTGAAGATGTAGCCCACCGCCATGCCCCAGCAGGCCGCGGCATTGGTCGTCTTCTTGTACCACACGCCCATCACCAGCGCGGCGAACAGGCCGGCGGCGGCGATGGAGAAGGCCCAGGCGACGAGGAACAGGATGTCGGCGCCCATGCTGCCCGCCGCCCAGGCGGCGAGGAGGGAGACGATCACCAGCAGCACGCGGGAGATGATCAGGCGCTTCGCGGTCGGCGCGTTGCGGTTGATCATCTTGTAGTAGACGTCGTGGCTGAGGGCGTTGGCCAGCGCCAGCAGCAGGCCGTCGGCGGTGGACAGCGCGGCGGCCAGGCCACCGGCGGCCACCAGGCCGGCGATGACATAGGGCAAGCCCGCGATCTCCGGCGTCGCCAGCACGACGACGTCGGGGTGGATGCGGAACTCGCCCCACTGGACGATGCCGTCGCGGTTGACGTCGACGATGTTCACCCAGTTGACGCCGTAGGGCGACATCAGCTGCCAGTTCTTGATCCAGTCCGGCAGCGACGCGATCGGCTGGCCGATCACGGTCTGGTAGATCTCCAGCTTGCCGAAGGCGGCATAGGCCGGCGCCGTGAAGTACAGCAGGAAGATGAAGAACAGCGACCAGGCGACCGAGGCGCGGGCTTCACGCACGGACGGCGTGGTGAAGTAGCGCATCAGCACGTGCGGCAGGGCCGCGGTGCCGACCATGAGGCAGAAGATCAGCGCGAAGAAGTTCACCGCCGCGTTCATGCTGAACTGGCCATTGGCGCCGATGAAGGGTGCCGTGTGCCAGCCGACGACGCCCGGCGGCGGCGTCATGCCGGCCGCGCGGAAGCCCTGCTCCAGCACCTCGATGCGCTCCAGCGCCAGCCCGTACATGAGCTGCGGGATGGGCACGCCCGAGATCTTCACCGACATCAGGATCGCCGGGATCAGGTAGGCGATGATGAGGATGATGTACTGCGCCACCTGGGTCCAGGTGACGGCGCGCATACCACCCAGCATCGAGCAGACCAGGATGCCGGCCAGGCCGAGGAAGACGGCGGTCAGGAACGACACTTCCAGGAAGCGCTGGGTGATGATGCCGACACCCACGATCTGCGCCACCACATAAACGAAGGAGGCGGTGATCAGGACGATGACGCCGATCGAGCGCGCCCAGTTGCCGCCGAAGCGGGCACCCAGGAAGTCCGGCACGGTGTATTGGCCGAACTTGCGCAGGTAGGGGGCGAGCAGGATGGCGACGAGCATGTAGCCGCCGGTCCAGCCCAGGATGAAGGCAAGCCCGCCATAGCCGAGCGCGTAAAGGCTGCCCGCCATGCCGATGAAGCTCGCCGCCGACATCCAGTCGGAGCCGGTGGCCATGCCGTTGTAGATGGCGGGGACACGCCGCCCCGCGACATAGTATTCGGAAGCAACCTGGGTGCGACTGATGATGCCGATATAGGCATAGACACCGATCGTCAGGAAGACGAACAGGTAGCCGATGATGCGATCCGGCACGCCCATCTGCTCGAGAATGCCCAGCAGAACGACGAAGAAGGCGAAACCGCCCGTATAGCCGACATAGATCTTGTTCAGATTGGCAATGAAGGGGTCTTTCGCCCCCGTGGTATCAGCCATGTTACGCGTCCTCCTGCACGCCGAACTCTTCGTCGATCTCGTTCTGGCGCTTGGCGAACCAGAAGAGGCCAACGACGAAGATGATCAGGCTGCCCTGCGCGGCCATGTAGAAGCCCAGCGGAAAACCGAAGATATGGATGGGATTCAGCGTCTGCGCGAAGAAATGCACGCCAAAGCCGGCGATGAACCAGATCGCCAGCACGGTCCACATCAGGCCCGAGGTTTTCTTCCAGTAAGCTTGCGCGGTGACGGGATCCACCGCCGCCGAAGTGGCGGATTCCGGCTCGGGGCCGGACTCAACTAAGGGCATGCTCGATCTCCTCCCGGCACATGTTTCCGACATGCACCATCCAGTTTTTCATCTAGCGAAGGCACCCAGGCCTGATGAGTTAACAATGGTTAATAATTAACAATGTGGATGTGTCGTGGCTTTCGCGCCATACCGCCCGCAATCTGGAGCATGCCCCTTGGCCCTTCTCGATTTTTTTCGCAGTCGTCGTCAGGTTTTGCCCTCTGATCTCGCGCGCTTCCTGCATGGCCAGGCGGCCTATGTGGCGCAGAAGACGGTGTTGGATTACTGCCGTGTGAAGGCTGGCCGCAGCGAGAAGCAATTGTTCAGCGACCCGGATTTCCAGGCGGCGCTGGCGCATTGCCGCTGGCAGGTCTTCTTCGCTGCGCTGGCCGATGTGACCGCCCTGGTGGAAGCGCATCTGCGCCCCTACGCCGCGGACCGGAAAGATCTGCTGGCGCAACGGCTTATTGCGCTGCACCAGGCCGCGCTGCTCAGCGAAACGCCTCCGCCGGAGGAAGCGCCCAGCGCCGCCGATGCCCGGGACGCGCTGCCGCATTACCTCGCCACGTTGCAGCAGGAACCGCCCCTCCCGGCGCACCGCCTGCCGCTGACCGCCGAGGCGGTTCTCTTCGCCACCTTGCCGATCCATTCCGAGCAGCGCCAGGGCGAGAGCATCGCCATCAAGGGCGCGCTGCGCTTCCAGGTGGTGACCACGCAGCAGGAGCTGGAACGCCGATTTGATGCCGCAACGATGACGCGTAACCTTCTGACTGAGATGTAATTGTTGCATCGCAGCAAGATGCCGAGTGACGTTTTCGGCATGTCAGCTTAATTTGATCCAGCGCAAAGCCTGCGCCACAACAACCCTGTCTTCATGACACTGTCATCGCCGGTGCGCTCTGCGTGGCCGGCCATTTTTTTTCGTGAAATAAGAAAGGGTTGGGAATGGCATCCGCAACATCAGTGCCCATGGCGTCGGCCAAGGCGAAACCCATGACACCCGAGGAGAAGAAGGTCATCCTGGCCTCCTCGCTCGGCACGGTCTTCGAGTGGTATGACTTCTACCTCTACGGCTCGCTCGCGGCCGTGATCGGGGTGAAGTTCTTCTCGATGTATGACGAGACGACGCGCAATGTCTTCGCGTTGCTCGCCTTCGCCGCGGGCTTCCTGGTCCGCCCCTTCGGCGCGTTGGTCTTTGGCCGCCTGGGCGATCTCGTCGGCCGCAAATACACCTTCCTGGTCACCATCGTGATCATGGGTGCTTCGACCTTCATCGTCGGCATCCTGCCCACCTCCGACCAGATCGGCATCCTGGCGCCCATCGCGCTCATCGTGATGCGCATGCTGCAGGGCCTGGCGCTGGGCGGTGAATATGGCGGTGCCGCGACCTACGTGGCCGAGCACGCGCCGAATGGCCGGCGCGGCTTCTATACCAGCTTCATCCAGATCACGGCGACGGCGGGCCTCTTCCTCTCGCTGCTGGTCATCCTGGGCACCCGCACCATCCTGGGCGAGGCGGCCTTCGCCGATTGGGGCTGGCGCGTTCCCTTCCTGCTCTCCGTCGTGCTGCTGGCGATCTCGGTCTGGATCCGCATGCAGATGAATGAAAGCCCCGCCTTCCAGAAGATGAAGGAAGAGGGCAAGGGCTCCAAGGCGCCGCTGGGCGAGGCCTTCGGCCAGTGGAAGAATGCCAAGATCGCGCTCTTCGCCCTGCTCGGCCTCGTCATGGGCCAGGCGGTGGTCTGGTACACCGGCCAGTTCTACGCGCTGTTCTTCCTGGGCCAGGTGATGAAGGTGGACGGCTTCACCACCAACATGCTGATCGCCTGGTCACTGATCCTGGGTTCGGGCGGCTTCGTGCTCTTCGGCTGGCTCTCGGACAAGATCGGCCGCAAGCCGATCATCCTGGGCGGCTGCCTGATCGCGGCGCTGACCTACTTCCCGATGTTCAAGCTGATCAGCCATGAGGCCAACCCGGCCCTTTCGGCCGCGCATGCCGATATCTCGGTCGTGGTTTCGGCCGATACGGCGGGCTGCTCCTTCCAGTTCAACCCGACCGGCACGGCGCGCTTCACCCAGCCTTGCGACATCACCAAGGCCGCCCTGGCACGCGCCTCGGTGAATTACCGGGTGCAGAACACGCCGGGCCAGCAGGCCGTGACCGTGCAGATCGCGAGCCAGCCGGTGGTGAACGCCACCGCCGTGGTGGACGGCCAGGTGCGACTCAACCCGCAATTCCAGGCCCAGCTGACCGCCGCCCTGGCCGCGGTGAACTACCCCACGGCGGCCAATCCGACCGTGGTCAAGATGTCCGGTCCCTTCGACATCTTCCGCGAGCAGCCGGCCGTTCTGATCGCGATGCTCACCCTGCTCGTGATCTACGTGACCATGGTCTACGGCCCGATCGCGGCGGCGCTGGTGGAACTCTTCCCCACCCGCATCCGCTACACCTCCATGTCGCTGCCCTATCACATCGGCAATGGTTGGTTCGGTGGCCTGATGCCCGCGACCGCGTTTGCGATCATCGCCCAGACCGGCGACGTCTATGCCGGCCTCTGGTACCCCATCATCATCGCGCTCGCGACCGTGGTGATCGGCATCTTCATGGTGCCCGAGACCTACAAGCGGGACATCTTCGCCGAGAACGAGGATGGCTCGGCCAGCACCGCCGATTGGCGCGCGGCCAAGTAGCCCTCCGTTCGGGGGTGCAGGACCGGCGCCGGGGGGGAACCCCCGGCGCCTTTTTCATGGGCGCCGGAACCGCGCCGCATGATGGCGCACAAGGCCCAGCCCGAACCCTGCCAGGCTGCCCAGGACGAGAAGCAAGCTGAGCAGCCCGAGGACGGCTTGCGCCCAGGCCACCGCCAGCACGGTGAGGGCCGCCCCAAGGCCAAGCCCCGTGGCGCTGCGCCGCATCAGCCATCCGGGATCGCGCGCCGGGGTGATGTGGGGGGGCATGGCCGTGCTTGGGGCCATGGGACGGTATTCGGTCATCGGGTGCGGATCCTGGGACGGGCGCAGGGCGGCCTTGCGGCCCTGGCTGCGGCGCCCGTGAGCGACCGCAATATTCCGCGCCGCCTTGCGGCGAGGGGCGGGAGGTTTCCGTCGGTATTCGGCATGTGACGCCGGCGCGCCGAAGCGCAAGCCCCGCATTCGGCGATGGCGCGGCGGCGCGGGATGCCGCTATGCTCCGCGCCATGATCCTGTTGCTTCTCGCTTCGCTGCTCTGGGTGGGCGTCCATGTCGGCATCGCCGGCACCGCCATGCGCGCGCGCCTTGCCGGCATGCTGGGCGAGGCGGGGTTCCGGATCGCCTATTCGCTGGTCTCGGTGGTGAGCATCACGCTGCTGGTCATGGCCTGGCAGGCGGCGCCCGCCGTGCCGCTCTGGTACATGCCCGCCTGGTTCAGCTGGGTGATGGCGCTGCTCATGCTGCCGGTGCTGCTGCTCTTCGTCGCCTCGGTGGCGACGCCGAATCCCACGGCGGTGGCCGGCAAGCTGGATGAGCGCGGGCCGCGCGGCATCCAGCGGATCACGCGCCACCCCATGCTCTGGTCCTTTGCCGGCTGGGCGGCGCTGCATCTGCTGGCCAAGGGGAACCTCTCCGGCGTGCTGTTCTTCGGCGCCTTCCTGGTGACCTCGCTCGTCGGCATGCCCTCGATCGACAAGAAACTGGCGGCGCGGGACCCCGCGATGTGGGCGCGGCTGGCGCCTTCCACCTCCGTCCTGCCCTTCCTGGCCATCCTGGTCGGGCGGAACAAGCTGGTGCTGGAGGAGATTCCGCGCCTGGTCTGGATCATCGGCGGCGTGGCCTGGGTGGCGCTGCTGGTGGCGCATCCCTGGATCTTCGGCTACCCGGCGTTGCGTTTCTGAGGCCGCCGGCCTCGGCCCGTCTTCCGCATCATCCCGCGCCTGTCATCATCCGGGGCTTGATCCTGAGCCCGGCTGCGGCCATTCCATGGCCGCAACATGGAGATTCGGACATGCAGGAAGCCCTGACCGCCCTCGACGCCGGCGATGACCTGCGCGCGCGCGTGGCGCGCTTCGTGCTGGCGCCGATCTTCCAGCGGGTGGTGATCGGGCTGATCCTGCTGAACGCCGTCACCCTGGGGCTTGAGACCAGCCAAAGCGTGATGGAGGGCTATGGCGAGGCGCTCTACGCGCTGGATGCCATCCTTCTCTACCTCTTCACGGCGGAATTGCTGCTGCGCATCTACGCCTTCCGCGGCCGCTTCTTCCGCGACCCCTGGGGCCTCTTCGACTTCATCGTCGTCGCCATCGCCTGGATGCCGGCCAGCGGGCCGCTCGCCGTGCTGCGGGCGCTGCGGGTGTTGCGCGTGCTGCGGCTCATCTCGGTGGTCCCCAGCCTGCGCAATGTGGTGGAGGCGATGCTGGGCGCGCTGCCCGGCATGGGCAGCATCGTGCTGCTGATGGCGCTGCTCTTCTACGTCTTCGCGGTGATGGCGACGAAGCTCTTCGGCGGGGACATGGAGGAGCAGTTCGGCACGCTGGGCGCCAGTCTCTTCACCCTGTTCCAGCTGATGACGCTGGATGACTGGGCCAATATCGTGAAGCCGGCGATGGAGTTGCAGCCTTTCGCGCTGCTCTTCTTCATGCCCTTCATCGTCATCTCCACCTTCGTGGTGTTGAACCTCTTCATCGGCGTGATCGTCGAGAGCATCCAGACGCTGCGCGATGACCGTGGCGCCGGGGCGGCGGCGGCGGAGGCCGCGGAGAAGAGCGCCGACCGCGCCGATCTGCGCGCCCTGGTGCAGGAGGTGCGCGCCCTGCGGGAAGAGGTGGCGGCGCTGCGCGCTCAGCCGAACAACACGCCGTAGAGATAGCGCCCGGGCGCGAAGGTGGCGAAAAGGCCGGCGATGAACAGCCCGCCCGCGCCCGCCAGCATGGCCCGCTTATGCGCGGCGACGCGGCCTTGCCGGATCGCCCAGACGGCCCAGGCGACATTCGCCAGCGTCACCACCGAGAGGATATGCAGCCAGGAGAAATGCCCGCGCGCCTGGATGCCGAAGGAGGTGAGCGCGCTCAGCACCAGTGCGCCCGCCGCCATCCGCCCAAGCCAGCGATGCGCGGCCTGCCCCTTGGGCAGGGCCAGGATCAGCGCGATCGCGCCAAGCGCCAGCAAGGACAGGCCGAGATGGAGGAACAGCATGGCAGGGGCGCCCTTCGCATGTTAGCATTGTCAACATACGGCGAATGTTAGCAATGTCAACAACAGAGAAACCCTACCACCACGGCGATCTGCGCGCGGCGCTCCTCGATGCCGCCGATGCGCTGCTGGATGAGGGCGGCGACGGCGCCGTCAGCCTGCGCGAGGCCGCGCGGCGGGCTGGAGTCTCGCCCACCGCCGCCTATCGCCACTTCGCGGACAAGGAGGCGCTGCTGGCCGCCCTGGCGCTGCGCGGCTTCGAGGCTTTCGGCGCGGCCATGGCGGCGGCGGTGGCCGCGGGGGATGCACCGCCCTATGTCGCGCGCGGGCGTGCCTATATTCGCTTCGCCCTGGCGCGGCCGGGTCGGTTTCGCCTCATGTTCGGTCCGCTGCTGGCGCGCTCGGCCGCCCATCCGGCGCTGCTGGCCGCCTCACGCCAGGCCTTCCTGGCGCTTCAGGCCAATGCGGGCGGGCGCGACGGCGCCCTGCGGGGCTGGGGCATGGTGCATGGCCTCGCGCATCTGCTGCTGGACGGCGCCATTCCGGATGAGGGCTCGGCCGAGCTTCTGATCGAGCGGCTGATCTGCTGAGGGCGGACCCTCAGCGCCGCGCCGTCACCAGCCAGAGTCCGGCAAAGACCAGCAGCGCGGCCGGCAGGGCCAGCCACCCCATCCGCTCGCCGAAGAGCAGCGCGCCCCAGAGCACCCCGGCGATGGTCACGATATAGCCGGTCTGGCTGGTGATCACGCTGCCCGTCGCCGCGATCAGCCGGAAGTAGAGCAGATAGGCGAAGGCGGTCAGCGCCGCCTGGAAGGGGATCAGCCACTCCACCCCCCAGCCGATCCGGCCGGGAATATGGATCTGCCCCATCAGCACCCCGAAGAGCGCGATGAAGACGGCGGCGGCGTAGAGCGCCCCGGTCGCCAGCACCAGCGCATCCGTCCCGCGTGGCGCCAGGCGCGAGGCGACGATGTTCGAGATCGCAAAGCCCACCGGTGTCACGGCCGCGAGAAGCGCCCAGCCGATCAGGCTCGCATCCGGGAGCGCCGCCCCGGGCGCCATGGCCAGCGCCACCCCGGCAAAGCCCAGCGCCGTGCCCAGCACGCGCCGCGTGGTCAGCCGGTCCATGCCCAACGCGGCGGCGCCCAGCACCGTCAGGATGGGCGAGAGCGGCACCAGCAGCGCGAAGAACCCGGCCGGGATGTATTGCAGCGCCGTGTAGCCGGCAAAATTGGCCAGCGCGAAGCCGGAAAACCCGGAGGCCGCGTATTGCACCAGGTGCGGCCGATCCAGCGGCAGGGAGAGGCGCCGCTTCAGGCACAGCACGGAGAGGATCAGCGCCGAGCCGAAGGCCCCCCAGAAGGCGAAGCCCAGCGGCGCGATGCCGCCGGCCATCGCCCCCTTCACGATGGAGGGCGTCAGCCCCCAGACCACGCCGAGGATCAGCAGCGCGGGAATATGGCGGGCCAGGTTCATGCCCGCGCAGAGGGACGCAAGCCGCCCAGCCTGTCAACCGTTGAACCCGGCTGCCGGATGCCGACATGGTGAGGCATGGAGCTTCCCGATTCGGAGATCATCCCGCTCCAGCGGGACCCCCTGCTGCCGCCCGAGCCCTGCCCGGTGCGCTGGCGCCGCTCGGCCCGGGCGCGGCGCGTCTCGCTGCGCATTGATCCGACGCGCGGCGATGTGGTGGTGACGCTGCCCAACCGCGTGGGCCGCAAGCATGGCGTGGCGCTGCTGACCGAGCATGCCGGCTGGGTGATGCAGAAGCTGGGCGGCCTGGCCCCCGAGCGCCCCTTCGAGGCCGGCGGCAGCGTGCCCATCGGTGGCGTCGAACACCCGATCCGCCACGACCCCACCCGCCGCGGCGGCGCCTTCCTGGATGGCGGCACGCTGGTGGTAACCGGGGAGGCCCCCTTCATCGCCCGCCGCGTGCGCGACTTCCTCCGCGCGGAGGCGCTGCGCCGCATCGTCCTGGCCGCCCGCCCGCATTGCGAGGCGCTCGGCGTCGCCCCCCGCGCCATCCGGCTGAAGGACACGAAAAGCCGCTGGGGCAGTTGCGCCCCGGACCGCACCCTGGCCTTTTCCTGGCGGCTGATCCTCGCCCCGGACTGGGTGTTGGATTACGTCGTGGCGCATGAGGTGGCGCATCTGCGGGAGATGAACCACTCGGATCGATTCTGGGCGCTGGTGGAACAACGCTCGCCGCATCGGCATGCCGCCACCGAGTGGCTCCGCAGGCATGGGGCGGCGTTGCAGCGGATGGGGTAAAACAGACCAGGGCTCCGCCCTGGACCCGCCGGGGGACTTGTCCCCCGGGCCCCCGTTTTTTCAGGCCGGCTTCTTCGGCGGCGGCATTTGCACGCGGATGGAGAGTTCCTTCAGGCGGATCTCCTCCACCGTGGAGGGCGAGCCCATCATCAGCTCCTCGCCCTGCTGGTTCATCGGGAAGAGGTTCACCTCGCGCAGGTTCGGCTCCTCGGCCAGCAGCATGACGATGCGGTCAATGCCGGCCGCCATGCCACCATGCGGCGGCGCGCCGTAGCGGAAGGCGTTGAGCATGCCGCCGAAGCGCTCCTCCACGGCCTCGGGCGGATAGCCCGCAATGCCGAAGGCCTTCACCATGATCTCCGCCTTGTGGTTGCGGATCGCGCCCGAGGCCATCTCATAGCCGTTGCAGACGACGTCATACTGGTAGGCGGGGATGGTCAGCGGATCCTTCGTTTCCAGCGCTTCCATCTCGCCCTGCGGCATCGAGAAGGGGTTGTGGCTGAAATCGACCTGGTTGGTTTCCTCGTTCAGCTCATAGAAGGGGAAATCGGTGATCCAGCAGAAGCGGAAGCCGGACTTTTCGGTCAGGCCCAGCTCATGGCCCAGGCGCAGCCGCGTCTGGCCGGCGAACTTGGCCGCATCGGCCTCCTTGCCGGCGGCGAAGAAGACGGCATCGCCGGCCTGCAGCCCGCAGGCCACGCGGATGGCCTCGGCGCGCTCGGCCTCCAGGTTCTTCGCGATCGGGCCCTTGGGAATTGCTGCGTCGCCTCCGGCGGGGACCGCGTCGAAGGTGATGTAGCCGAGGCCGCCCGCGCCCTCGGCGCGCGCCCACTCGTTCAGCTTGTCGAAGAAGCTGCGCGGATTGCCGCCCGCACCCGGCGCCGGGATGGCACGGATCACGCCGCCGCTCGCCGCGATCTTCGCGAACAGCCCGAAGCCCGAGCCCGCGAAATGCTGAGTCACGTCGCGGATCACCAGCGGGTTGCGCAGATCCGGCTTGTCGGAGCCGTAGTCGAGCATCGCCTTCGCATAGGGGATGCGGATCCAGGGGCCCCCATCCACATGGCGGCCATCGGCGAAGCGCTCGAAGGTGCCGCGGATGACGGGCTCCATCGTCGTGAACACGTCTTCCTGGGTGACGAAGCTCATCTCGACGTCGAGCTGGTAGAACATCAGCGTGCGGTCGGCGCGGCCGGCCTCGTCGCGGAAGCAGGGGGCGATCTGGAAGTAGCGGTCGAAGCCCGCCACCATCGTCAGCTGCTTGTACTGCTGCGGCGCCTGCGGCAGCGCGTAGAACTTGCCGGGATGCAGGCGGGCGGGCACCAGGAAGTCGCGCGCGCCCTCGGGTGAGGAGACGGTCAGGATCGGCGTCTGGAACTCGTTGAAACCCACCGCGATCATGCGCTCGCGGATATCCTGGATGATCTGCGCGCGCAGGATCATGTTCCGCTGCAGCCGCTCGCGCCGGAGGTCGAGGAAGCGGTAGCGCAGGCGCATCTCCTCCGGCGCCTCCTGCTCCTGCGCGACCTGGAAGGGCAGCACCTCGGCGGCGGATTGCAGCACCAGCTCCTTCACGCGCAGCTCGATGGCGCCGGTGGGGAGCTTGTCGTTGATCGTGCCGGGCTCGCGGTTCACCACCTCGCCGGTCACGGTGATGACGCTCTCCGCGCGCAGCTTGTCCGCCGCCTCGAAGACGGGCGAGCCCTGCGGGATGACGCATTGCGTGAGGCCGTAATGGTCGCGGAGATCGATGAAGAGCAGGCCGCCATGGTCGCGCTTGCGATGCACCCAGCCGGAGAGGCGGGCGGTCTGCCCGGCGTGTTCGGCGCGAAGCGCGCCGCAGGTGTGGGTGCGGTAGGCGTGCATGTGATCCTGCGCTGTCGAGATTTCTGGCCTCGGTAAGGGCCTTCGCGCGCGCCCGCTGTCAAGACATGCCCTTGCATGGCGGCCCTTCCGGCGGCAAACCGATCCGATGGCCGCTGCGCAAGAACCGACTCCTCGCCTCATCACGCAATCCTCCGACCTCGCGGAGCTCTGCGACCGGCTCCGGCGGGAGCCTTTCGTGACCGTGGACACCGAGTTCATGCGCGAGCGCACCTATTGGCCGGAGCTCTGCGTCGTCCAGCTGGCTGGCCGCGACGAGGTGGCGGTGGTGGATGCCGAGGCGCCGGGCATGGACCTCGCCCCGCTGGGGGACCTGCTGGCCGACCCGGCTGTGGTCAAGGTCTTCCACGCCGCCCGGCAGGATGTCGAAATCTTCCTGCTGAAATTCGGCGCCGTGCCCACGCCGATGTTCGACACGCAGATCGCCGCCATGGTGGCCGGTTTCGGCGACCAGGCGAGCTATGACAGCCTGGTCCGCGCGCTGGCCGGCGCGTCCATCGACAAGGCGCACCGCTTCTCCGACTGGTCGGCCCGCCCGCTCTCCCGCGCGCAGATCGAATATGCGGCGGGGGATGTGACGCATCTGCGCCAGGTCTATCTGCGCCTGCGCGAGAAGCTGCTGGCCGAGGGCCGCCTGGATTGGGTGGCGCAGGAGATGGACGCGCTGCTGGAGCCCTCCACCTACATCACCGAGCCCGGCGAGGCCTGGGAGCGGCTCAAGCCGAAATCCGGCAATCGCCGCTTCCTGGGCCTGCTGCGTGCCGCCGCCGCCTGGCGCGAGGCCGAGGCGCAGCGCATCAACATCCCGCGCGGCCGCCTGGTGAAGGACGAGACGCTGCTGGAAGTGGCGGCGACGGCCCCGGAGACGACGGACCAACTGGCCCGGGCACGCGGCATTTCGGAGGGCTTTGCCCGCGGCAAGTCGGGCGTGTCGCTGCTGGCCGCCATCGCCGAGGCCAAGGCGCTGCCCGAAGACCAGCTTCCCATGCCGCTCGAGGCCCGCAAGGGCGCTGGCGCCTCACCCGCGCTGGTGGCGCTGCTGAAGGTGCTGCTGGCCGCGAGTGCCGAGGCGCATCACGTAGCGCCCAAGCTGCTCGCCGACACCGAGGATCTGGAACGCCTGGCGAGCGAGAGCGAGCCCGATATCCGCGCCCTCACCGGTTGGCGCCGCGAGGTCTTCGGCGAAGACGCGCTGGCCCTGAAGACCGGGAAGCTGGCCTTGGGCGTGGCCGGCCGCCGCGTGCGGCTGATCCGAACCGAATAGCCGGGGTCCGGGGCCCCTCGGCCCCGGCCGCCGGAGGCCCTTTTTTCTCTACGCCTCCCCGAACCCACCACCCCCCGGTGTCCGCACCGTGACGCGCGTCCCCTTGTTCAGCACCTGCTGCGTCCGGGTATTCGTGGGCTTGCCGTCGATCAGCACCTCGCCCCGCGCCCCAGCGCCGCCCCCGAAGAGGCCGGGGGCGGGGTATTTGATCCGCTCGGTGACGAAGACCGCCGCGATGCCATCGGCCTCGCATTCGATCTCCGTCTCATGCCCCTTGCCGCCGCGCTGGCGCCCGCTGCCGCCGGATTCGTGCAACTGCACCTTGCGGTGGATGAGCACGGGCGCCGTGCGCTCGGCGACTTCGACCGGCGTCGCTGAGATGTTGGAGGGCCAGGAGATGGAATCCGCCCCCTCCTGCGCCGCCCCCGCGCCGGTGCCGCCATTGAAGAACAGCGTGCCGGCATAGGGCTGCCCCGCCTGGTCGCGGCCCGCGAGGCTCAGCATCCAGAGCGGGCTGCCCGGGGCCGCGCGCACCTTGTCGGGCAGGGCCTCGGCCATGGCTTGGAAGATCAGCACCGGCACGTAATGGCCGGTGGCGGCGCGGCCGCCCACGGGGGCGGGCTCGCGCGGGTTCAGGATGCAGCCCTCGGGCACGTGCAGCCGGATCGGGCGGAAGATGCCGTCATTGCTGGGCAGTTCGGGCAGCAGCATGGCCTTCAACACGAACCAGGTCATGGCGCGGGTGTAGGTGAAGGGGCAATTCACCGAGCGTGGCTGCTGCGGGCTGCTGCCGGTGAAATCCGCCAGCAATTGGCCGTCCTTCAGCGTGACCCGCACCGCGAGATGAAAGGGCTGGTCCATCCCATCCGTCTCGAAGCTGGCGGTCCAGCTGCCCTCGGGCACCGCCCGCAGCCGCGCGATCATGGCGGCTTCCGAGCGGTCGAAGATCTCTGTGGCCACTTCCGAAAGGTCATCCAGGCCATGATCCAGCAGCGTCTGCACCACGCGGTCGCCGATCAGGGTCACGGCCGAGGCCTGGGCCCAGATGTCGCCCTCGGTCTGGTCGGGCGTGCGGATATTGGTGCGCAGCAGCCTGATCAGCGTCGCATCCGCCACGCCGTCGCGCAGCAGGCGCATGGGCGGGATGTGGAAGCCCTCCTCGAAAAGCTCCCGCGCCTCGGTGCTGCGCACCCGCCCGCCGATATCGGGCACATGGCTGGTGGTGGCGCCATAGGCCACGATGCGCCCGCCATGGAAGATCGGCCGAACGAGGCAGACATCATTCAGATGCCCGGTGCCGATCCAGGGGTTGTTGGTCACGTAGATGTCGCCCGGCTGCATCTCGGCCTCCGGGATCGCCTCGCGGATGGCGCGCACCGTGTTGGGCAGCGTGCCGATGAAGCTCGGGATCGAGCCCGTGTTCTGCGCGAGTGAGCGGGCCTCCGCATCCGTCAGCACGCAGGCGAAGTCATTCGCCTCGTTGGAGAGTGTGGAGAAGGAGGTGCGGACGATGGCCTTGGCCGCCTCGTCCACGGCGGAGATCAGCCGCGTCCAGACCAGTTCCAGCTTGACCGGATCCAGGGCGGTCATGCGGCCAGTTCCACCAGGATATTGCCGTTCTCCAGCACGCTGAACTTGCCGCCCCGGCCGATGACGAGGGTGGAGCCATCCTCCTCCACCAGGGCTGGGCCGCAGGCGGAGAAGCCCGGCAGCAGGCTGACGCGGTTGTAGATGTCGGCCATGGCGCTGGTGCCATCGCCCAGCACCTCGCGCTGATGCGCCAGGGCAGGTCCGCCCCAGGCGTGCTTCATGGCGGCCAGGCGCAGGGGCTGGCGCTCCCCGCGCAGCACGACGCGCGCGTGGACGAGGTCGATCGGTACGGCGGGCGGCGGGCGGCGGAAGCGCTCCTGATAGGCGGCGGCGAAGGCCTCGGCGATCATCGCGTGCAGCGCGGCGTCCTCGCTGGGCCAGGGGGCGGGCGGCAGGGTCACGGGCATATGCGCGCCCTGGCCCAGGCAGCGGGCATCCACCACGCGCTCGGGTGGGGGGGCGTCATCCGCCCAGCCGCCCTGCGCCAGCACGGCGCGGGCCTCCGCCTCCAGGGCGGCAAAGGCGCCCTCCAGAGCGGCGGCGGACCAGTGCAGCAGCCGCCGGCCCAGGGTGGCCACGCGGTCCACCCGCGGCGGCGCCGTGAGCAGGCCAAGGGCCGAGGCGACGCCCGCCTCGGGCGGCACGATGATGCGCCGGATGCCCAGTTTGCGCGCGAGGTGGAAGCCATGCACCGGCCCGCCGCCGCCGGTGCAGACCAGCGTAAAGCCGGAGGCGTCGCGCCCGCGCTCGGCGAGGTGGGTGCGCGCGGCGCTGGCCATGGCCTCCGTCACGACGTCATGAATCCCCCATGCCGTCTGCGCGACGCTGATGCCGAGCGCTTGTGCGAGGCGGCCCAGGGCCGCGGCCGCCGCCTCGCGGTCCAGCGGCAGGCGGCCGCCGGCGAAGCGCGTGGGCTCCAGATAGCCGAGCAGGAGATTGGCATCCGTCACCGTGGCCTCGGTGCCGCCGCGCCCGTAGCAGGCCGGCCCGGGCTCGGAGCCTGCGCTGTCCGGCCCGACCTTGAGCAGCCCGATGGCATCGCGCCGCGCGATGCTGCCGCCTCCCGCGCCGATCTCCATGAGGTCCACGGCGGAGATGCGGATGGGCAGGCCGCTGCCCTCGATGAAGCGGGCCTGGCGCGCGGCCTCGAAGCCGAAGACGATCTCGGGCTCGCCATGTTCGACGACGCAGAGCTTGGCGGTGGTGCCGCCCATGTCGAAGGCGAGGATGCGCGGCTCTTCGGCGCCGGCCAGGTGGGCGGCGGCCAGGGCGCCGGCGGCGGGGCCGGATTCCAGCAGCTGCACCGGGGCGCGGCTCGCTTCCTCCAGATGGGTCAGCCCGCCATTGGAGAGCATGAGCAACAGCGGCGCGCCAATGCCAAGCCCCGCCAATTCCCCGCCCAACCGGGCCAGATAGCCTTGCGCCATGGGAGCGATGTAGGCGTTGGCGCTGGCGGTGCAGCCGCGCTCATATTCGCGGACCTCGCGCACGATGGCGTGCGAGGCGGTGACCGAAAGCCCCGGATGCCGGGCGGTGATCCGGGCCGCGGCCATGGCCTCATGCGCCGGGTGAAGGTCGCTGTGGAGGAACAGGATGGCCAGGGCCTCGGCCCCCGCCGCCACCGCCTCATCCGCCGCGGCATCGAGGGCTGCGAAGTCGAGCGGCGTGAGCACGGTGCCATCCGCTTTCACCCGCTCGGGCACTTCGAGGCGCAGGTGATCCGGCATCAGCGGCGCGGGTGGGCGGAGCGAGAGGTCGAACAGCTCATAGCGCCGCTCCCGGCCGATCTTCAGCACATCGCGGAAGCCTGCCGTGGTGATCAGGGCGATCAGCGCGCCCTTTCGCTCGATCAGCGCATTGGTGAAGAGCGTGGTGGCATGCACGACGCGGGCGATCTCGCCGGCTTCCACCCCGGCCTCGCCCAGCAGGCGGCGTGTGCCTTCCAGGATGCCCCTGACCGGATCGCCATGGGTGGTCAGGATCTTCAGCGAGCCCGCGCGCTGCCCGACCGGATCATGCAGCACGAGATCGGTGAAGGTGCCGCCGATGTCGATCCCGAGGGAGAGTTGGCGTTGAGGGGCAAGGGGCGTCACGAGGGCATGGATTCCGTTACAGGGGCGTGATGTTCATGGCTGGGACCATCTCTGTCCAGCAGAGGTATTGGCCCGGATCAGGCGGGCTTCGCGGCGGGATATCGCCTTGGGCCAAGCATCGGGACTGGCCGGGGAAAGACGGTCACGGGTTGGCGGCGCATGAGGCGGCTCCATGGCCGTGGGGAAACGGCGATGGATCACAGCCTAAATCGGTCCGGACAAATTTTCCATGAAAATCGGTTGGACCTGGTCCCCATCGGGGCGGTTTCGGCGAGAGCGACGGTTCGGCAAATGGTCGGCAATCTCCGAACAGCCCTACGCGAAAGGCAAAATGGACCCTAGGTCCGCAGGGTGAACCGATCGGGCATATAGTGTCAAGCAAAGGCGAATCTGGCACGAAAACCTGCCGGGTTGTCCCAGCCATTGACCCGCACGCAAAAAGCGCATGCACTCGGAAACAATGCACCGCATGAACGATTCGCAGGACGTCGCCCCGCCCGCGCCGCGCAAAACCGTGGGCGTGATTTCCGTAGAGCGCGGCCTTGCCATTCTCGACGCCTTTCTGGGCCCACCGGAATCGCGGGGTCTCTCCGAGCTCGCACGGGCCACCGAACTGCCCAAGCCCACGGTACTGCGCAGCCTCGCCTCGCTGGAGCGCATGGGCTACGTCGTCCGCTTGGCCAATGGCCGCTATCAGCTCGGCGCGCAGCTGCTGCAGCTGGGCGACACCTATCGCGCCCATTTCCGGCTGGAGGATCACGTCCTGCCGGTGCTGAACCAGCTGGCGCTCGCCACCGGCGAGAGTGCCGCCTTCCAGATTCGTGAGCAGGAGCGGCGATTGACGCTCTTCCGGGTGGAAAGCCCGCAATCGGTGCGGGATGTGCAATCGGTCCGCAAGGCCGTGCCGCTGGATGCCACCTCCGCCAGCCGCGCCCTGATCACGGCGGATTGGGCGGTGGAGCTGAAGAATGGTCGCCCAAGGGTTTTCTACACGGCGGGGCTTCTGAACCCGCAGACCGCCTCGCTCGCCACGGCGGTTTATGGCGTGGCTGGTGCCTTGCGGGGCGCGCTCACCCTCAGCGGCCCGATCGAGCGGCTGCGCGTCGCGGATCTGGAGGCGCTGGCGGCCCGGATGGCCGAGGCGGCGGGCCGCCTTTCCCTGGCCTTGGGCGCGCCGCCGCGTTCCGAACCCAGCCTGCCCGAACTCATTCGCCCCTGACCGGCAGCAAGCTGGCAAGGCGGGCGCGCAGCGCCGGCAGCACCTCGGCCGTGAACCAGGGGTTGCGCTGGACCCAGCCCGTGCTGCGCCAGGAGGGGTGGGGCAGGGGGAAGAAGCGCGGGCCATGCGCCGCGAAGCCCTGCACGATCTCCGCCACGCTCTGCCGGCGCGCGCCCGGCAGGTAGCGGCGCTGCGCAAAGGCGCCGACCAGCAGCGTCAGCCGCACCTCCGGCAATCGCGCCAGCACCCGCTCATGCCAGAGCGGCGCGCATTCCGGCCGCGGGGGCAGATCCCCGGCAGCCCCGGTGCCCGGATAGCAGAAGCCCATGGGCATGATGGCGATGTGGCGCGTGTCGTAGAACAGCGCGGCATCCACCCCCATCCATTCGCGCAGGCGCTTCCCGCTGGCGTCATCCCAGGGGGTGCCGCTGGCATGCACGCGCGTGCCGGGCGCCTGGCCGATGACCAGCAGCCGCGCCGTGGCGCCGAGTCGCACCACCGGCCGGCAGCCCGCCGGCAGGTGCGCCGCGCAAACCCGGCAGGCCGCGATCTCGGCGGTGAGTTCGTCGAGGCTCAGCGGCCCGCCGAGGCCATCAGCCCCGCCAGCACCGCGCCCCGCGTGACGATGGAGGGCACCTCCACCCATTCCCGCCGGCTGCAGGTCTCATGCGTGATGGGGCCGAGGCCATCCAGCGTCGGCACGCCAAGCCGCGCGGCGAAACTCCCATCGGAGCCGCCGCGCGAGACCACCTGGTGTACCGGGATGCCGAGGGTCGCGCAGAATTCCTCCGCCTTCGCATAGAGCGCGCGCGTGCCTTCATGGGTCGGGAAGGCGGGGCGGGTGAAGCCGCCGCGGGAGGTGATGGTCACGCGCGGATCACGGGGCGGGCGGGCGGCGATGGCGCGCACCTCCTCCAGCAGCTTCTCGCCCGAGGCATCATCCGGCGCGCGGAGATCGAGATGCAGCTCAGCCGAGCCCGGCACCACCTGCCGCGCCTCGCCGCCGCGCAGGATGCCGACGGTGGCGCAGAGCCCGTTCGGCGGGTCACCCAGCGCCTCCAAGGGCGCCACCAGCGCCGCCAGCGCGGCCACGGCCGAGGCGCCCTTCTCCCGCGCCGAGCCCACATGGGCGGTGATGCCGGTCGCGTTCAGATAGAAGGCACCGACCGCGCCGCGGCCGACCACCATGCCGCCATTCGGGCGACAGGGCTCCAGCGTCAGGCAGAGATCCGCCTCGCGCGATTCCGCTTCCAGCCAGGCACGGCTGCCGGGGCTGCCGATCTCCTCATCCGGGACGATGCAGAGGGTGATCGAGGCCAGGTGGCCCAGCGCCTTCTCGGCCAGCAGCATGCGGATGGCGTGCAGCGCCATCACCACATTGGTCTTCATGTCGCCGACGCCCGGGCCGGTGATGCGGTCGCCCTCACGCGTGAAGGGCCATTCGGCGGCGATGCCGGCGGGCCAGACGGTGTCGGCATGGCCCAGAACCAGGATACGCGGGCCATTGCCGCCGAGCGGCAGGCGCGCCGTCATCTGGTCGCCGAAGCCGGGCAGGGGGGTGCGTTCCACGGCGAAGCCCATGCCGGCCGCCATGCCCGCCCAGATGTCGATCACGGCATTCACCCCGCCGGCCAGGTAGCTGCCGCTGTCGATGTTCACGCAGCGCTCGGCCATCGCGAGGATCTCGGGAAGGGCCGATTGCATGCCGGCGGCGTGGCGATGGATGTCGGTCATGATTCCGCTCCTGCTTGTCCGGTCAAGCCTAGACCCATGCCGCGCGGCGCGTCACCCTGGTCCCTTGATCCAGGAGGTGGCGATGCTGAACCCGGGGATGATCGAGACCGTGCTGGGCCGGATCTGGGCCTCGCCGCGCATCGTCGAGGATTTCACCGCCATCTGCGCCACCGGTGGCCGCTTCTCCGGCACGGCGAGCGAGAAGGCCGCCGTCGAATGGCTCGCCCCCCGCCTGGCCGAAGCCACCGGCGCCACGGTGCAGCGTGAGGCGATCCCCTATCGCGGCTGGAGCCGCATCGGCGCCCGCATCACCGATGCGCGCGGCGTGACCCACAAGGCCGAGGCGCTGGGACGCTCCCCTTCCACCCCGCCCGAGGGGCTGGAGGCGGTGCTGCTCGATCTCGGTCGCGGCACGCCGGAGCAGATCCTGGCCGCCGGCGAGGCGGTGCGCGGCGCCATCATCCTGGTGCGGCACGAATTCATGGTGGGCACCGGCCATGTGCATCGTCGCAAGAAATACGAATGCGCGCGGGATGCGGGGGCGGCGGGCTTCCTCATCGCCTGCCATGAGCCCGGGCTGCTGCCGGTGACGGGCTCGGCTGGGAATGGCGCGCCGGGCAATATTCCCTGCGCGGGGCTGAGCTACGAGGCGGGCGCGGCGCTGGCCGCGCAATCCGGCCAGCGGATCCGCATCTTCGTGGAGGGCGTCTTCGAGGATCGGTCGGCGGAAAACCTGCTCGCCACCATGCCGGGGCGGGGCGAGGAGCTGGTGGTGCTCTCGGCGCATATCGATGGGCATGACCTCGCCTGCTCGGCCATCGACAATGCCAGCGGCCTCGCCTGCGCCCTGGCGGTGAGCGAGGCGATCCGGGACGTGGTGCCGGGCCTCGCGCGCGGTGTGCAGGTCGGCCTCTTCAACATCGAGGAATGGGCGCTGCTGGGCTCCGCCGCGCATCTTGCGCAGATGGCGCCCACCGAGCGCGCGAAGCGCGTGCTGAACGTGAACCTGGATTCGCTCGCCGGCGCCGAGGGCCTCACGGCGCTGACCAGCGGGGTGCCGGGCATGGCGGAATTCCTGCACGCGGCCCTTAGCCCGGCGGGCTTGTCGGTGGGCATCAGCGCGCCCTTCATGGGCAATTCGGACCATGCCAACTACCTGCGCCATGGCATCCCGGCGCTGCGTCTCTGCGCGGGTTTCGACCGGCCGCAATCCAATATGCGCTTCCTGCTGACACCGGCCGATACGCCCGACAAGGTGCACCCGCACCAGTTGAAGCTCGCCGCCAGCGTCGCTGCCCTGCTGGTGCTGGCCGGCTGCGCCAGCCCGGACCTGCCCGTCCCGCGGATGGACGAGGCCACGGCGCGGCGGATCACCGCTTGATGCGCGGGCAGGCTGCCGCGCCCCTGGGCAGGGCGCGTCGTTTTTCCTGGACAATCGCCCCCCTGGCCCCCTGACATGACCCTGAAGCGGAGTAGCCTTCCCCCATGACCTATTCCCTCCTTGGCCGCTGTGCCCGCACCGGGCAATTCGGCGCCGCCGTCACCACCTCCAGCATCGCCGTCGGCTCGCGCGTGCCGCATGTGGCCCCGGGCATCGGCGGTGTGCTGACGCAGCACCGGACCGACCCCCGCCTCGGGCCGCGCGGACTGGAATTGCTGCGCAGCGGCTGCTCGGCGGAGGAGACGCTGGCGGCGCTGGTCGCCAGCACGCCGCATCACAAGTGGCGGCAGCTTGCCGTGATGGATGCCCAGGGCCGCACCGCGCAATTCGACGGCGCCGCCGTGAAGCCCGCCCGCGCCGCCGTGCATGTCCAGGACTGCGTGGCCATGGGCAACATCCTCGCCAATGACCGTGTCCCCGCCGCCATGGCGGAAGCCTTCACCGCAAGCCCTGGCCTGCCGCTCGCCGAGCGCCTGATGCGCGCCATGGAAGCGGGCGAGGCCGCGGGCGGCGAGGGCAAGCCCGTCATCTCCGCCGTGCTGATCGTCATGGAGAAGGAAATCTTCCCGCTGGTGGATCTGCGCGTGGACCTGGCACCCGAGGCGATCACCGCGCTGCGCGCCCTCTGGGACGCCTATGCCCCTTCCGTGCGGGAATTCGTCACCCGCGCCGTGGATCCCGACGCCGCGCCCGGCGTCATCTGAACAACAGGAGAGACCCCCCCCCCATGCAGCTCCCCCGCCGTTCCGCCCTTGCCATCCCCGCGCTGGTCAGCGCCGTCGCCCTGCCGCGCTCGGGCGGCGCCCAGGCCGGCGGGGGCACGCTGCGCATCGCGATGAGCGCCAATCTGCGCACGCTCGACCCCGCCAAGACCACCATCGGCGAGGAGTTCATGCACTCCGTCTTCGTCTTCAACGGGCTGACGCGGATGACGGAAGACCAGTCCGTGGTGCCGGAACTGGCGGAGTCCTGGACCTATTCGCCCGACCTCAAGACCTGGGAGTTCAAGCTGCGCCGCGGCGTGCGCTTCCACCACGGGCGCGAGATGACGGCGCAGGATGTGATCACGACCTATCGCCGCATCCTCGACCCCGCGACGGGCGCGGCCAGCCGCAGCAATTATGACATGATCGCGCAGATGGAGGCGCCCGACCCCTATACGGTGATCTTCCGGCTCTCCTATGCCTATGGCGGCTTTGCCGACATCCTCTCCGACCGCCAGGTGAAGATCGTCCCCGCCGACCGGCTGGATGACCTGGCGACCAACCCGATCGGCACCGGGCCCTTCATGTTCCGCGCCTATGCGCCGGGGGACCGGATCAGCTACACGCGCAACCCCAATTACTGGGAGGCCGGGCCGCGCCTCGATGGCGTGGAAATGCGCATCCTGCCGGAGATGTCGGTCCGCATCGCCGCCCTGCAATCCGGCGACCTGGACGTGGTCTGGGATCTCGGCCCCGAGAATATCCGCGCGCTGCGCGATGCGCGGAATGTGCGCGTGGAGAGCGTCGCCACCGCCTCCTGGGATGGCGCCATCCTGAACAACAGCATCGCGCCCTTCAATGATCCGCGCGTGCGCCGCGCGCTGAACCTGGCCGTGGCCAAGGCCGATGTGGCCGAGGCGGTGCTCTTCGGCGAGGGCGCGCCGACGCACAGCCCCATCGCGCCGAGCCATCCCTTCTTCGCCAGCGACATTCCCTTCCCCGCGCGGCCTGATGTGGCCACCGCGCGGCGCCTGCTGCGCGAGGCCGGCCATGCCAACAACCTGCGCGTGCCGCTGGTCATCCCGGTGGGCCGCCCGGTGCGTGAGCGGCTGGGTGTGACGCTGCAGCAGATGGCGCGCCCGGCCGGCTTCGAATTCGACATCCAGCGCGTCCCCTTCTCGCGCTACGCGGCGGAGGTCGCGGGCAAGGCGCCGGCCTATATCGACGGCTATTTCGCCCGGCCGACCATCGACACCTCCACCTTCCCCTTCCTGCATTCGCGCGGCAGCCAGAATGAGCGGCTGTGGATGTACAATGAGCCCCGCGTGGATGCGGCGCTGGAAGCGGCCCGGCTGACGGGGGACCTGAACCAGCAGAAGACGCATTACGTCGCCATGCAGCGCGCCATGGTGGAGAACCCGCCGGGCTATATCGCCTATGCGCAGAAGTTCGCCTGCGCCTATCGCACGGCGGTGCGGGATGTGAAGACGCATCCGATGCGATGGTTCGACCTGCGCGCGGGCTTCATCGCCTCCTGATGGCAGGGTTTCTCGCGCGGCGCTTCCTCTCGGTCGTCTTCGTCCTCTGGGCGATGACGGTGATGGTCTTCGCCATCGTGCATATCCTGCCGGGCAGCGTCGCGCACATGATCCTCGGCGAATTCGCCACCAATGCGGCGATTGCCGAGATGGAAGAGCGGCTGGGCCTGAACCTGCCGCTGCATGTCCAATACTGGCGCTGGTTCAGCGGGCTGATGCAGGGCGATTTCGGCCAGTCCCTCACCATGGATCGGCCGGCCGGGCCGGTGATCCTGGAGGCGCTGGGGCGTTCGGCCATCCTCGCCTCCATCAGCATCGTGCTGGTGGCGATCATCGGCATCGCGCTGGGCATCCATTCGGCCACGCATGTTGGCTCCTGGTCGGATCGCGGGCTGACGCTGGCGCAGTATTTCTTCATCGCCGTGCCGGAATTCTTCTGGTGCATCCTGGTGATCATCTTCTTCGCGGTCTGGCTCGGCTGGCTGCCCGCCACGGGCTACACGCCGCTCGCCGATGGCGGCTTCCTGGGCTGGGCCAAGCATCTGATCCTGCCGGTCTCGACGCTGGTGCTGGGCCTGATCGCGCATGTCTCGCGCCTCACGCGCTCCTCCATGCTGGAAGCGATCGAAAGCAAATATGTGCTGGCCGCCCGAGCCAAGGGCCTGCCCGAGCGCATCGTGCTGCGCCGCCACGCCCTGCCCAATGCGCTGCTGCCCACCATCACCGTGCTGGCCGTGGATGTGGGCATCCTGATCGGCGGCATCGTGGTGGTGGAGAGCGTCTTCGCCTTCCCGGGCCTGGGGCGCATGCTGATCTACGCGATCGATAACCAAGACGTGCCCCTGATGATGGGCGGCATGATCGTGATCACCGCGATCTATGCGCTGGCCAATCTGGCGGCGGATATCCTCTATGCCGTGCTCAACCCGCGCATCCGTGTGAGCGGCACCGCCGGATGAATCGCATTCCCCGGACGCTCTGGGTGGGCGGCGTCATTGTCGGCCTGATCGTGATCCTGGCCATCCTCGGCCCCTGGATCGCGCCCTTCGAGCCGGATGCCTTCAATGTGCGCTCGCGCCTGCAGCCACCTTCCACCACCCATTGGTTCGGCACGGATGAATTCGGGCGGGATGTGTTTTCGCGCGTGCTGGCCGGCGCGCATCACTCGCTGCTGATGGGCTTTGGTGCCACCGCCATCTCGCTCGCCATCGGTGTGCCGCTTGGGCTGATCGCGGCCTTCCGCCGCGGCTGGACCGAGGAAGCCATCATGCGCGGCGTGGACCTGATGATCTCCATCCCGCCCGTGCTGCTGGGCCTGCTCATCCTGGCCGTGACCGAGCCTGGCCTGGGCAAGACCATCCTCGCGGTCGGCCTGGTCTATGTGCCGATCATGACGCGCGTGGCGCGTGCCGTGGCGCTCGACCTGCTGGCCGAGGATTTCGTCGAAGCCGCCCGCGCGCGCGGCGAGGGCGGCTATCACATCCTCGTGCGCGAGATCCTGCCCAATGCCTGGCCGCCCTTGATCGTGGAGACGGCGCTGCGCATCACCTTCGCCATCCTGCTGGGTTCGGCGCTGAGCTTCCTCGGCCTCGGGCCGCAGCCGCCGGACAGCGAATGGGGCCTGATGATCGCCGAGAGCCGTCCCTTCATCAGCGAGGCGCCCTGGATCGGTTTGGCACCCGGCCTCTGCCTTTGCGTGCTGCTGATCGCGGTGAACATCGTGGGCGAGGGGCTGCGCGATCTGCTCGATCCCCGGCTTCGGGGGCGCGGGCATTGATGCTTTCGATTGAAGGCCTGTCGCTGCAATACGCCACCCAGCGCGGCCCGGTGCATGCGTTGCAGGATGTCTCGCTGGCCATCCCGCGTGGTGGGGCGATGGGGCTGGTGGGTGAAAGCGGCTCGGGCAAATCCTCCGTCGTGCTGGCGCTGCTGGGCCTGCTGGGCGAGGGCGCGACGCTGACCGCCGAGGCGCTGCGCTTCGATGGCCAGGATCTTCGCGCGGCCGCCTCCCGCTTGCGTGGTCGGCGCATCGGCGTCGTCTTCCAGGACCCGGCCGCGGCGCTCAACCCCTCGCTCACCATCGGCTTCCAGGTGGCCGAGCCGCTGATCCAGCACCAGGGCCTTTCGCGCGAGGCAGCCCTCGCCCGCGCCGTCACCCTGCTGGGCGAGATGGGCATTCCCCGCGCCGCCGAGATCGCCCGCGCCTATCCGCACCAGCTTTCCGGCGGGATGAAGCAGCGTGCGGTGATCGCGACGGCTTTGGCCTGCGAGCCGGAATTGCTGCTGCTGGATGAGCCGACCACGGCACTCGACGTCACGGTGGAAGCGCAGATCCTCGACCTGCTGGAAAAGCTGCGGCGCGAGCGCGGTGTCTCCATGCTGCTGGTCAGTCACAATCTCGGCATCGTGGATCGGCTCTGCGATGAGCTGACCGTGCTCTATGCGGGGCGCGTGGTGGAGCAGGGGCGTTGCGCCGAGGTTCTGGCCGCGCCCAGCCACCCCTACACGCGCGGGCTTCTCGCTGCCCTGCCGCGCGTGGATCGCGGCCGCATGGCGCGGCTCGCCCCCATTCCGGGCGGCCTGCCGGACCTGACGCAACCCATGCCCGGCTGCAATTTCCAGCCGCGCTGCCCCTTCGTGGTTGCGGGTTGCGAGGCACCGCAGGCGCTGCGGGGCGATACGCGCCTGACGCGCTGCCATCGCGCGGCGGAGATCGCGGGCGAGCCCTGGCCCATTCCCGCCGCACCTGAGGCGGTAGCCCGCCCCGCGCCCACGCCGCTGCTCTCCGCCGAGGGCCTGTCGCGCAGCTTTGGTGGCGGTGGCCTGTTCCGGAAGCGCGCCGGCACGCTGGCGGTGGATGGCGTCTCCCTCACCATCGGCCGGGGTGAGGTGCTGGGCCTGGTGGGTGAATCCGGCTGCGGCAAATCCACACTCGGCCGCCTGGTCCTGCGCCTCATCGCCGCCGATGCCGGCGGCATCCGCTTCGACGGCCAGGCCATCCCGCCCGAGGCCTCCACCGAATTCCGCCGGCGGGCGCAGATCGTCTTCCAGAATCCCGACAGCTCGCTCAACCCGCGCCAGACGGTGGATGAGGCGCTGCGCCGCCCCTTGGTGCGCTTCGGCATCGCCTCCGGCGCCGAAGCCACGCGCGAGGTGGAGCGGCTGCTGGAATTGGTCCGCCTGCCGCCCAGTTACCGCTCTCGCTACCCGCACCAGATGTCCGGCGGCGAGAAGCAGCGCATCGGCATCGCCCGCGCCCTCGCCAGCCGGCCGGATTTCCTGGTCTGCGACGAGGCGGTCTCGGCGCTCGACGTCTCCGTGCAGGCGGCGGTGCTGAACCTGCTGACCGATCTGCGCGATGCGCTTGGCGTGGCCTATCTCTTCATCTCGCACGATATCGGCGTGGTGGCGCATGTGGCTGACCGCATCGCCGTGATGTATCGCGGCGCCATCGTCGAGGAAGGCCGCGCGGATGAGGTGCTGGCCCCGCCCTACCACCCCTACACCGAGGCGCTGCTTTCGGCCGTGCCGGTGGTGGGCGCCGAAGGCCGCGCCGAAAGCCGCATCCGCCTCAAGGGCGATGTGCAAAGCGGGCAGGGGGGCACGGGCTGCCGCTTCGCCCATCGCTGCCCGCGCCATATGGGCGCGGTCTGTGACACGGTCGCGCCGCCGGTGCGGGAATTCGGCGCGGCGCATCGCATTGCGTGCCATCTGCCGGCCGAGCAATTACAGGCGATGCCGGCAGCCTTGGGGTAGAGAAAGGGCCTCCGGCGGCCGGGGCCGAGAGGCCCCGGACCCCAGGACTTGGGCGTCAGGCGATGAGGAGACCGCCGCGCACGATCTCGCGCGCCGGTGATCCGCCGAGCCAGTAGCAGAGCTCCGCCGGCTGGGTGATTTCCCACAGCACGAAATCTGCCGGCAGGCCGGCGCGCAACTCACCCACCTGGCCGCCCAGGCCGATCGCCGCCGCGCCATGCACCGTCATGCCGCGCAACGCCTCCACCGGCGTCATGCGAAAGAAGGAACAGCCCAGCGCGAGCACCAGCAAGGGCGAGAGCGTGGGCGAGGAACCAGGATTGCAATTCGTGGCGAGTGCCATGCGCACGCCATGCTTGCGGAACCACTCCACCGGCGGCCGGCGCGGCTCATTCAGGAACAGCGTCGAACCCGGCAGCAGCACGCCGACCGTCCCGGATTTGGCCATGGCGGCCAGCGAATCCTCGCTCACATATTCGAGGTGATCGGCGGACAACGCACCGATGCCGGCCAGCACGCCGCCGCCGCCCACATCGCCATACTGGTCGGTGTGGCCGCGCACCGGGATGCCGGCGGCCTGCGCCGCCGCGTAAAGCCGCAGCATGTCCTCAGGCTGGATCGCCAGCCCCTCGATCCCGCCATCGCAGATATCCACCAGCCCCTCGGCCAATGCGGCAGGCAGCACCACCTCGATCAGATGGCTGATGTAGTCGGCCGAGCGCCCCTTGTACTCCGGCGCCACCACATGCGCGCCAAGGAAGGAGGTGACGACGCGCACGCCATTCTGCTGGCCCAGGATGCGCGCCGCGCGCAGCATGTTCAGCTCGCTCTCCAGGTTCAGACCGTAGCCGGATTTGATTTCGAGCGTGGTCACACCCTCGCTCATCAGCCGGTGCAGGCGCGGGGTGGCGATGGCGACCAGCTCTTCCACGCTCGCCTTTCGCGTCTCATGGGTCGTGTAGAGGATGCCGCCCCCCTCGGCCGCGAGTTCCGCGCGGGTGGCGCCCCCAAGCTGCCGCTCGAACTCGCCGATGCGGTTACCGGCGAAGACCAGATGCGTGTGGCCATCCACAAAGCCGGGCAGGATGAAGCGCCCGCCCGCATCATGCGTGCGCTGTGCGTCCTGGTGTGGCAGCTCGGCCATGGCACCCACCCAGGCGATGCGGCCATCCTTCACCGCCAGCGCGCCAGGCTCGATCAGCCCAAGCCCGTCCCCCTGCATGGTGACGAGCCGCGCATCGGTCCAGAGCTCATCCCAGACAGGCATGGACATCGATCTCCATGAGGATCTCCGGCGCAGCCAGCCCCTTCACGACAAACAGCGTGTGCGGAATCGGATGCGTGGAAAGCGGCGGCAGAAGCTCGCGCATCACGGGCGCGATATAGGCGCGGTCCGTCACATAGACCGTGGCATGCACGGCATCCGCCAGCGTCGCGCCCGCATCCGCCAGAAGCTTCTGCACATTGGCGATGGCGATCCGCGCCTGGCCGCCAGCATCGCCCAGCGTGGAAAAGCCGCCCTCCAGAGTCAGCCCCGTCTGCCCGCGCAGGAAGATGCGCTTGCCGGCGACGACGGCCATGCAGAACTCCGCCTCGAAGGGCTGCTTTTCCAGCCCATAAGGCATGCTGGTGGAGCGATAGGGGCGCAGGCGCTGGTGCGGCCCGCCCGGCACCGCGAAGGCGTCGAGCTGGAACAGCGCCGCCGGATCATGCAGCGCCTTCACGATGAGGCCCGTGCTCACCGGGCGCACGCCCATGAGCCGCCGCCCCATCACGCCATAGACCGCCTGGCGATAGGCGCGGTCGGTGATCTGCATGGTGATCTTGCAGAGATCGGTGAGCTTGCCACCCTGTTCGGCGATCCGCGCCTCCAGCATGTCGAACACCGCTTCCGCCTGGATCACCGCGGCTTCCGTGCTGTGCCGCGGCGCCACATGCGCGGCGGAAATGCCACCGAGATGGATCATCCTTCGCCATCCGGAATCACGGCATCAATATCAATCTCGACCAGCATGTCCGGCAGTGCGAGCCCGTTGACGATCAAGCCCGTGCCCACCGGCGCGATGTCGCCCAGGTGCCGCCCGATCACCCGATAGACACTCTCCCGATAGGCGCGGTCGGTGATGTAGGTGGTGATCTTGCAGATGTGCTCCATCTTGGCGCCTGCTTCCTCCAGAAGCACCTTCACATTCTTCATCGCCTGGTCGGCCTGGGCGGCCGCATCGCCATGGCCCACGAAGCCGCCATCGAAGGTGAAGCCGGTCTGTCCGCGCAGGAAGATGAGATTGCCGGCGCGCACCGCCATGCACATCTCGTTCTTCACGTCATGATCCTTGTAGTACATGCCGGTGTTGAAGCGGCGGAAGCGCTGATGGGCCATGGGGTCTCCTCAGGGGTTGGGGCGCAGGCTCATCGCCATGGTGCGCTCGTCATTGCGCGCCTCATAGGTGAAGCCCCGCCGCGCGGCCCAGAGATTCACCTGGTGGTGCAGCGGGATGATCGCCTGGTCACGAATCGCGATGGTGGTCGCCTCGCGATACAGCGCCTCGCGCGCGGGGAGTTCCAGCGTGGCCAGGGCGCGGTCCAGCACCGCGTCGAAGGCCGGGTTGGAATAGCGCGAGCGATTGCTGGAGCCCCGCCCGCGCGCCGGGTTCACCGTGGCCAGGAGATTGGCCAGCGGGCTGTCCGGCTCGCCCGTGCCGGTGCCCCAGCCCAGCAGGCCGATGCTGAATTCATCCCGCGCCGAACGGCTGAAATAGGCGCTCGACGGCAGCGCCTCCACCCGCACGCGCACGCCGATGCGCGCCCACATCTGCGCGATGGCCTGCAGGATCTGCGCGTCATTCACATAGCGGTCATTGGGGCCGTGCAGCGCGACGGTGAAGCCCTGCGGATAGCCCGCCTCGGCCAGCAGGCGGCGGGCCTGCTCCGGGTCATGCGGATCGGGGGTGAGGGCCGGGTCATGGCCGATGCTGCCGGCCGGCAGCAATTGGCCCGAGGGTGCCGCCTGCCCATCCATGACCTGCGCCACGATGCCCGCCCGGTTGATGGCGAGCGAGAGCGCGCGCCGCACCCGCACATCCCGCAGCGGATTGGCCGGCAGCGGGCGGCCCTGATGGTCGGTCACATGCGGCGTCTGTTCGCGCCAGCCATCCAGGTAGAGGTAGATGTTGCGCACCGCCGGCTTGCTGAAGATGGCGAAGCGCGCATCCCGCGCCAGCTCCGCCACGTCGCGCGTCGGCACCTGGTCGATCAGATCCACATCGCCGGCCTTGAGCGCCGCCAGCCGCGCGCTGTCATTGCCGATGAAGCGATAGGTGACGCGGTTCCAGGTGACGGCGCCGCCATACCAATCCGTGTTGCGCGCAAAGACGGCGCGATCCCCCGGCGCGTAGGAGACGAGGCGATAGGGCCCGGTGCCGATGGCGGCGCGGCCGCTGTTGTAGTCGCGGGTCTCCATGCCCTCGCCCTGGCGGCGGCCGATCATGGGCAGGCCCTGCATCATCGCGGGGATCAGCGGCGCGGGGCCATTGGTCTCCAGGCGGAAGGTCTGCGCATCCACCACCACCACCTCCCGCACCGGGCGGGTGAAGAAGGCGTAGGAGCCGGGGCTGCCCGCCACATTGGGCACGCGGGCGAAGGTGAAGGCCACGTCGTCCGAGGTGAAGGGCGTGCCGTCATGGAAGCGGATGCCCGGCCGCAGCCGGAACTCCCAGGTGGTGGGCGAGATGGCGCGGTAGCTCTCGGCCAGGCCCGGCTGCGGGCGCAGATCGGCATCGGGCTCCAGCAGCCGGTCGAACAGATGCTGCGTCAGCGCGCTGTTGGGCGTGAGGTTGTGGAAATGTGGATCGAGCGAGGTGAAGGCCCCGCCGACGGCGATGTTCACATCCTGCGCTTGCGCCGCACCGGCGAGCAGCACCGCAGAGGCCAGAACGAGACGCCGCATGTCACTCTCCTGCTTGCATCAAGGCCCAACTGTGGAAGAGTGGGGCCGCCAAAGTCCATGGGGAAAAGCGATGGATCTGCTCATCACCGACACCGTCGTCGTGACACAGGATGACCAGCGCAGCCTGCTCGACCGCGCCGCCATCGCCATCCGGGGCGACCGGATCGCGGCGGTGGGCGAGAGTGCCGCGCTGGAGCGCGACTTCCCCGATCTGCCGCGCTTTTCCGGGCGCGGCCTGGCGGTCTTCCCCGGCTTCATCAACGCCCACACCCACACGGCACTCACCGTTCTGCGCGGCACGGTGGAGGATTGGGCGGGCAATGCCGTCTATGGCTACATGTCCCCCGTCAGTTATGAGATGACGCCGGAAGAGCGCGCCGTCATGGTCAGCATGGGCTGCCTGGAGGCGATCCGCTCGGGCTGCACCACGCTGGTGGACCCCTTCCGCCATGTGCCCAACTACATTGACGCGATGGCCGCCACCGGCCTGCGCCTCTGGCTCTCCGAGAATTGCGCCGACATCAACACCCTGCGCATCCGCATGGGCGACTACAGCGAGGACACCGAATTCGGCCGCGTCTTCCTCGACCGCACGGTCGCCTGCATCGAGGCCTGGCAGGGGCGTGGCGAAGGCCGGGTCAACTTCCAGATCGCCGCCCATGCGCCGGACAATTGCTCGCCCGCCATGCTGCACAAGCTTTCCGAGCTCGCGGCGAAATACGGCCTGACCCGCACCGTCCATCTCGCCCAGAGCATGGAGGAGGTGCATGCGGTTGCGAAGATGCGCGATGGCCTGACCCCCGCCGGCTATCTGGACCGCGAGGGCTTCCTCGGCCCCGATCTGGTCGGCGCGCATTGGACCTATTGCACCGCGGCCGATGTGGAGCTGCTGGCCTCACGCGGCGTGCAGATGGCGCATTGCCCGGCCAATTCCTCGCGCCGCGGGCCGCACACCGCGCTGCTGGGCCTGATCCGCGACGCCGGTGTGAACATCGCCTTCGGCACCGACAACATGACGGAGGACATGTTCCACGCCATGAAGCTCGGCCTCATCACCCATCGCGGCGGGCGCGGGCGTGCCACCGAGGGGGGCGTGAACCCCTCGCCCCAGGCCGTGCTGGATGGCGTGACCCGCAATGGCGCGCGCTCGGTGGGGGCCACGCATCTCATCGGCTCGATCGAGGTGGGCAAGAAGGCCGATCTCACCATCCTCGACCTCAACACGCCCAGTCTGCGCCCCGTCATCAACCTGGTCTCCAGCGTGGTGCATTACGGCCACCCCGGCGCCGTGCATTCCGTGATGGTGGATGGCGGATTCCTGCTGCGGGACCGCAAGATGCTGGCGCTGGACGAGGAAGCGCTGATGGCCGAGGCGCAGCGCGTCACCCGCCGCGTCTGGGAGGGGATGATGGCGAAGAACCCTGATATCCCGCCGCCCCCCGGGGGGCTGCGCTGGCTGGATATCTGAGGCGGCGCGCGCAGCTTTCCGCCGCTGCGGCGTTCTCAGCCGCATGAGCATCGGATTGATCGCCCTCCTCGACGACATCGCCGCCCTGGCCAAGGTGGCGGCGGCGAGCCTGGATGACGTTGCGGCCCAGGCCACCAAGGCGGGGGCCAAGGCGGCCGGTGTGGTGATTGACGATGCCGCCGTCACGCCGCGCTATGTGGTGGGCTTCGCCGCCGCGCGGGAATGGCCCATCGTCCGCCGCATCGCGATCGGTTCGCTGAAGAACAAGCTGGTCTTCCTGCTGCCGGCCGCCCTGGCGCTGGGGCTCTTCCTGCCGGGCGCCATCACGCCGCTGCTCATGCTGGGCGGCGCCTACCTCTGTCATGAGGGCGCCGAGAAGCTTTGGGAAAAGCTCGTGCCGCATGCCGTGGCGCCGCTGGCGGTGGCAACCGGACCGCAGGACCCGCAGGCGCTGGAGGAGGCCAAGGTGCGCGGCGCCATCCAGACCGATTTCATCCTCTCGGCCGAGATCATGGCCATCACCCTCGGCAACCTGCCGGAGAGCAGCTTCTGGATGCGGGCTGTCGTGTTGGCGCTGGTCGGCATCGGCATCACGCTGCTGGTCTATGGCGCGGTGGCGGTGATCGTGAAGGCGGATGATTGGGGCGTCGCCCTCGCGCGTCACCCGGCCCCCGCCAGTGGAAATCCTGCCGCGCCGAACCGGATGGACCGCATGCTCCGCCCCTTCACCCGGGCGCTGGGGCGTGGCCTGGTCAAGGGCATGCCGCCCTTCCTGATCCTGCTGGGCGCTGTCGGCACCGCCGCGATGCTCTGGGTGGGCGGCGGCATCCTGCTGCATGGGATGGAGACGCTGGGCCCCGTGGCCCTGCCGGCTTTCGCGCAGGACCTGTCCCACGCGGCGGCGCTGGCCGTCCCCGCCATGGCGAGCAGCGTGGAATGGGTGGTGCATGCCCTGCTGGCCGGGCTGTTTGGCGTGCTGGTGGGCGCTGCCCTCATCCCGGTGGTGTCCGGCGTCATCCGGCCGCTTCTGCGGCTCGTCCGCCCTGTGTCGCCGGCCTGAAAAGCCGCCCTCGCGGCCCGGCCCCCTTGCTGTTAGCCTTCCGCGCAGATGAGGAAACCAGGCCGCAATGCCGGCCAGCGAGAGGCAGACGCCATGCCCGATTCCATCCCGCAGCAGAGCCCGCGCACGGCGCAGGACGCCACGCATTTCGACGTGCTGATCGTCGGCGCCGGCATTTCCGGCATCGGCGCGGGCTATCACCTGCGGCAGCAATGCCCCGGGCGCAGCTTCGTCATCCTGGAGAGCCAGGACAGTTTCGGCGGCACCTGGTGGACGCACAAATACCCAGGAATCCGCTCGGATTCCGACCTCTATACCTTCGGCTATCGCTTCAAGCCCTGGACCGGCGCGCCCATCGCGACGGCCGAGGAAATCCGCAAATACCTGGGCGAGGTGATCACCGAGAACGGCCTCGACGACCATATCCGCTACCACCACCGCATCGAGAGCGCCGCCTGGGACAGCGAGGCCCGGCGCTGGCATATCGAGGCCCGCCGCAGCGACACGGGCGAGGTGGCGCGCTTCACCTGCCAGTTCCTCTACATGTGCCAGGGCTATTACCGCCACAGTGAGGGCTATACGCCCGAGTGGCCGGGGATGGAGAGCTTCCGGGGCCGCATCGTCCACCCGCAGACCTGGCCCGAGGATCTCGACTATTCCGGCCAGCGCGTGGTGGTCATCGGCAGCGGCGCCACCGCCGCGACCGTCGTGCCCAACATGACCGGCAAGGCCGCGCATGTGACGATGCTGCAGCGCTCGCCCACCTTTTTCCGCACCGGGCGCAACGCCATCGAACTCGCGGACGAACTCCGCCGCCTTCATGTGGATGAGAGCTGGATCCACGAGATCGTGCGGCGGAAAATCCTCTATGAGCAGGATGTCTTCACCCGCCGCACCTTCACCGAGCCTGAGAAGACGCGCGAGGAGCTGCTCAGCCAGGTGCGCGCCCATCTGGGCGAAGGTGAGGTGGTGGAGAAGCATTTCACGCCGAGCTACCGCCCCTGGCGCCAGCGCATCGCCTTCATCCCCGATGCGGATCTCTTCAAGGAGGTCGCCGCCGGCCGTGCCAGCGTCGTCACCGATGAGATCGAGCGCTTCCTGCCCGAGGGCATCCTGCTGAAATCCGGCAAGACCCTGGAGGCCGATCTCATCGTCACCGCCACCGGCTTCCACCTGAACGCGCTGGGCGACATCCAGTTCAGCGTGGATGGCAAGCCGCTCGATTTCGCCGAGACCATCACCTATCGCGGCATGATGTTCACCGGCCTGCCCAACCTGGCCTGGGTCTTCGGCTATTTCCGCGCGGCCTGGACGCTGCGCGCCGATCTCGTCGCGGATTTCGTCTGCCGCCTGCTCAACCACATGGAGGCCAAGGGGGTGGAGCAGGTGGAGGTGGCCCTGCGGCCCGAGGATGCCGAGATGAAGCTGCTGCCCTGGATTGACGGCGAGAACTTCAATCCCGGCTACCTGACGCGCGGCCTGCATCTGCTGCCCAAGCGCGGCGACAAGCCCGAATGGGCGCACACGCAGGATTACTGGAACGAGAAGGACGCGCTGCCGGCGATTGATCTGGAGGATGCGGCGTTTCGGTATCGGTAGAAAAATGCCTCCGGCGGCTGGGGCCGAAAGGCCCCAGACCCCATGACCGCGCAGCATTCCAAGGTCGGCGCCAAGGATTGGGGTCTGGGGCCTTTCGGCCCCAGCCGCCGGAGGCTCCTTTTAGTGAAACACCCTCCCTGAATCGATCACCACGGTCTGCCCCGTCATCGTCTCCGTGCGGCACATGGTCACCACCATCTCCGCGCAATCATCCTTGTCCGCCGGCTTCTTCAGCAGCGCGAAGTTGGAGGCGTTGGTGATCTGCTCGGCGCGCAGATTGGCTGTGGCGCGGGTGCCTTCCAGCAGGCCGGGCGCCACGCAATTCACCAGCGTCTCCGGTGCCAGTGCGACCGCCATGCACTTGGTCAGATGGATCAGCCCCGCCTTCGACACCGCATAGGC
>JAIYDS010000287.1 GCA_027487385.1 Acetobacteraceae bacterium | reverse complement strand
GGACTTCGCCAGCACCTTCGTGATCGCCGCCGTCAGGGACGTCTTGCCATGGTCCACATGGCCGATCGTCCCAATGTTGCAGTGCGGCTTGTTCCGCTCAAACTTCGCCTTGGCCATCGAAAAGCTCCGAGAATGATCGTTCCAGAAGCCGCATGGGCGAGAGGCCAGCCCGCTGGGAGCACCACCCTGCCATGCCCGGATGGGCTGGAGCGGGTGAGGGGAATCGAACCCCCGTAGCCAGCTTGGAAGGCTGGTGCTCTACCATTGAGCTACACCCGCGCCGAAGCGGTGGTGAGAATAGCCGAAGAGCCTCTCCCGACGCACGACCGAAAAGTCGCGAACGAAAAAGGCCCGCTGCCACCGGGGAATATGGAGGGGGCTGGATTCGAACCAGCGTAGGCGCAAGCCAACGGATTTACAGTCCGTCCCCTTTAGCCACTCGGGCACCCCTCCGCAGAACCGCACAGGCCGAAGCACGTGCGTCCGGTGGAAGCGAGCGGGTTCAAGCGGGTTCGCCGCCCGCTGTCAATCTCGCCGCGCGGCGCGGCGCGTCTTATTCCAGCCGCACGCCGACGGAACGCGCCAGCGCGCCCCAGCGTTCCGAGTCGGATTGCATCAGCCGGGCCAGCGTCTCGGGGCCTGTCGCCTGCACCTCCACGCCTTGCTCGGCCAGGGCGGCGCGCAGCGCGGGGCGGGAGGTGACGCTGACCAGCGCCTCGCTCAGCTTCGCCAGGATCGGCGCCGGCACCCGCGCCGGCGCGAAGAAGGCAAACCATGTGCTGGCGTCATAGCCGGGCACCGTCTCGGCAATGGCTGGCAGATCGGGCAGCGCAGGCAGGCGCCGCGGCGTGGAGATGCCGAGCAGCCGCACCTGCCCCTGGCGCCCGCGACTGACGGCCGCATGCGCGCTGTCCAGGTGCAGGTCCACGCGGCCGGCGATGAGATCGGGCACGGGCGTGCCGCGAAAGGGCACATGGAGCAGGCGGATCCCGGCCTCGCGCTGCAGCAATTCCATCGCCAGATGGATCGGCGTGCCATTGCCCGGCGTGGCATAGGTCAGGCTGCCAGGCTGGGCGCGTGCCGCCGCCAGCAGCGCGGCCATGTCGGTCAGGCTGCTCTGCGGCCCTGCGGTCAGCACCAGCGGCACATGGCCCAGCAGGCTGAGCGGCGCGAAATCCTTCAGCGGATCAAAGCTGAGCTGCGGCATCACCGCCGGCGCCGAGGCGATGGCGGCGGAGGTGAAGAGAATGGTGTGGCCATCGGGCGCGGCGGTGGCGACGGCGGCGGTGCCGATGGTGGAGCCGGCGCCGGGGCGCGTCTCGATCACCACGGCTTGGCCCAGCGCCTCGGAGAGGGGGGTGACGATCATGCGCGCCACCACATCCATCGCCGCACCGGGCGGGAAGGGGATGATGATGCGCACCGGCCGGTTCTGCAGGCTTTGCGCCTGCGCGCCCCCGGCAGCCGTCAGCGCGGCGCCGGCAATCATCAACCCACGGCGATTCACGCTCATGTCTTGTCCTCCGTCTTGCGGGGATGGTCGGGGGGCACGGGCGCCCGATAGGGCAGGCGCGAGCGGATCTTGGTCAGCGTCGGGCTGTCGCCGCTGCGGACATATTGCTTCGCCGCGTCGCTCGGCGGCTGCCAGTCCCAGGGCGGGCGGCGGCCCTGGCCCAGCGCGTCACGCAGCATGTGGCGGCGCGCCTGGCTCTCGCGCGCCGTCCGGTCCACGCGCGCCACATCCCAATGGGTGCGGATCGCCGCGATCATGGTCGCGACCTCCGCCGCGTGTTCGGGCCGCTTCGCGAGATCCTGCGCCTCATGCGGATCGGCCTTGAGGTCGAAGAGCTGGGGCCCGTGGGTCTCGCTCCAGATCATCTTGCGATGGCCACGGCGCAGCATGAACCAGGGCTCGTCGCAGCCCTCGGCCGTGTATTCGCAAAGCACATCCGTGGGCCAGTCCGTCGCCATGCCCTGGGCCAGCGGCTTGAGGTCATTCCCCTCGAAGGCGGTCTCACGCGGGCCTTCCGCCGCCTGGGCCAGGATGGTGGGGGCGAGATCGAGCAGCGAGGTGTTCTCCTCGCGCGAAATCCCCTCGGGCCAGCCCGGCCCCGCGATGATCAGCGGCACGCGCACCGAGCCCTCGAAGAGGCACATCTTGAACCACATGCCGCGCTCGCCCAGCATCTCGCCGTGATCGGCGGTGAAGATCACGATGGTGTTCTCATCGAGGCCCGCGGCCTTCAGCGTCGCCATGAGCTGGCCGAGCTTGTCATCGATGTAGCTCGTCATCGCGTAATAGGCGTGGCGGGCGTCGCGCATCCGGTCCTGCGTGATGTCGTGCTCGTCGCAGCGCGTCAGCAGGTAGTGGCGCTGGCTGCGGCCATCCTGCTCCTCATAGGGGATGGGCCCCACCGCCGGCATGTCGATCTCCGCCGGGTCGTAGCGGTCCCAATATTCCTGCGTGGTGACGAAGGGATTGTGCGGATGGGTGAAGGAGACGGTGAGGAAGAAGGGGCGCTTGTCCTCGTCCCGCGCCAGGTCAAACAGCTTCCGGTTGGCGGCGAAGGCCACCTCCTCGTCATAATCGAGCTGCAGACTGCGCGTGCAGAGCCCAGCCTCCACCACGCCCAGCAGGCTCATCCGCGCGCCGGAGACGGGCGGGTTGGATTGCCAATCGGGCGTCCAGGTGAAGTCGGAGGGGTAGATGTCGGTGGTGATGCGCTCCTCATAGCCATGCAACTGGTCCGGCCCCACGAAATGCATCTTGCCGGCGAGGATGGTGCGATACCCCTCCAGCCGCAGGTGATGCATCAGCGTGGGGGTGGAGCTGGGAAAATCCGCCCCATTGTCGAAGGCGCCGATGCTGGTGGCGCGCTGGCCGGTCAGCATGGAGGCGCGCGAGGGCGCGCAGATCGGGAAGTTGCAATAGGTGTTACCGAAGACCGTGCCGCGCGCGGCCAGCGCATTGATGTGCGGCGTCTTCGCCACGCTGTTGCCATAGGCGGGCAGCGCGCCCGCCGTCAGCTGGTCGGCCATGACGAGGATGATGTTGGGCTTGCGCATGGGGCGTTCCGTCATGGGATGAGGATGATCTTGGCGGCGGCGACGCGCCCGGCATCAATGTCGGCCACGGCCTGCGCGCCCTCGGCGAGCGGGCGCGTCTCCAGCCAGTCCAGCGCGCCGAAGCGGCCACCCACCAGCAGCGCGACGACGGTGCGGAACTCGGCGGGCGTGTAGCAATAGGTGCCGGTGAGCGTGATCTCCTGCAGCGTGATCCGCCGCACATCGAGGCCATCGGCGCCCGGCAGCAGCCCGGCATGGACGATGACGCCGCCGGGCCGCGCGATGCGGCAGGCGGCGGCGCGGGTGGCCGCGCTGCCGACCGCGTCCAGGATGAGATCGGCGCTGCCATCGGGCGGGCCATCCTCCGGCGCGCGGGTGAGCGTGATGCCGGCCTTGAGCGCGGTCTCGCGCCGCGCCGGGTTGGGCTCGATCAGAAAAATCTCGCCGGCGCCGGCCTGGCGCAGCACCAGCGCGCAGGCCAGGCCGATGGCGCCCCCGCCGAGCACCAGGCAGCGCGCGGCGGGCAGCGGGCGCCCCAGCAGCCGCGCGCCGTGATGCACGGCGTGGTAGGCGACGGCGATGGGCTCGGCCAGGGCCGCGTGCTGCGCGGGCATATCCTCGGGGATGACGCAGAGGTTCTCGATGGGCGCGCGCACCCATTCGGCGAAGGCGCCAGGCCGCGGCGGCATGGAGAGGATTTCGCGCCGCGGCGAGAGATGCGGGCGGCCTTCCTGCGCGAAGGGGCAATCCATCGGCACCCAGAGCGGGTTCACCGCCACGCGCTGCCCGGCCAGCGGCCCGTCCAGCACACGGCCGGCCGCTTCATGGCCCAGGATGATGGGTGTGGGCCGGCGCGAATCATGGCCATGGATGGCGTGCATGTCGGAGCCGCAGATGCCCACCGCCTCCACGCGCACCAGCGCCTCGCCTTTCATCGCGGCGGGCTCGGGCTCGTCGCGATAGACCAGCGTGTTGGGGGCGGTTTGAACAAGTGCCTTCATTTGGCGAGGAATCCTCCATCCACCGCCAGGACCTGGCCGGTGACATAGGCGCTGGCGTCGGAGCAGAGGAAGACGGCAGTGCCGTGCAGATCCTCCAGCCTTCCGTTGCGGCCGATGCAGGTGCGCTCGGCCAGCATGGCCGCGCGTGCGGTGTCGTTGAAGACGGGCGCCGTCAGCGGCGTCGGGAAGAAGCCGGGTGCGATGGCGTTGCAGGTGATGCCCTGGCGGGACCACGCCTCCGCGATGGCGCGCGTCAGCTGCGCGATGCCGCCCTTGCCCGCGCCATAGGGCGCGCTGTCGGGGAAGGCGCGGAAGGATTGCAGCGAGCCGATGTTCAGGATGCGCCCCCAGCCGCGCGCGGCCATGCCCGGCGCGAAACGCTGCGTCAGCAGGAAGGGCGCGCGGAGGTGCAGCGCCATGTGCAGGTTGAAGGCCTCTGCCGTCACCTGCTGGAAGGGCTGGCGGAGATTCACGCCGGCGGCGTTCACCAGGATATCGGGCGCGGCATCCAGCGCGCTGAAATCGGTCTGTGTGAGGTCGAGCGGGATGGCCTCGGCCGCGATGCCCTCGGCGCCGAGTTCGGCCACGGCCTGGGCCAGCTCCGCCTCGCGACGCGCGGAGAGGATCAGCTTCGCCCCGGCCAGCCCCAGCGCGCGGGCGATGGCGAGGCCGATGCCGGAATTGCCGCCGGTGACGAAGGCCGTGCGGCCATCGAGCGAGAAGAGCGGGGCCAGGCGGTTCACGCGGGGCGGATCCCCATGGCCAGGGTCCGCTCATCCATCCGCGCGTCAATCCGCAGGCCGGGCTTGATGGCCCAGACGTTGACGAGGTTGTAAAGCGGGATCACCGCCACATCCTCGGCCGCCATGCGCACGGCATCGCGCAGCAGGGCCTCGCGCGCCGCGTCATCGGTCGTGACCAGTGCGCGCTCGACCAGCGCATCCATGGCGGGGTTGCTGTAGCGATGGTGGTTGAACGTGCCCAGGCGCCGCTCGCGGCTGAAGGTGCCGACGACGCCCATCAGGGCGCCGAAGGAATCCGCCGCCGAGGAACCCCAGCCGATCAGGTGCATGGCGAATTCCTGCCGCGCGGCGCGGGCCGGATAGGCGGCCCAGGGCAGCGCCACCACCTCGGTGCGGATGCCCACGCGCGTCCACATCTGCGCCACGGCCTGGCAGGTGCGGCTGTCATTCGGGTAGCGGTCATTGGGGGTGTGCAGCGTGAGGCGGAAGCCCTGCGGAAAGCCCGCCTCGGCCAGCAGGCGGCGCGCGGCCTCGGGATCGTAGGCGGGTGGCGGGACGGCGGGGTTGTGGGAGAAGATGCCGGGCGGCAGCCATTGCCCCGCCGGGCGCGCCGTGCCCTCCATCACGCGCGCGGACAGCGCCTCGCGGTCGATGGCGATGGAGAGCGCGCGGCGCACGCGCAGATCGCGCAAGGGGTTGGTCGGAAGGGGGCGACCGTCATTGTCGGCGACGAAGACCGGGTTCTCCTGGCGCGAGAAATCGGGCGCCAGGAAGATGAGGCGCAGGCTCGGTGCCTCCGCGATGGTGACACGCGCGTCACGCCTGAGGCGCCCCAGATCGGCCGAGGGGACCTGGTCGATCACGTCCACATCGCCGGCGAGAAGGGCGGCGAGGCGCGCGCTGTCATTGGTGATCATGCGCGTGCTCACGCGCGCCCAGGGCTGCGGCCCCCGCCAATAGGCATCGTTGCGGACCAGCTCGATCCTGTCCCCTGCGCGGAAGGAGACGAAGCGATAGGGGCCGGTGCCGATGGCGGCACGGCCGCTGTTGAAATCCTCGGTCGCCGCACCGCTCGCCGCGTGGCGCGCGATGATGGCGATGAAGCTCATGTCGCTCGGCATCGTCGGGTGCGGGCGCTCGGTGTGCAGCCGCAGCGTCAGCGGGCCCAGGATCTCGACGCGCTGGATGGACCGCAGATAGAGGGCGAAGCCGCCCGGGGCGCTGGGCACATTGGGCGCGCGTTCGATGGTGAAGGCCACGTCATCGGCGGTGAAGGGCTTCCCGTCATGCCATGTCACGCCCGCGCGCAGCCTGAACTCCCAGACCGTGTCGGAGACGAGGCGCCAGCTTTCCGCGAGGCCGGGCACGAGGCGCGCATCCGACATGCGCTCGGTCAGCCGGTCGAAGATGTGCGACGCGATGGCGCTGTTGAAGGAGGCGTTGAAGAAATGCGGATCGATCGAGGTGACCGGCGCGCCAATGCCGATGGTCAGCACCGGCCCGGCTTGGGCCTGCGCCAAGGCGGGCGTGGCGGCGGCGGCGGCGAGCAGCGTGCGGCGGCGCAAATCCGGCATGGGCTTCATCTTCCTTGGGTGGCGCGAATGACCTGGCCGGGATTGGCCTCGGTGCGCTGCCCGTCGCGCAGGGTGCAGACGCCGCCGAGCAGCACATGCTCGAAACCTTCCGGGTGGCGGCGTGGTTCGCGCACGCTGCTCACATCGCGCACGCGGCGCGGATCGAAGACGGTGATGTCGGCCACCGCGCCCGCATTCAGCCGGCCACGGTCGCGCAGGCCCAGCCGTTCGGCGGGCAGGGAGGTGATGCGCCGCACTGCCTCGGGCAGCGTGATCACGCCTTCATCGCGCACATAATGGCCGAGCAGCCGCGCCACCCAGCCATAGCCGCTCAGCGAGCCGATGGTCTCGCCCAGCGGGCCGCGCGGCGTCAGCGCCTTGGTGTCGGACATGACGGCGCATTCCGCCTGTTCCAGGCAGAGCCGCACATCGGCATCGTCGAAGCCGCGGGAGGTCCACATGACGTTGTTCAGCGCCTCGCCCTCCGCCTCCAGCAGGTCGAGCGCCGCGTCCATCGGCTCGGTGTTGCGGCGGCGGCCGATCTCGCTGAAGGAGAGGCCGACCAGCTCCGGATGCGCCTCGGAGCGCAGCAACTGCACCTCGTCGAAGCGGCGCTCCGCCACCAGGCGCCACATGGGGCGCGGGTTGTGCTTCATCGCCTCGCGCTGCGCGGGGTCGCGCAGGCGGGCGAGCAGGCCGCGCGGGCCACCCTCCCGCGCCCAGGCGGGGAGCGAGGAGACGACGGAGGTGTGGTTCCAGTCATGCGGGATGATGTCGAAGGCGACATCCACATCCTCGCGCCGCGCGCGGTCCAGCAGCTCCAGCGTATGGGCCATGGCGCGGCGGGGCGCGCCGTATTTCGGCTGGATGTGCGAGATCTGCAGCCGCGCGCCGGATTGGCGCGCCGTCGCCACCGCCTCGGTGAAGCCGAGGTCGTAATGCACATCGCGGTTGCGCACATGCGTGGCGTAGAGGCGGTTGTGCCGCGCGCAGCATTGGCAGAGCTCCACCACCTCCTCCATCGGCGCGATATTGCCGGGGAAGTATTCGAGCCCGGTGGAGAAGCCGATGGCACCGGCCTCGAAGGCCTGGTCGGCCAGGCGGACCATGGCGCGCAACTCGTCTGGCGTGGTGGGCGCGACGCTGTCGCATTTGATCGCCTGGCGGATGGCGCCATGGCCCACCATGGCCGCGACATTCACGCCCAGCTGCTGCGCATCCAGCCGGTCCAGGTAATCGCCGAAGCTGCGCCAATTCACCTCCACCCCGGCATCATGGAAGCCGATGAGCTGGCTCGGCGCCATGTCGCCCGTGAAAGGCGCGCAGGAGAAGCCGCATTGGCCGATCACCTCCAGCGTCACGCCCTGGCAGACCTGGCTGTCGGCGCGGCCATCCACCAGCAGCACGAAATCGCTATGGGTGTGGATGTCGATGAAGCCCGGCGCCACGACGCAGCCCGTGGCGTCCAGCGTTTCCGCCGCCGCGCCGAGATCCAGGCCGATGGCGGCGATGCGGCCATTCTTCACGCCGAGATCGGCGCGGTAGGCGGGGGCGCCCGTGCCGTCCAGGATCTCGCCTCCTGTGATCAGCACGTCGAACATGCTCAGGCCTTTCTTGCCGTGGCGAGTTCCTCGCCGATGATGGCGGCGATGACGCCGCATTCGCCTTCGGTGAGGGTGAGCGGGATGCGCATGTCGCACAAGCGCTCCAGCACCTCGGCCGTGACGGGGGGTGTGTGCGGGTCACGCAGAAAGCCCCATTGCGCGGAGACGCTGGTGTAGCCCTGGGCCTGCTTCGCGCCGAACCACTTCAGATAGACGCCGCGCGCGCGGCAGCCATCGAGGAAGCCCGCGAAGCCCGCGTCATCCAGGCCGCTCACCGCGAATTGGATGGAGGATTGCACGAATTCCTCCTCCTGCGGGCGATGCGGCAGGCGCAGGCCGGGCAGCTTCGCCAGCGCGGCCGCGAGCCGCCCATAGCGGTCATTCCAGAGGCGCGCGCGCTCGGCCAGCAGGGCCAGTTGCGGGCGCGCGGCGGCGGCGACGAGGTTGGACATGCGCAGCGAGAAATTGGGCGTCACGTCCCGCCAGCGGGCGAAGACCGCTTCCTCCGGCCGGGCGCGGTGCTGGCCGTAGAGCATGTAGCTGCCCGAATGCAGGATGGCGCGCGCCGCCACATCCGGGTCATCGGTCGCGAGCAGCCCGCCCTCGCCGGCATTCACATGCTTATAGGCCTGCAGGCTGAAGCAGCCGACGCGGCCAAAGGTGCCGGTGGGCTTGCCGGCCCAATGGGCACCCATGGTGTGCGCGCAATCCTCGATGACGGTGAGGCCCATGCGGTCGCAGAGCGCCATCAGCCGCGGCATGTCGGCGATATGGCCGCGCATGTGGGAGAGCAGCAGATGCCGCGCGCCGGATGCCTCGGCCTTGCGCGCCAGATCCTCAAGATCAATCACCAGATCGGGCGTGACTTCCACCAGCACATGCTCGGCCCCCGCATGGGCCACGGCGCCGGGCACGGGGGCCAGGGTGAAGGCGTTCATCAGCACGCGGTCGCCCGGCTTCACGCCGGTGCAGAGCAGCGCGAGGAACATCGAGCTGCCGCAGGAATTCACCGCCACCGCGTATTTCGTGCCGAGCAGCGCCGCGAATTCTGCTTCGAGCAGCGAGGCCTCGGAGGCATCGCCCATCGTCTCGCCATAGCGATGCAGCCAGCCCGCGCGCAGCACGCCTTCGACCGCCGCGATGCCCGCCTCGGGGATGGGCGGCGGCGAGGAGAGGTCGCGGTCCAGGCGCAACATCAGCTCTTCACCGGCTCGCCCAGGTCGAAATTCACGCCGGGGAAGTAGCGCGCGAGCCGGATATCAGCCGAGCGCGCATGCGCCTCCATCCCCTCCGCGCGGGAAATGCGCGCGGTGGCGAGAGCCACGTCGCGCGAGCCCTCTCGCGTCATCTTCTGCCAGGAGAGGGGCTTGAGGAATTTATGCACCGAGAGCCCGGCGGAATAGCGCCCTGCCGCCTTGGTGGGCAGGATGTGGTTGGGCCCGCTCGCCTTGTCGCCATAGGCCACCGTGGTTTCCTGGCCGAGGAAGAGCGAGCCGTAATTGGAGAGGTTTTCCAGCCACCACTCATTGTCGCTGGTCTGCACCTGGAGGTGCTCGCAGCAATAGGCGTCGGAGACCTCGACTGCCTCCTCGCGCGTGTCGCAGACCACCACCTCGCCGAAATCGCGCCAGGCGGCTGCGGCGGCATCGCGCGCGGTGGGGGGGAGGGCTTCGATCAGCGCGGGCACGCGGGCCATCACCTCCTCGGCCAAAGCGCGGTCGGTCGAGATCAGCCAGCCCGGGCTTTCATGGCCGTGCTCCATCTGCGCGACCAGATCCACGGCGACGATCTCGGCATCGGCCGAGGCATCTGCGATCACGGCCACTTCCGAAGGCCCGGCGAACACATCAATGCCGACCTTGCCGTAGAGCTGGCGCTTGGCCTCCGCCACGAATTTATTGCCCGGCCCCACCACGATATCGGCCGGCTTGCCGGTGAAGAGCCCATGCGCCAGCGCCGCGATGGCCTGCACGCCGCCCAGCGTCATCACGATATCCGCCCCCGCCGCGCGCAGCGCATAGAGCACCAGCGGATGCACGCCCTCCGCGCCGCGCGGGCCGGAACAGGCGATGACGGTGGGCACGCCCGCCGCCTTGGCGGTGGCGACCGACATGTAAGCCGAGGCGATATGCGCGTAGCGGCCGGCGGGCACGTAGCAGCCCGCCACCTGCATGGGCACGAGCTTCTGGCCGACGACGACGCCCGGCGAGAGCTCCACCGAGAAATCCTGCACGCTGGCCCGCTGCGCGAGGGCGAAGCGGCGCACGCGGTCCACGGCGAAATCAATATCCTCGCGGATGCCGGCGGGCAGGTTCGCGAGGCGACGGTCAATCTCCGCGCCGCTGACGATGATCTCGCCCGTCCAGCCATCCAGCCGGGCCGCATGGGCGCGCACCGCCGCTTCGCCGCCTTGGGCGATATCGGCCAGCATGGCCTCCACCACGCCGCGCGCTTCGGAGGTGGTGTCCTCCGGGGTGCGGCTCGCTCGCTTCAGATAGGTGATGGCCATGGGCGGTGTCCTGAGAAAGAGGCGCGGGCCGAAACCCGCGCCGGGAGGGTGTTACTGGTTCAGCGCGAAGGCGCGCAGCCGCGGATCGGCCGCGATGCGACGCAGGATGTCATCCGTGATGTAGGTGGCGGGCGCCGGCGGGTTCGCCACGGTGCCGACCTGGGCGAGGAAGGCCGAGAGCCCCTCATACCAGCGATCCGCCTGGGAAGGGCCATTGGCGCGCGAGAGCAGCTGGAGCTGTTCCTCCAGGCCAAAGAGCGGGCGGCGGGCCACTTCGGCGCGCAGCGCGGCCTCGCTGACCGTCACACCCCCCGCGGTGTAGAAGCGGTTCATCACCTGGATGGTCTGGTCCGGATTGGCCTTCATCCAGGCGATCCCGCGCAGGATCACCGCGAGATAGCGCGCGACCATGTCCGGGTTGGCGCGCAGGAATTCGTCGCGCACGATGATGTTGCCGGGCACGATGGCATTGGCGTCGCTGCCGCTGCACAGCGGCACGGCGTTCATGCGCTCCTCCGCCGTGTAGATGTTGGGCGCCCAGAGGCCGGCCAGCCGTCCCTCGCCGGTGGAGAAGGCGGAGAGGATCTGCGCCTGGCTGAGATTCACCACCTGCAGCTCATTGCGCGGGATGTTCCAGCGGTTCAGGCAGTTCTGCAGCACGTAATCCACCGTGGTGTTCACGGTGATCAGCACGCGCTGGCCGCGCAGGCTGGCCGGGTTGGCGCGGATCGCCTCCACCTGGTCGCGCCGCGCCATCAGCACATTGGTGGCGCTCTCATCATTGGAGATGGCGATGGTGCGGATGTTGAATCGCGCCGCCCCCAGAACGCCGGGTGCCGAGCCCGTGATGCCCACATCCCAGGTGCCGGCGGCCGCGGCCGCGATCTGCGGCGGGCCGGCCGGGAAGGAGGAGAAATTGGGCTCGATGCCCATCTGGCGCCACCAGCCCTGCTCGGTGGCGAGATGCAGCGGCACCATCGAATAAAGGGCCGGCTGCATCGAGATGTTCAGCCGCGTGGTCTGTTGCGCGATGGCTGGTGCCGTGAGCGTGGCCACGGCGAGGCTCGCCGCCAGCAGGGTCCGTCGGAACATGTTTCTCTCCTGGTTGTTTTTCTGGCAGGCAAGGCTGGGCGCGGGGGCTCTCCCCGCGCCCTTCGGGCACTATTGGTTCAGCGCGAAGGCCCGCAGCTGTGGGTTCTCCGCGATGCGGCGCAGCACGGAATCGGTGATGTAGACCGAGGGCGCCGGCGGGTTCGCCACCGTGCCCACCTGGTTCAGGAAGGCGGACAGCCCCTCGAACCAGCGATCCACCTGCGAGGGGCCGGCGCTGCGGTCCATCAGGCGCAGATGCTCTTCCAGGCCGAAGGTCGGGTGGCGGTCAATCTCGGCCCGGAAGGCGGCTTCCGAGATGGTGACGCCGCCCTGGGCATAGAAGCGCTGGAGCGATTGCAGCGCGGCCTCGCGATTGGTCTTGGTCCAGGCGATGCCGCGCAGCACGGTGGCCAGGAAGCGCGCCACCAGCTCCGGATTCTGCCGCAGGAATTCCTCCCGCACCACGATGTTGGAAGGCACGGTGGCGCCCGCATCGCTGCCGCTGCACAGCGGCACGGCGCCCATACGCTCCTCGGCCGTGTAGATGTTGGGCGCCCAGAGCCCGGCCACGCGGCCCTCGCCGGTCGAGAAGGCGGAGAGGATCTGCGCCTGGGCCAGGTTCACCACCTGCAGGTCGGTGCGGGCCAGGTTGAACGTCCGCAGGCAGTTCTGCAGCACGTAATCCACCGTGGTGTTCACCGTGATCAGCACGCGCTGGCCGCGCAGGCTCTGCGGATTGGCGCGGATGCCCGCGAGGTCGGCCGCGCGGACCATCAGGAGGTTGGTCTGGCTCTCGTCATTGGAGATGCCGATGGTGCGCAGGTTGAAGCGCGATGCGCCAAGCACGGCGGGCGCGGAACCCGTGATGCCGACATCCCAGGCATTGGCCGCGGCGGCCGCCACCTGGGGCGGGCCGGAGGGGAAGAAGGAGACATTGGGCTCGATGCCCATCTGCCGCCACCAACCCTGCTCGCTGGCCAGGAAGACCGGGAACATGGAGAAATCCGCGGGCTGGATGGAAATGTTCAACCGGGTGGTCTGTTGCGCCTGGGCCGGGGCCGCCAGGGCCAGGGCGGCGGCCATGAGGCCGGTGGCGAAACTCCTGCGAAACATCATGCTCTCCTTGCGATGATCCGTGGGCCGTGATCAGTGTTCCCCGGCGCTTTGTTCCCGCGCCTTGAGCAGCTTCCAGATGCGGCTGCGCATGTGGGTGAAGGCCGGCGTGTCCATCACCTCCTCGATCGGCATCGCCTCCCACCCGCCTTCGGCGCGCAGGGGCTTGATGTCGATCGTCTCGATGATGCGGCCGGGCTTGCGGCCCATCACCACCACGCGGTCGGCCAGGTAGATCGCCTCATCCACCGCATGGGTGATGAAGATGACGGTGCGCGGGTTGCGCCGCGCGAGGCGCACCAGCTCCTCCTGCATCACGATGCGGGTCTGCGCGTCCAGCGCGCCGAAGGGCTCGTCCATCAGGAGGGCGGCCGGGTTCATCACATAGGCGCGGGCGATGGCGACACGCTGCTGCATGCCGCCCGAAAGCTGGTGCGGGAAGCTGTCCTCATGGCCCGAAAGGCCCATCAGCTCGACATAGCGGGCGATGGCGGCATCCGCCTCGGCCTTCGGCGTGCCCTTGCACATCAGCCCGAAGCCGATGTTCTCGCGCACGGATTTCCAGGGCATCAGCGCGAATTGCTGGAAGACCACGGCGCGCTCCGGCCCGGGCCCCGTGACCTTCCTGCCGCCGACCTCGACGCTGCCGGTCGAGGGAAATTCCAGGCCGGCGGCCATGCGCATCAGCGTCGTCTTGCCGCAGCCGGAGGGGCCGACGATGGCGACGAACTCCTTTTCCTCGATGCGCAGATCGGTGGTGTCGATGGCCAGGAAATCGCCACCCTTGGGCAGGCGGAAGGTCTTGGTGACCGCCTTGAAAACGATCTCGCTCATGCCTGCCCCCAACGCCGCTTGAACCAGGATTCGACGCCGCGCAACGCGACATCAATGGCGAAGCCCACCACGCCGATGCCGATCATCCCCGCGATCACGATATTCGTGGCCAGGTTCCCCTGGCCCTGCACCATCAGGTAGCCGAGCCCCGCGCCGACCACGATCAGCTCCGACCCCACCAGAGATTGCCAGCCCAGCCCCGCCGAGACCCGCAGGCCGGAGATGATGGAGGGCATGGCGCCGGGCACCAGCACATGCTGGATCACCTGCCGGCCGCTCGCCCCCATCATCTGCGCGGCCTCGACCAGGCGCGGCTCGACCAGCCTGGCGCCGCGATAGGCGCTGATCAGGCAGGGCGCGAAGGAGCCGACGAAGATGATCAGCAGCGGCCCGCCAATGCCGGTGCCGAACCAGAGTGCCGCCAGCGGCACCCAGGCCAGCGGCGCCACGAAGCGGATGCTGTCGAAGAGCGGCGTGATGATCTCGTCCAGGATGCGATACCAGCCCATCAGCAGCCCGAGCGGGATGCCGATGCCCACCGCGATGGCCCAGCCCATCAGGAAGCGCCCGATGCTGGCCGTCATGTGCTCGGCATAGACATGGCCGGCGAAGGGCTGGTTCCACAGCCGCACCAGCGTCTCCCACACCGCGAGCGGCGAGGGCAGCAGGTTGGGCGGCAGCAGCCCCGACCAGGCGACCAGCGCCCAGCCGCCGAAGAAGATCGAGAAGCCGGCCAGCGTCAGGCCCCAGAACTCGATGGGGCCCAGCACCGTGCCGGCGGGGCCGAGGAAATTCCGGTTCGCCATCAGACCGCCTGCCGCCAGTTGATCACGCGCCGTTCCAGCAGCCCCAGCAGCCAGGTGGTTCCGGCGCCGCAGATGGCGACGGCGGCCATGCCGACCATGATCATGCCGGGAAAGATGTCCTGGCCGGCGATGTTCAGCACGCGGCCCAGGCCGAAGAAGGCGCCCACCAGCTCGGCCGCCACCAGCGTGGTCCAGGAGGCCTGGAGCGAAAGCCGCAGCCCGGTGAAGATCATCGGCATGGAGCCGGGGATGACCACGTGCCGGATGACCTGCGCGGTGGAGGCGCCCTGCGTCCGGGCGGCGGCGATCAGGATGGTGTCCACATTGCGCACGCCGGTGAAGGCGTTGATCACGGAGGGGACGAAGGCGGTCAGCCAGATCACGAAGATCTTGCCGGTATCCCCCAGGCCGAACCAGACGATGGCGAGCGGAATCCAGGCCAGCGCCGGGATGGGCCGCAGCAGCAGGAAGATCGGGTTGACCAGCGCCTCGGCCCGGCGGCTCCAGCCCATCAGCAGGCCGAGCGGGACGCCGGTGATGACCGCCACCGCAAAGCCGCGGGCCACCAGGCCCAGGCTGTGCAGCGCGTGTTGCCACAGCGTCGCTCCGGCATAGCCGCTGTCCAGGATCTGCCGCAGCGCGGTCCAGACCTCGATGGGTGCCGGCAGGCGCAGCGGGTTGAGCAGGCGCAGCCCCGTGGTCGAGACCCACCACAAGCCCAGCACGGCGATGATGGTGGCGGTGCCGACGAGGACGGCGCGCGATGGCCGCCCTATGCCCACTCCAAGCGCCAAGGATGTCTCTCCGGTTAGTTTTCAGGATGCTTTCATCCGGCTTTGCGCGAGTCAAACACAAAAAGGCTTTGCCGATGAATTTGTCTTGAAAATATTTTCAGAGCGGCCCAGCCTTACGGCATGAGGCAGCGCCAGCGTCCCCGACTCGCCGATATCGCCGCGGCCGCCGGCGTCTCGCTCGCCACCGCCTCGCGCAGCCTGGCCCAGCCCGAGATCGTCAGCCCCGAAACCCGCGCGAAGGTGCGCGCCGCGGCCCTCCGCCTGGGCGGGCCGCTGGCCCTGCATCCCTCGCGCAGTGCCGCCGGCAATGGCGTCGCCGCCATCGTGCCCACGCTCGACAATCCGATCTTCGCCCGCGCGCTGGAGGCGATGCAGGCCGTGCTGGTCGAGGCCGGGCAGAACCTGCTGGTCGCCTCCGCGGGCTATCGGCCGGAGACGGAGCTTTCCGTGCTGCGCGGCCTGCTCGCCCGTGGGGTGGATGGGCTGATCCTGGTCGGCGCCCAGCGCTCGCCCGAGGCATGGGAAATGCTGGAGGCGGCAGGGGTTCCCGTCATCCTCACCTGGTGCGCCGATCCGCGCTTCGATGCGGTGGTGGTGGACAACCACGCGGCCGGGCGGATCGCGGCGGAGCATCTGATCGGGCTCGGCCATCGCCGGCTCGGCGTGGTCTGCGGGGTCACCCGCCACAATGACCGCCAGCGCGCCCGCCTGGCCGGGGTGCGCGACGCGCTGGCCGCCCACGGGCTGGAATTGCCGGAATGGCGCGCGGTGGAGCAGGAATTCAGCCTGGCCGGCGGCCGCATGGGCTGCGCCGCGCTGCTCAGCCTGGCCGAACCGCCCAGCGCCATCGTCTGCGGCATTGACCAGCTGGCCGTGGGCTGCCTGGTCGAGGCGCAGTCGCGCGGGCTCGCGGTGCCGGGCGAACTCTCCGTCGTCGGCATCGACAATCTGGAAATGGCGGCCCATCTCTCGCCCGCGCTCACCACGGTGCATGTGCCCACGGCGCGCATCGGCGAGGCGGCGGCGCGGCTCATGCTGGCCCGGCTGCGCGGCGAGGCGGCGGAGGGCCGCGTGGAATTGCCGATCGAGCTGGTGGTGCGGCAATCTTCCGGCGAGCGGGACCATTGACGCGCCGCGCCATCGGCCATGAAGTGGCGCCATGCCCCGCATCCTCACGCTCGCCGGCGCGCAGACCGGCCCCATCCAGCGCGCCGACACGCGCGCCCATACCCTCGACCGCCTGATCGCGCTGCTGGAATCTGCGGCGCGGCAGGGCGCGCAGATCGTGGTCTTTCCCGAGCTGCCGCTGACCACCTTCTTCCCGCGCTGGTTCATCGAGAACACGCAGGAGCTGGACACCTATTTCGAGCGGGAGATGCCCAACCCGAATTGCCAGCGCCTGTTTGATCGCGCGCGGGAGTTGCGGGTGGGCTTCCACCTGGGCTTCGCGGAGCTGACGCCGGAGGGCCAGCGTTTCAACTCCGCCATCACGGTGGGGCCGGATGGCGCGATCCTCGGCAAGTATCGCAAGGTGCATCTGCCGGGCTCGGTCGAGCCGCGCCCGGGGGCGCGGTTCCAGCAGCTGGAGAAGCGCTATTTCGAATATGGCGATCTGGGTTTCCCCGCCTTTCGCGGCCCCACGGAATGGCACCGCGCCATCATGGGCATGCTGATCTGCAACGACCGCCGCTGGCCCGAGGGCTGGCGCTGCTACGGCCTGCAGGGGGTGGAGCTGATGGTGATGGGCTACAACTCGGCGGCCTATGACCCCAATGGCGGGGAGGGGGAGAGTGCGGAGCTGCGCACCTATCACTCCACCATGGCCGTGCAGTCCAATGCCTATATGAACGCCACCTGGGCGGTCAGCGTCGCCAAGGCGGGCAATGAGGATGGCTCAGGCCTGATCGGCGGTTCCTGTATCGTCAGCCCCAACGGCATCATCGTGGCCCAGGCGAAAACGCTGGAGGATGAGGTGATCCTGGCCGAGGCCGACCTCGATGACTGCCTGCAGGGCAAGGAGAAGATGTTCAACTTCGCCCAGCACCGCCGCCCCGAGCATTACCGCAGGATCGTAGACCAGGTAGGCGCCGAACCCCCGCCCTAAGTCACGGGGTCTGGGGCCTTTCGGCCCCAGCCGCCGGAGGCCCTTTTCTTTTTTTAGTGCGCCCCGGCAAAAGCCAGCATCATCGCATAAACCTCGCGCGTCACGCTGGAGAGGGTGCGCCCCAGTTCTTCCAGATCGGCCAGCTGGTCCACGCGCTTGCCGTATTTCTCCTGCTCGGCCGCGGTCAGGATCAGCGGGATGATCCCGGCCGAGCGCGCAAGTCCGATCATCAGCGAATCATGCGGTTCGGGGATTTCGTTGCTCAGGATCACGGCGCGCAGGCGGGCGCGCACTTCCATCACATCGAGCTTGCCCTCGGGGGCTTTGGGGTAGCGGCGATCCGGGAAGACCCAGAGGAAGCGCCCTTCCTCCTTTCGGAGCACGCCCTTGGTCACCAGGCGTTCCAGCGTCATGCCGCGGAAATGATCCGACTTGCGGCCGAGTTCCACGATCCAGTGGCGGCTGTCGCGCTGGCCGGCATGGGTGGAGATCAGCGTCAGCGCCTCATCCAGCACGGGATCGCCCGAGGGCTGGTGGCTGGTGACCATGAGCTTCTCGGGGTCGGTATCAATCCGGCCATCGAGGGAGAGCTGCATGAGGATGGCGCTGGCCAGCGCGTAATCCCCGGCCGGGGCCGGCAGGCCGATCGGGCGGCCGGTCTTGTCGTCGAGGAGAAGGAGGATGATCTCCTCCGGCATGGTTAGTTGCATGACATGGGCCTCCCGCTGGGTGGGGCGATGTTGTTCGCAGCCGCCGCCGATGTCCAGCAGGGTGGGGGCTGCGCATGGCACATGAATTGCTGGCAATCCGGCAGGGCCGGACGTTCCGGCCCGCGGAATCCCCAGGCGAAAGGCACTCCCCGATGGATATCGGCGTCTTCATTCCCATCAACAACAATGGCTGGCTGATCTCGGAAAACGCGCCGCAGTACATGCCGAGCTTCGAGCTGAACAAGACCGTGGTGCAGAAGGCCGAGGGCTATGGCCTCGACTTCGCCCTTTCGATGATCAAGCTGCATGGCTTCGGGGGCAAGACCCAGTTCTGGGACCATGGGCTGGAAAGCTTCACGCTGATGGCGGGCCTCGCCGCCGTCACCAGCAAGATCAAGCTCTTCGCCTCGACCGCGGTGCTGACCATTCCGCCCGCCATCGTGGCGCGCATGACGACGACGATCGACAGCATCTCAGGCGGCCGCTTCGGCATCAACATCGTCTCGGGCTGGCACAAGGTGGAATCCAGCCAGATGGGGCTGTGGCCGGGCGATGCGCATTTCGGCAAGCGCTACGATTACAGCACGGAATATGTGCAGATCCTGAAGCAGCTCTGGGAGACCGGCGAGAGCAATCTCAAGGGCGAGTATTTCCAGATGGACAAGTGCAACCTCTCGCCGCGTCCGGCCAAGCCGATCCAGATCGGCTCGGCGGGCCAGTCGGACCGCGGGATGGAAT
>JAIYDS010000145.1 GCA_027487385.1 Acetobacteraceae bacterium | reverse complement strand
GAGGCGGTGAGGAGGAGGTTGTCGCTGGAGATGCTGAGCTTCACCGGGCGCGACCGCTCGGAGGAGATGGCGGCCACGCGGCCCACGGCCTGGGCGAAGGCCTGGGTGCCGACTTCCATCACCTTGTCGTTGTTGCGCGGAATCACGCGCTCATAGTCGGGGAAGGTGCCGTCGATCAGCTTGCTGGTGAGCGTCACGGTGCCGACGCGGAAGCTGATCTTGGTGTCGGAGAGGCGGAACTCGATCTCGTCGCGGGTTTCCTCGGCGAGCTTGTTGAGCTCATTCACGGTCTTGCGTGGGATGATGACGCCCGGCATGCCGGCGGCGCCGTCCGGCACCTCGGTCTCGACGCGCGCCAGGCGGTGGCCATCCGTGGCGGCCGCGCGCAGCTTCTTGCCGGCGGCATCCTCGGCCACGTGCAGGTAGATCCCGTTGAGGTAGTAGCGGGTTTCCTCGGTGGAAATGGCGAAGCGCGTGCGGGAGATCATGCCGCGCAGCTTGGCGGCTTCCAGCTTGAACTGGTGCGGCAGGGCGCCCTCGGTCATCGAGGGGAAGTCTTCCACGGGCAGCACGGGCAGGCTGGTGCTGAAGCGGCCGGCGCGCAGGGTCAGGGGCGCGTCGCCGCCCTTGTGGTCCAGCTCGACCGTCGCGCCATCGGGCAGCTTGCGGACGATCTCATAAAGGGTGCCGGCGGGGGCGGTGGTGCGGCCGGGGCGGGTCACCTGCACGCCGGGCACTTCCTCGACGATCGCGATTTCCATGTCGGTCGCGGTCAGGCGGAGTGCGCCGTCCTTGGCGTCCAGCAGGATATTGGCGAGGATGGGGATGGTGTTCCGGCGCTCGACCACGGATTGCGTGTGCCCAAGGGCCTTGAGCAGGATGGCGCGCTCGACGCTGAACTTCATCTCTCCCGATCCCTTGCTATGCGCGGCTCGCGGCGCGATTCGCCAAGCCAAGCGGGAGTTCCCTTAGCATTCCGGGCCACAGGGTCAAAGCGCCGGGCCACCCCTTGTCATTTCCGCCGCGGCGCTGGCGCAATGGCGCTGGACGCAGCAGGACCCCGCCATGATCATCGACGCCCACACCCACACGCTTTGCCCCGAGGTGAATCCCCTGGTCGCCGGGCGGCCGGAGCTGGCCCTCATCCCCTATCAGCGCTTCATGCCGCCGGAGAGCGCGGCGACGGACCGCGCGCAGGGGCCCTCGCTCCAGCCCAAATTCCATGATGTCGCGACGCGCCAGGCCGACATGGCGGCGATGGGCGTGACCCACCAGGTGGTGCTGCCCGCCCCCGGCCAGCAGCATTACTGGGCCGAGCCGGAGCTGCTGGCCCGCCTCTCCCGCCTGCAGAACGAGCATGTGGCGAAGATGGCGCGCGCCCATCCCGCGCTCTTCACCGCGCTCGGCACCCTGCCGCTGACGGCGCCGGAGCTGGCCGTGGCGGAGGCCACGCATGCGGTGGAAAGCCTGGGCCTGCGCGGCTTCCAGATCGACACGCGGGCGGCGGCGATGGAGCTGTCCGATCCGGCGCTCGATCCGCTCTATGCCCGGCTGGTGGCGCTGGATGTGCCGCTGGTGCTGCATCCGCTGGGCTTTTCCGATGGCGCGCGGCTCGGCACCTTCTTCATGGGCAACACCGTCGGCAATCCGCTGGAGGAGGTGATCGCGGCCAATCACCTGATCCTGGGCGGCGTGCTGGACCGGCACCCGGGGCTGCGGGTGAAGATCGTCCATGGCGGGGGCTTCCTGCCCTTCCTGATCGGCCGGCTGGACCATGCCTGGAAGCGCCGGCCCGAGCTGCGGCGCCTGACGGCCGAGGCGCCCTCCGCCTATCTGAACCGCCTCTGGTACGACACGGTGATCTTCGACCCGCGCCTCCTGCGCATGTTGTTCGAGCTGGTCGGGCCGGGGCAGATCATGCTGGGCAGCGACTATCCCTTCGACATGGGCGACGAGACGCCGCGCGCGACGCTGGAAGCCTCCGGCATCCCGGCCGCGGAAGTCGCGGCCATCGAGAGCGGGACGGCGCGCGGCTTCTTCGGGATCGGGGCCTAACCGCCCAGCGCCGCCTTCACGGCGGGGCCGGCCTTGGCCATGTCGAGGCTGGCCGCGTGCTTCGCCTTCAGCACGGCCATCACCTTGCCCATCTCCTTGATGCTGGTGGCGCCCGTCTCGGCCACCGCCGCAGCCACGGCGGCGGCGAGTGCTGCATCATCCATCTGGGTGGGCAGGAAGCTCTCGATCACGGCGATCTCGGCCTCCTCCTTGGCGGCGAGTTCCTCACGGTTGCCCTGGCGGTAGAGCTCCACCGATTCGCGGCGGGACTTCGCCATGCCGCGCAGCATGGCGATGATGGCGGGCTCCTCCAGCGGCGGGCCGGGGCGGGCGGCGATGTCCATGTCCTTCAGCTTGGCGGTGATCATGCGCAGCGTGCCGGTGGTGGCGGCATCCTTGGCGAGCATGGCGGTTTTCAATTCGGTGGTGAAACGGCTACGAAGGTCCATGGATCCAATCCTTACACGGGAAGTCGGGAGTGTTTTTCCCAGAGCGGCGGCATTCGCCTTGCCCTGGGAAGTCACTTCCCACATAGTGTAGCCCATGCGCACCGTGGAAGACATCCTAGCCCTCATGGGGGGCGCCGAGGCCGCCGCCGCCCAGTGCCAGGTCGGCACCGAGGCCATTCGCAAATGGCGCCAGGCCAAGGCCATCCCGGCCAAGCATTGGCCCGCCGTGCTGGCCGCCACCGGCCTTGCCCTCTCCGACCTCACCAGCACAGCCCCCAATGGCGCCGCCCCCAACACCCAGGAAACGACCATGCCCGACCAAACGCCCGAAGGTGCCACCGCCGTCCTCGTGCTCGATGATGGCAGCGTGCATTGGGGCTGGGGCTTCGGCGCGCATGGCACGCAGGTGGCCGAGATCTGCTTCAATACGGGGCTGACCGGCTATCAGGAAACGCTGACCGACCCCTCCTATGCCGGGCAGATCATCAATTTCACCTTTCCGCATATCGGCATCGTCGGCACCAATGCCGAGGATATGGAGGCGGCCACCCCCGTCGCCCGCGGCCGGATCGTGAAGCAGGACGTGACGGAGCCCGCCAATTACCGCGCCACGCTGAACCTCCAGGATTGGCTGAAGCGGCATGGCGTCTCGGGCATTTGCGGCCTCGACACCCGGGCGCTGACGGCGCGCATCCGCGATGGCGGCGCCCCCAACGGCGTGATCAGCTTCCCGGCCGATGGGCGCTTCGACGTGCCCGCCCTGCTCGCCCAGGCCAAGGCCTGGCCGGGGCTGGAGGGGATGGACCTCGCGAAGGAAGTCACCGCCCGCCAAGCCTATACCTGGGATGAAAGCTGCTGGTCCTGGGGCCAGGGCTTCGGCAAGCAGGTGGCGCCCGCGCATCGCGTGGTGGCGCTGGATTACGGCGCCAAGCGCAACATCCTGCGCTGCCTGGCCGATGCCGGCTGCCACGTCACCGTGCTGCCCGCGACGGCGACCGCCGAGGATATCCTGCGGGAGAAACCGGATGGCGTGTTTCTTTCGAACGGCCCGGGCGATCCGGCGGCGACGGGCGTCTATGCCGTGCCGGCCATCCAGGGCGTGCTGGCGGCCAAGGTGCCGGTGTTTGGCATCTGCCTCGGCCACCAGCTGCTGGCTTTGGCGCTGGGCGCCAAGACCTACAAGCTAGAGCGCGGGCATCGCGGTGCCAACCAGCCGGTGCAGGACCTCGCCACCGGCCGCGTCGAGATCACCAGCCAGAATCACGGCTTCGCGGTGGACCCCAAGACCCTGCCCGAGGGTGTGCGCGTCACCCATGTGAGCCTCTTCGACGGCACGAATGAGGGCATCGCGGGGCCGGGCTGCTTCTCGGTGCAATACCACCCCGAGGCCTCGCCCGGGCCCTCCGACAGCCACTACCTGTTCCATCGCTTTGTGGAGATGATGGCGCAGGCCAAGGCCTGAGACAGGGAAGGAAACAGGACATGTTCGACCTCAAGGGGCGCGTGGCGCTCGTCACCGGCGGCAATGGCGGCATTGGGCTCGGCTTCGCCCGCGGCCTGGCCAAGGCCGGCGCCAGCGTGATGCTGGCCGGGCGCGATGCGGCGAAGAGTGAGGCCGCGCTGGCCGAACTCCGCGCGCTGGGCGCCAAGGCCGAGGCGGTGAGTGCCGATGTGACCAGCCCGGACTCCATCCAGGCGATGGTGGCGGCGACGGTCTCCACCTTCGGGCGGCTCGACATCCTCGTGAACAATGCCGGCACCAATATCCGCTCGCGGCCGGAGGAGACGACGCTGGCGGATTGGCACACGGTGCTGAACACCAACCTGACCAGCACGATGTTCGCGGCCCAGGCGGCCTATCCGCATCTGAAGGCGGGCGGCGTGGGGCGCATCATCAACAACGGCTCGATGCTTTCCATCTTCGGCATGCCGCTGCATGCGGCCTATTCCTCCTCCAAGGGCGCGGTCGTGCAGCTGACCAAGACGCTGGCCACGGCCTGGGCGAAGGATGGCATCACGGTGAATTGCGTGCTGCCCGGCTGGATCGACACGGCGCTGACGCGCGGCGCGCGGCTGGACATGCCCAAGCTCGATGAGAATGTCCGCACCCGCGCGCCCGCCGGCCGCTGGGGCACGCCCGAGGATTTCGAGGGCATCGCCGCCTTTTACGCGAGCGACGCGGCCTCCTACATCACCGGCACCTCCATCGCCGTGGATGGCGGCTATTCCATCCAGGGATGAGGACGTGGCCCTGCCGGAATTCATGCAGATCGAGGCGCCCCTCCATGCGCCGCGTCGCACCCTCTCCCTGCTGGAGACGGAGCAATTCCTGCTGCTCGCCGCCTATCACCTCTGGCGCGATGATGTCTGGCCGATTGACGGCGAGGCCCTGGACAAGCTGCGCGGCGCCCTCTCGCCGCATCCCGTGCGCGACCAGAACAAGCAATTCGGCATGAACGTGCTGGAATTGGCGCTGGAGCGGCTGAGCACGGCGGAGCTGATCGAGGTGCGCCGGCGCGGCATCGTGCCGACGACGCGCGCCATCGAGGAGCTGGAGCGGGCGATTGCCGAGACGCGGAAGGCGCCCGAAGCGATGCTGCGCAAGATCCTGGAGGATTGATGCCCTCCCTCGAAACCCTCCTGGTCTTCGCCGCCCTCTCGCTCGGCCTCGCGCTCACGCCCGGGCCGAACATGCTCTACCTCGTCAGCCGCTCGCTGGCGCAGGGGACGCGGGCGGGGATGGTCTCGCTCGCCGGCTGCCAGGCGGGCTCGCTCGCCATCATGCTCTGCGCGGCGGCGGGGATCACGGCGGCGCTGTTTGCCGTGCCCTATGCCTGGGATGCGCTGCGCATCGGCGGCGCCATCTACCTCGCCTGGCTGGCCTGGCAATGCGTGCGGCCGGGGGCGGAGCCGCTCTTCTCCACGCGCAGCCTGCCGCCGGAATCCGACGCCAAGCTGTTCAGCGTGGGCTTCGCCACGGCGGCGCTGAACCCGAAGGTCGCGCTCTTCTATGTGGCCGTGCTGCCACCCTTCCTGGACCCGGCGGCGGGGCATGTCTTCCTGCAAGGCGCGATCCTCGGCGCGGTGCAGATCATCGTCTGCACGGCGTTTGACGCCATCCTGGTGAAGGGTGCCGCCGGCACGGCGCGCTTCCTCGGCACGCGGCCCGTCTGGCTCGCCGTGCAGCGCTATGTGCTGGGCGCGGCGCTTGCGCTGATCGCAGCCAAGCTCGCCTTTGGCGAGGGTTTTTCGGGGGCACGCGGCTGATGGCGGAAATCCTGGTCACGCTTCTGGTCGTGCTGATGCTGCTGGGCGGCTGTACGCTCGTGGCCATCATCGCCACCACCGCCTTCGGGCTCATGCTGCCGCGGCTGGAGCAGGCGCTGGGCCTCTCCATGGTGATGATGGGCCTGCTGCTCTACCTGGTGTTTCCCGGCACGGGGGCGCTCTATGTCGTGGGCCTCGTGGCGCTCTCGCACGCCATCGCGGGCGGGTTGATCTGGTACCGCAAGAAGGTATTCGGGCGATGAACGGCTTTGTCCTGGCCCTTTTCGCGCTGGGCTATTCCGGCGGCGTGCTCTTCTGGCTGGCGCATGCGCTGAAGAAGATGTTCCCGCCGATGCGCGCGGCCCTCACCGCCTTTGCCATCTCGGCCACGGTGCATGGCGTGACCATGTTCTTCCTGGAGCCCGAGCATGTGCTGACGGCGCTGGGCTTCTGGGGCGTGCCGCATCTGCTGCTGCTGCCGGCGCTGCTCTATTCGGCCTGGCGTGAATCGAAAGGGGTCCAGCGCTGATGGAACAGATCCTCATCATCGTGCAGGGGCTGGTCTATTCCGGCCTGGTCGTCACGCTGCTGACCAACCGGCTCTCGCGCACGCGCAGCGGCGCCGTGCCGGTGCTGGCCGCGGCCGGCGCGCTCATCCTGCTGCATGGCGCACTCAGCCTCCTGATCCCTGCCCCCTGGCTCGTCACCTGGTTCGTCTTCTGGCTCCCCGGCCATGTGCTGACGCCGATCGTCCTGCTGTGGCTCCGCCGAGGCTCCGGAGATGCAAGAACCTGAGGTTCTTGCCGGGGTCTGAGGGGCAGAGCCCCTCATCTTTTTCTTATCTGTGAGGTTTCCCATGCCCAAGCGCACCGACATTTCCTCGATCCTCATCATCGGCGCCGGCCCCATCGTGATCGGCCAGGCCTGTGAGTTCGACTATTCCGGCGCCCAGGCCTGCAAGGCGCTGCGGGCGGAGGGGTATCGCGTGATCCTGGTGAATTCCAACCCGGCGACGATCATGACCGATCCGGGCCTGGCGGATGCCACCTATATCGAGCCCATCACGCCCGAGATCGTGGAAAAGATCATCGCGAAGGAGCGCCCGGATGCGTTGCTGCCCACCATGGGCGGGCAGACCGCGCTGAACACCGCGCTGAAGCTCGATGCGGCCGGCGTGCTGACCAAGTATGGCTGCGAGCTGATCGGCGCCAAGGCCGATGTGATCGACAAGGCGGAGGACCGCCAGAAATTCCGCAACGCGATGACCAAGATCGGCATCGAAAGCCCGAAGAGCGCCATCGCGCATACGATGGAGGAGGCCTGGGCCGGCCTCGCCGAAGTGGGCCTGCCTTGTGTCATTCGGCCCAGCTTCACACTCGGCGGCACGGGCGGCGGCATCGCCTATAATCGCGAGGAATTTGAGCAGATCGTCGGCGCCGGCCTCGCCGCCTCCATGACCAGCGAGGTGCTGGTCGAGGAAAGCGTGCTGGGCTGGAAGGAATACGAGATGGAAGTGGTCCGCGACCGCGCGGATAATTGCATCATCGTCTGCTCCATCGAGAATCTGGACGCGATGGGCGTGCACACGGGCGACTCTGTGACCATCGCGCCCGCGCTGACGCTGACCGACAAGGAATACCAGCGCATGCGCGATGCGAGCATCGCCTGCCTGCGCGAGATCGGCGTGGACACGGGCGGCTCCAACGTGCAGTTCGGGATCAATCCGAAGGATGGCCGCATGGTCGTCATCGAGATGAATCCGCGCGTCTCGCGTTCCTCGGCGCTGGCGTCGAAGGCCACGGGTTTCCCCATCGCGAAGATCGCGGCGAAGCTGGCCGTCGGCTACACGCTGGATGAGTTGAAGAACGACATCACCATGGTCACGCCGGCCAGCTTCGAGCCGACGATCGACTATGTGGTGGTGAAGATCCCCCGCTTCACCTTCGAGAAATTCCCCGGCACGCCCGCCACGCTGACCACCAGCATGAAGTCCGTGGGCGAGGCGATGGCCATTGGCCGCTCCTTCGCGGAAGCCCTGCAGAAGGGGCTGCGCAGCCTGGAGACGGGGCTTTCCGGCCTGGATGAGCAGGCGCCCCCCGGCGATGGCAGCCACGAGGCCTTCCACGCCTCGCTCGCCATCCCCCGCCCGGATCGCGTGCTGACCGTGGCCCAGGCGCTGCGCGCCGGCGTCTCGGTCGAGGAGATCCACGCCGCCTGCAAATTCGACCCCTGGTTCATCCGCGAGATCGAACGCATCGTCATCGCCGAGCGCGGCGTGCAGGCGAATGGCCTGCCCAGGACGGCGCAGGGCATGCGCAGCCTCAAGGCGCTAGGCTTCTCCGACAAGCAATTGGGCAAGCTCACGGGCCTGCCGGAGACCAGCGTGCTGGCCGCGCGTGAAAAGCTCGGCGTGCATCCCGTCTACAAGCGCATCGACACCTGCGCCGCGGAATTCGCTTCCGACACGCCCTATATGTATTCCACCTATGAGGGCGGCTTCGGCACGCCCGTCTGTGAATCGCGGCCGACGGATCGCGACAAGGTGGTGATCCTGGGCGGCGGGCCGAACCGCATCGGCCAGGGGATCGAGTTCGATTATTGCTGCGTCCATGCCTGCTACGCGCTGAAGGAAGCGGGCATCGAGACCATCATGGTCAATTGCAACCCCGAGACCGTCTCCACCGATCCCGAGACGGCCGACCGCCTCTATTTCGAGCCGCTGATGGCCGAGGATGTGATCGCGCTGATCCGGCGCGAGCAGGAAAGCGGCAAGCTGCTGGGCTGCATCGTGCAATATGGCGGGCAGACGCCGCTCAAGCTCAGCCAGGCGCTGGACAAGGCGGGCATCCCCATCCTGGGCACGAGTGCCGAGGCGATTGACATCGCCGAGGATCGCGAGCGCTTCCAGCAATTGCTCAAGGGCCTTGGTTTGCAGCAGCCGCAGAACGGCATCGCGCGCAACCTGGACGAGGCGGAGGTGGAGGCCGCGCGCATCGGCTATCCCGTGGTCGTTCGCCCCTCCTATGTGCTGGGGGGCCGCGCCATGGAGATCGCCCACAATGCCGAGCAGCTGCGCCGCTTCGGCGCGGAGGCGGTGCGCGTCTCGGGCGAGAATCCCATCCTGATCGACCAGTATCTGGCCGATGCCATCGAGGTGGATGTGGATTGCATCGCCGATGCCGATGGCGCCGTCTATGTGGCCGGCGTGATGGAGCATATCGAGGAAGCCGGCATCCATTCGGGTGACAGCGCCTGCTCGCTGCCGCCCTATTCGCTGCCGCCCTCCATCATCACGGAGCTGAAGGCCGAGACGGAAGCCATGGCGCGCGCGCTGAAGGTGCGCGGCCTGATGAATGTGCAATATGCGGTGAAGGATGGGGAGATCTTCGTCCTTGAAGTGAACCCCCGCGCCAGCCGCACCGTGCCCTTCGTGGCCAAGGCGACGGGCGTGCCGGTCGCCAAGATCGGTGCGCGCGTCATGGCGGGCGCCAGGCTCGCCGAGTTCAACCTGGATGACGATGCGGTGGCCAAGCATGTGGCGGTGAAGGAAGCGGTCTTCCCCTTCAACCGCTTCCCCGGCGTGGATGTGCTGCTGGGCCCCGAGATGAAGTCCACCGGCGAGGTCATGGGCCTGGACACCAGCTTCGAGCGCGCCTTCCTGAAATCCCAGATGGGCGCCGGCGTGAAGCTGCCCGAGACCGGCACCGCCTTCATCTCGGTCCGCGAGGGGGACAAGGCGGCCGCGGTCAGCATCGCCCGGCGCCTGGCCGAGATGGGCTTCCGCATCATGGCAACCCGCGGCACGGCGGTGCGTTTGCGCGAAGCTGGGCTGGAGGTGACGCTGGTGAACAAGGTGCTGGAAGGCCGGCCACATTGCGTGGACGCCATCAAATCCGGCGAGATCCAGCTGGTGATTAACACCTCGGGCGGCGGGAGGAGCGTGTCCGACAGCTTCGACATCCGCCGTTCGGCGCTCACCCAGGGGGTGCCGCACTACACCACGATCGCCGGCGCCCGGGCCGCGGCGGGGGCAATTGCTGCGCTGCGTGCGGGAACCCTTGATGTGGCGCCCCTCCAATCCTACTCTACCACGTCGTTCTGACTGGGTTGGGGGCGATCAGGTCCCCTCCCTCCCCCTCTCCCTCCGGCGTTTTGCGCAACGAGGTTGCCGGAGAGAAAGGTGTTGCCGCGAAGGAAGAAACTGCCGTGCAGAAGTTCCCGATGACCGCCGAGGGGCTGGCCAAGCTGGAAGAGGAACTGAAGCAACTCAAATCCGTCGAGCGCCCCGCGATCATCGTGGCGATCGCGGAGGCGCGCGCGCATGGCGACCTCTCGGAAAACGCCGAGTATCACGCGGCGCGGGAGCGGCAATCCTTCATCGAAGGGCGGCTGGCGGAGTTGGAATCGATCATCCCTTCGGTCGAGGTGATCGACGTCAGCAAGATGAGCGGCTCGCAGGTGCGCTTCGGCGCGCGCGTGACCATCATTGATGAAGAGACCGAGAAGGAGACGACCTATCGCATCGTCGGCCAATATGAGGCCGACATGAAGACAGGCTCGATCTCGCTCTCCTCGCCGCTCGCCAAGGCGCTGATGGGCAAGACCGTGGGTGACAGCGTCGAGGTGCCGACGCCGGGCGGCGCGCGCGCCGTCGAGATCACCGCCGTCGCCTATAACTGATCCCATGCCCCTGACCTTGGCGGATATCCGCGCGGCCGCCGCGCGCATCCAGGGCCGTGTGCTGCGCACGCCGAGCATCGAGAATCCCGCGATCTCGGCCGCCTGCGGCACGCGCGTCACGCTGAAGCTGGACAACCTCCAGGCCACCGGCGCCTTCAAGGAGCGGGGCGCGGCCAATCGCCTGGCGCTGCTCTCGGCGCGGGAGCGTGCGGCGGGCGTCATCGCCATGTCGGCCGGCAACCATGCCCAGGCGGTGGCGCGGCATGCGACGCTGCTCGGCATCGCCTCCACCATCGTGATGCCGCGCTTCACCCCCGCGACGAAGGTGCTGCGGACGGAGGGCTTCGGCGCGCGCGTGGTGCTGCATGGCGAGACGCTGGCCGAGGCCGCGGCCCATGCGCATCACCTGGCGCGGGAAGAGGGGCTGACCTTCATCCACCCCTATGACGATCCGGGCGTGATCGCCGGCCAGGGCACCATGGCGCTGGAAATGCTGGAGGATGCGCCGGATCTGGATGCGCTGATCTTCCCGACCGGCGGCGGCGGCCTCGTCACGGGCTGCGCCATCGCCGCCCATGCGCTGCGGCCGGGCCTGCCCGTCTTCGGCGTGGAGGTGGAGGGCTACCAGGCCATGCGCCAACGCCTGGCGGGCCAGCCCGTGCAGGTGGGCGGCCCCACCATCGCCGAGGGCATCGCGGTGCGCGATGTGGGCGAATTGCCGCTCACGATGCTGCGCCAGCTCGGCGTGGAAATCCTCGTGGTGCCAGAGCGGGCGGTGGAGCAGGGCATCGCCCTGCTGGCCGAGGGGGCGAAGGTGGTCTCGGAGGGCGCCGGTGCCGCCGGCCTGGCCGCCATCCTCACCTATCCCGAGCGTTTCTCGGGCAAGCATGTCGGCACCGTGATCTGTGGCGGGAATATCGACCCGCGCATCCTCTCCAATGTGCTGCTGCGCAACCTGCTGCGCGATGGGCGGCTGCTGCGCCTGCACCTGGACATCCCCGACCGCCCCGGGGTGCTGGCCGATATCGCGACGCGCGTGGCGGAGGCGGGCGGCAATGTGATCGAGGTCAGCCACCAGCGCCTCTTCGCCGCGCCCAGCGTGCAGACGGCGGAGCTGGAGCTGATGATCGAAGTCCGCGACCGCGCCCAGGCCGACGCCATCGTCGCCGCCCTGGAAGCCGGCGACTACGTGGTCCGCCGCGGATAATGGGTTTCCAAAGGCCTCTCGGCCTTTGGTGGGGTTCAAGGGGCAAAGCCCCTTGTGTTCACTTGAGAAAATCAGGCTCAATCAGCCGCGGCAGCAACAGCGCCATATCCGGCCAGAAAATCAGCAGCGCCAGCACCCCCAGCATGGGCAGCAGCATGATGCCCACATCCTTCAGCGCATCCACCACCCGCATTTCCGCCACCGCACAGGTGATGAGCAGGCACAGCCCATAAGGCGGCGTCACCAGCCCGAAGGCGAGGGAGACGATGCCGATCATGGCGAAATGCACCGGGTGCAGCCCCGCGGCCTCGGCGATGGGTTGCAGGATGGCGCCGACGATGATGATGGCCGGGATCGCGTCCAGGAAGCAGCCCACCACCAGGAAGACGCCCGCGATGAAGAAGCCGGTCAGCACCGGCCCCATCTGCCAGGCAACCACGCCCGCCATCAGCGCCTCGGGGATCTTGTAGAAGGCGAGCAGCCAGCCGAAGGCGCTCGCCGTGCCGACGCAGAACAGCGCGATGGCCGAGAGCTTGCCCGTCTCGCTGAAGGCGTTCCACAACCCGCGCCAATTCATCTCGCGATAGACGATGATGGAGAGGAAGCCGGCGTAGAGCACGGCGATGCAGGCGCTTTCGGTCGCCGTGAACCAGCCGAAGATCTTGCCGCCGATGATGATGAAGGGCGTCAGCAGCGCCGGGATGGAGACCAGGAAGGAGGCGAAGACCTCCCTCAGGGTCGAGCGCGGATAGGTCGGATAGCCGCGGATCTTCGCATAGGCATGCACCGTGCCCATCTGCGCGAGGCCGATCAGCAGCCCGGGCAGGATTCCGGCGAGGAAGAGCGCGCCGATGGAAACCGTCAGCACGCCGCCCCAGACGATCATCAGGATGGAGGGCGGGATGATGACCGCCAGCACGGCCGAGACGGCGGTGATGGCGACGGAGAAGCTGTCATCATAACCCTCCTTCCTTTGCGCCTCGATGAAGAGCTTCGCCTGGCTCGCCGCATCGGCCGTGGAACTGCCGGAGATGCCGGCGAAGAAGATGGACAGCACCACATTCACCTGGGCCAGCCCGCCCGGGAAATGGCCCACCAGCGCGCGGGAGAAGCGCACCAGGCGGTCGGTGATGCCGCCGATGTTCATCAGATTGGCCGTCAGCAGGAAGAAGGGCACGGCGAGCAGGATGAAGCTGTTATAGGCGTTGAAGGTCTCCTGCAGGAGGAGCATGGGCCAGAGCCGGTCCTCGATCAGCAGGATGGGCAGGCAGGCGAGGCCGATGGCGACCGCCACCGGCACGCGCAGCGCCAGCATGCCAAAGAAGCCGCCAAAGAGGATCCAGGCCGCCTGGGCGGAGGAAAGTGTGCTCGCGCCCATCAGCCGCGCCCCCGCAGGACGTTGAGGCTGTCCCACATGCGCTCACCGGTGAAGAGCAGCCAGGAGAAGCCGGCCAGCGGCCAGGCGATATGGATCAGCCAGAGCGGCAATTCCGCCAATTCGCTGATGCGGAACCAGGCGAATTCCGTGAACTCGATGCCGTACCACAGGAAGACCGCGCCGAAGATCAGCATGAAGACGCCCGAGACGAGGTCCAGCGCCGCCTTGGGCTTGCCACTCAGCGAGGGGAAGAGGTCTACGATGAAGTGGCTGCCCTCGCGCACGCCGATCATGCCGCCGATCATCACCATCCAGACCAGCAGGAAGCGCGCGGCCTCCTCGGTCCAGATGTAGCGCGGGATGAACTCGGTGAAGCGCGCGAAGATCTGCAGCGTCACCGGGATGATGAGGATGGCGACGGTGAGGACCACCAGCACATCGAGGAAGCGGCTGTAGAGGAAGGTGGCGCGCCGAAACGCGCTGCGCGGCAGGTGAGGCGACATGCGGGTCCGATCGGGCGCGAAGAGGGGAGCCGGCGCGTGACGCGCCGGCCCTGTGCCAAGTTCAGCTGCTCAGCGCGTTGATGCGGCTGAAGATGTTCTCGGCCTCGATCTCGCGCGCATAGGTGGCCATGACGGGGGCCACGGCGGCGAGCATGGCCGGGCGGTCGGTGAAGGGGATGCGGCGCAGCCGCCCCTCGCCTTCCAGCCGGGCCAGGGTCTGCCCATCCTCGGTGCTCTCGGCCTGGCGGCCGAAGACGCCGGCCTCACGCCCCGCGCGGCGCACCGCCTCCTGCACCTCACGCGGGAGACGCGCGAAGGTCTGGGCCGAGAAGCAGATGGGCCGCACGGTGATGGCGTGCTGCGTCATGGCAAGCTGCGGCGCCACCTCGAAGAAGCGCATGGCCAGCACGCCCGCCGCCTCGTTCTCGCCCGCTTCCAGCACGTTGTTCTGGATGGCGTTGTAGATCTCGTTATAGGCGATGACCTGCGGTGCCATGCCGGCCGCCTGGAAGGTGCGGTTCCAGATGGGCGCGCCCTGCACGCGCACGCGAAGCCCGCGCATCTCGGCCATGTTGGAGACCGGCTTGTTGGCGAAGATGTTGCGGATGCCACCCCCCGCATAGCCGATCAGCATGACGCGGGCGCGCCGCTCGACCTCCTGCGCCACCGGCGCCAGCAGGTCCTGGTCCATCACCTGGTTCCAATGCGCCAGGTCCCGGAAGAGGAAGGGCGCATCAATGAAGGGTGCGGCCCGGCTGAAGGTGGACATATGCGCCGGCGAGACGATGCCGTAATCCACCGCGCGCCCGGCCGACATATACTCGAAATACTGCTTTTCGAGGCCAAGGCTGCTGTTGCGGTGCAGCACGAAGTTGATCGGCCGGTTGGCGTATTGCTTCACCAGCTCCTCGAAGCGCAGCAGCGTGCGGTTGAAGACGTGGTCGTCATTGAACTGCACGGCGCCGTTCAGCGTGATGGGGGCTTGCGCCCGCACGACGGTGGGGGCGGCGAGCAGGCCGGCGGCGCCGGCCAAAAGCGTTCTGCGATGCATATGCGGATCCTCCCTGTGGTTCCGTCTCACGGCGGTTGGCCCGCTCGTGAGGGAAGCCTAGGACCATGGGAGGCCCTATGGGAAGGGCTAGAAGGGGACGCCCGCGGCGTTCTTCGCGGTGCGGATGGTCTGCAGCGTCTGCACCCGGAGCACATTCTGCGCGCTGGTCAGCCGGGCGGTCAGCGCATTCTCATGCGCCGTGTCGCGTGCCACGAGGCGCAGCAGGAAATCGCCCCCGCCGCGGATCATGTGGCATTCGCGCACCTCGGCCCAGCCGATCACCTCGGCCTCGAAGGCATCGAGCACCACCTGCTTCTGGCTCTCCAGCCCGACGATGGCGAAGAAGGTGACCTCGAATCCAAGGGCCGAGGGCTCCACATCGGCGTGGTAGCCGCGCAGCACCCCCGCCTCCTCCAGGCGGCGCACCCGGCGCAGGCAGGGCGGCGCGGAAAGCCCCACACGGCTGGCCAGTTCGACATTGGTGATTCGCCCATCGGCCTGGAGCTCGGCCAGGATGCGCAGGTCAATCGCGTCGAGTTCGGCCATGCGATCGCGCGTTGTTTCGTTGCCAGGGGGTGCCATGCGGCGCAATATCCTTGCGGATGCTGCGATATGCAAGCCGCAGTCTTGTTCCGCATGCCAAGATGGGCAGATATGCGTCCCACACACGCCACTCTCGCGCGTGTCCCACATGCCAAAGCTCCGGAATCGCCCGTGCCCGCTCCCCGCCCCACCCGTCTCCTGATCATCGGTGCCGGTCCCGCCGGCTATACCGCCGCGATCTATGCGGCGCGGGCCGGCCTCAAGCCGATTCTCGTCGCCGGCATGCAGCCGGGCGGGCAGCTCACCATCACGACCGATGTCGAGAATTACCCGGGCTTCGCCGAGGCCGTCCAAGGCCCCTGGCTGATGGAGCAGATGCGCGCCCAGGCCGAGCATGTCGGCACCGAGCTGAAATACGACCTCGTGACCCAGGTGGATTTCTCCCACCGCCCCTTCCGCGCCGAATGCGACAGCGGCGAGGTCTATCTGGCCGATTCGGTGATCATCGCCACCGGCGCCCAGGCGCGCTGGCTCGGCATCCCCGGCGAGCAGGCGCTCTCGGGCTTCGGCGTCTCGGCCTGCGCCACCTGCGACGGGTTCTTCTTCCGCGGCAAGGATGTGGCGGTGATCGGCGGCGGCAATTCGGCGGTGGAGGAGGCGCTCTACCTCGCCAACCTCGCGCGCCACGTCACGCTGGTGCATCGCCGCGACAGCCTGCGCGCCGAGCGCATCCTGCAGGAACGGCTTTTCGCCAAGGAGAATGTGACGGTGCTCTGGGACATGGTGACCGAGGAGATGCTGGGCACCGAAGCCCCGCGCCCCGTCGCGCGCGGCCTGGCGCTCCGCCATGCCCGCACGGGCGAGCGCCGCGAATTGCCGGTGGACGGCATCTTCGTCGCCATCGGGCATGACCCGGCGACCCGCCTGTTCCGCGGCCAGCTGGAGATGGATGAGGGGGGCTATCTGATGGTGACACCGGGCAGCACGCGCACCAGCGTCGAGGGCGTTTTCGCCGCCGGCGATGTGGCGGACAAGATCTATCGCCAGGCGGTCACCGCCGCCGGCACCGGCTGCATGGCAGCCCTCGATGCCGAGAAATTCCTGGCCGCGCATGAGGCCGCCCACAGCAAGGCCGCCGCGTGATGCCGCTCGATTGGGACAAGCTGCGCGTTTTCCACGCTGTGGCCGAAGCCGGCTCCTTCACCCATGCGGGTGAAACCCTGGCCCTCAGCCAATCCGCCGTCTCGCGTCAGATCCAGGCGCTGGAGGATGCGCTCTCCGTGCCGCTGTTTCACCGGCACGCGCGCGGGCTGATCCTCACCGAATCCGGCGAGACGCTGAACCGCACGGTGCGCGAGGTCTTCGCCAAGCTCGCGATGACCGAGGCGCTGCTGACCGAAGGGCGCGAGCGCCCGGCCGGCCGCCTCAAGATCACCACCACCACGGGATTCGGCGGCTCCTGGCTCTCGCCCCGGCTGCATCGCTTCCTGGAGATGTATCCCGAGATCAATGTCTCGGTGATCCTCGATGATGCCGACCTCGACCTGGCGATGCGCGAGGCGGATGTCGCCATCCGCATGCACCCGCCCCGCCAGCCCGACCTGATCCAGCGCCATGTGGCGAGCTTCGGCTGGCGCATCGTGGGCAGCCCGGATTACCTGAAGCGCCAGGGCATCCCCCAGCGGCCCGAGGATCTGGACGCGCACAAGCTGATCGTCTGGGGCGATTACCGGCCGCCGGTCGAGGAGATCAACTGGCTGGCCGAGATCGGCCGCAAGCCGGGCCAGGGGCGCCGCGGCACGCTGGAGGTGAACAGCCTGACCGGCATGCTGCGCGCCGTGCAATCGGGCATGGGGCTCGCCGCCATGCCGGATTACATGGGGCCGGAGCTGGAGGGGCTGCTGACGGTGCTGCCCGAGTTGAAGGCGCCGAAGATCAACGCCTATTTCGTGTATCCGGAAGAAATGCGGGCGTCCAAGCGCGTCTCGGTGTTTCGGGATTTCCTGGTGGCGGAGTTGGCGGGGGCTTCCAGTTAAGCCAACAAAAAAAGGGGCCTCCGGCGGCTGGGGCCGAGAGGCCCCAGACCCCAATCCTTAGCGCGCCTCCCCGGGGGTGATGCCGAAGGCGGCGCGGAAGGCAGCGCCGAAGGCTGGGGCGCTGGCGTAGCCCACCGCCGCTGCGGCGCGGGCGGGGGTGGCGCCTTGGGCGAGCAGGGCGGCGGCTTCCGTCAGGCGGAGGATCTGGCGCCAGCGGGCGAAGCCCATGCCGGTCTCGGCCTGGAAGAGACGCGCCAGGGTTCGGGCGCTGGCGCCGCAGCGCGCGGCCCATTCCTCCAGGCTCAAATCACTCGCGGGCGATGCGGCCAGGGCCTCGGCCAGGCGGCGCAGCCGCGCATCGCGCAGGGCGGGCACGCCGAAGGGCAGGCGCGGGGCGCGGGCCACCTCCTCGGCGATCAGCGCCGCCAGATGGCCGCCGCGCCCGGCCTCATCCCATTCCAGCGGCTCGGCACAGGCCGCCAGGATCAATTCGCGCAGCAGGGGGCTGACACCCAGGACGGCCGGCCCCGCCTCCCCCACCCGCGCCGCATCGGCCCGGAAAAACAGCGCGCGCATGGCGACCCGCCCCTCCGTCCGGACCTCGTGCGACAGGCCACTGGGCACCCAGAGCGCGCGGCCCGGCGGCACGACGAAATCCGCGCCGGGCGTGGCCACCCGCATCACCCCCTGGGTGGCGTAGAGCAGTTGCGCGCGGGCATGGCTGTGCCAACCGGTGGCCTCGCCCTCCGCATAATCGCGGGCGAAACCGGCGAGCGGGCGGTCCACCTGCTCATGGGCGAGCGTCCGCAGATTTTGGCCGTTCAGCGACATGGATCGTCCTGACGTTGCTGGAACGACAGGCTAGGCTTTCCGCACCACGAAGGAAATGCCGATGTCACCCGCCACGCGCCAGGTCTGCTTCATCAACGCAGCCCATAGCTTCACCCATTACGGGCTCCTGGTGCTGGCCACCGCCGTGCTGGCCATGGTGCAGCAGGAGGAAGCGGCCTTCGGCGGCGATTACGGGCCGATCCTGGCCCTCGGCACCGCCATGTTCGTGCTCTATGGCCTGGGCGCGCTCCCCATGGGCTGGCTGGCCGACCGATTCGGCCGCAAGGCGATGATGGGTGCCTTCTTCCTGGGCTCGGGCGCGGGCATGGCGCTGGCCGGGCTGGTCGCCGGCCCCTGGGGGCTCGCCATGGCGCTGGCCATGATGGGGGCCTTCTCCGCCATCTATCACCCGATCGGCACCGCCATCATCGCCGAGGCGGGCGGGGACCGGGTGGGACGCGCCATGGGCATCAACGGCGTCTTCGGCAATCTGGGCGTGGCGCTGGCGCCGGTGGTGACGGCCTTCCTCGCCGCGCAATTCGGCTGGCGCTACGCCTTCGTGGTGCCCGGGCTGATCTGCATGGCGGTGGGCCTGCTCTATCTGCGGGAGCCGCCCTTCGACGCGAAGAAGGCGGGCGTGCAGACCCGCCCCTTCCCCGTGATCCCGCCCGATGTGGTGCGCCGCGCCGTCATCTCGCTGCTGATGATCGCGACCGTCTCCGGCCTCGTCTTCAACGCCTACACCCTGCTGCTGCCCAAGCTGATGCAGGAGCGGCTGGCGAATAACCCGGACCTGCTGCCGGTGGTGGGGTTGCTGGCCTTCCTCGCCACCATTTGCGGCGGCGTCACGCAATACACGGTGGGGCAGTTGATTGACCGCAAGACGCTGCGCAGCGTCTTCATGCCGCTGGCCTTCGTGCAGGTGCCGGGCTTGCTCGCGCTCTCCTTCCTGGATGGCTGGGCGGTGCTGCCCATCTCGGCGATGGTGGCGGCGGCCATCTTCGGCCAGGTCACGGTGAACGAGACGATGACGGCGCGCTACGTGGCCCCCGCCCTGCGCGCCAAGCTCTATTCCATCCGCTTCACCGTGGGCTTCCTGGGCGCCGCCCTCGCCTCGCCTTTGGTGGGCTTCCTGCATGAGGCGACGGGCGACATGGCGCTGGCCATGGTGGTGCTGGCGGGCGTGGCCTCGGTGACGCTGGCCTGCGCGCTCTGGTTCCCGAACCGGCCGGAGGAGCTGCAGCCCGAGCTCTGGAGCCAGGCGGCGCGGCCCGCCGCGGCGGAGTAGCTACTCGGGAAAGAAGCGGTTGCCCGGGCGCGGCAGGCCCAGATGCTCGCGCAAGGTCGTGCCCTCATATTCCCTCCGGAACAGGCCGCGGCGTTGCAGTTCCGGCACCACTTGCTCGACGAAATCCACGAGGCCCCCGGGCACATAGGGGAACATGATGTTGAAGCCATCGCAGGCGCGCGTCTCCAGCCATTCCTGCATCTCATCGGCGATGCTGGCGGGCGTGCCGACCATCGCCGCGCCGCCATAGCCGCCCAGGCGCTGCGCCAATTGGCGCACCGTCAGGTTTTCGCGCCGGGCCATGGCGATGGCGCGCTCGCGGCCGGATTTGCTGGCCTCCGTCTCCGGGATTTCGGGCAGCGGCCCATCGGGGTCGAAGGCACGGGCATCCACGCCGAGCGCGATGGACAAGGCGCCGATGGCGCTTTCCTCATGCACCAGGCTGTCCAGCAGGGCCCGCTTGGCGCGTGCCTCCTCGAGCGTGGCGCCGACCACGACCAGCGCGCCGGGCAGGATCTTGAGGTGATCCGGGTTGCGGCCGAGCGCGGCGGCGCGGCCCTTCACATCGGCGTAGAAGGCCTGCGCATCGGCGATGGGGCCGCCGGCGGCGAAGACCATCTCGGCGGTTTCGGCCGCGATCTGCCGCCCGGCATCGGAAGCGCCGGCCTGCACGATGACGGGCCAGCCCTGCACCGGGCGGGCCACGTTGAGCGGGCCGCGCACGGAAAGCTCGGGGCCCACATGGTTCAGCACATGCATCCGGGCGGGATCCCAGAAGATTCCGCTCTCGGCGTCGCGGATGAAGGCGTCATCGGCGAAGCTGTCCCACAGCCCGGTCACGACATCGTAGAATTCGCGGGCGCGCTTGTAGCGCTCGCCATGCGCCATATGCGCGTCCTGCCCGAAATTCTGCGCGGCGTCGGGGTTCGCGGTGGTGACCAGGTTCCAGCCCGCGCGGCCATTGGAGATATGGTCCAGCGAGGCGAATTTCCGCGCCACATGATAGGGGTCGTTGTAGGTCGTGCTCGCGGTCGCGATCAGCCCGATGCGCTCGGTCACGGCGGCGAGTGCGGGCAGCAGGGTCAACGGGTCGAAGCTCGTGACGGTGTGGGAGCGGCGCAGCGCCTCGATGGGCATGTTCAGCAGGGCCAGGTGATCCGCCATGAAGAAGGCGTCGAACTTGCCCGCCTCCAGCTTCTGGATGAGTTGCTTGAGCTGCGGAAAGCTGAAATTCGCGCCCGGCCAGGCGCCCGGATAACGCCAGCCGCCGGTGTGGATGACGACGGGCCGCATGAAGGCCCCAAGATGCAGCTGACGTTGCGCCATGTGTTCGAAACCCTCGCCATCTCACCGGCATTTGGCGTGCCGGCCTCGCTGGTTTCAGCCATCCCGCACGCAGCCCAGCCATGCAAGTCAGCCCATTCCTGGGGTCTGGGGCCTTTCGGCCCCAGCCGCCGGAGGCCCTTTCTCTTCTAAACGGGGAGCCGCATCCGCGCCCGAAGCCCCCCCATCGGGCTCTCTTCCAGCAGGATCTCCCCCCCATGCGCGCGCACAATGTCCCGCGCGATGGCGAGGCCCAACCCCGTGCCCGTGGCCGAACCCGAGCTGAAGGGGCGGAACGCCTCGGCCCGGTCGGCCGCCGGGATGCCCGGCCCGTCATCATCCACCGTCAGCTCCGCCCAATGCCGCCCGCCCTCCTGCACCGGCGCCAGCCCGATGGCGATGCGCCGCGCGTGCCGCCGCGCATTGTCCAGCAGATTGCCCAGCGCCCGCTTCAGCGCATCGGCGCGCAGCGGCAGGGTGAGCGCCTCGGGCAGGGCCAGCGCCACATTCGCCCCGCTGCGGCGCGCCTTGGTCGCCATTTCCTCCACCAGCTCCACCAGGTCGGAGGGGCGGGGCGCCTCGATCCCCTCGCCGCGGGCGAAGGCGAGATAGGTCTCGACCATGCGCTCCATCTCTTCGAGGTCCTGGTTCAGCGCCTCCAGATCCTCCGCCGTCTCGGCCGAGCGCGGCAGCATCGCAATGGCCAGCCGCATGCGCGTCAACGGTGTGCGCAGGTCATGGCTGATGCCGGCCAGCATCTCGGTGCGCTGGTTCACGAAGCGCAGGATGCGGCCCTGCATGGCGTTGAAGGCGAGTGCAGCCTGGCGCACCTCGCGCGCGCCTTCGGGCTTGATGGGCGCCGTGTCGCGCCCCAGGCCGAAGGACTCGGCCGCCTCGGCCAGGCGGCGGATGGCGCGCACCTGGTTCTTCATGAAGATGATGGCAATGCCGGCGAGCAGCACGGCCGAGCCCACCAGCCACAGCACGAAGACGTAAAGCGTGGTGCTGAACAGCCGCTTGCGCGGCGCCTCGACCGAGAGCAGCCCCGTCGTCGTCTGAACGCGGATGACGATGGCCTGGGGGTCGCTGTGCCAATCGGCGTCGAAGGCGAAGTTCATCCGCTCGCGCAGCGCGTGGTCCAGGTCTTCCTCCAGCGGCAGGAAGGGCATCCAGGCGGGGCGCGCGGGGGGCGTGCCCAGCTGCTCGCCCGGCTGGAAGCCGAGCGAAAGGCCGAGCCGCCAATTCCCCTCGCGCAGGATCTGCGCCCGCGCCGCCTCGGGCGCGTGGTCCACCAGATGCGCGACGAAGGCGACATCGCCGGCGAGCCCGGCCGAAAGCCGCCGCGAGATCACGTCCAGATGGCCGCCATAGAAGAGCTGGAGCGCCACGCCCTGCACGACGATCAGCGGCAGCAGCATGATCAGCAGGGTGCGTGCCAGCAGGCCGCGCGGCAACAGCCCGCCGGCGCGGCGCAGCGCCGGCTTGTCGAGGCGCTTCACGGGCTTCGCCTCACGGCGCCCGCCTCATGGCCCGGGCCTCAGCACATAGCCCTTGTGGCGGATGGTGTGCAGGAAGCGCGGCTCCCGCGGGTCGGCCTCGATCTTCCGGCGCAGCCGCGTCACCTGCACATCCACGCTCCGCTCGCCCGCCTCGGGCGTGCCGAGTGCGACGGCGATCTCCTCGCGCGAGAGCACCTCGCCCGCGCGGCGGGCCAGCGCGGTGAGCAGCGCGGCCTCGCCACCCGTCAGGCGCTGGGTGCCGTCCGGGCCGCGCAGCTCGCAGCGCTCGGCGTCGAACCAGCGTTGGCCGAGCTGCATCGGCCCTTCGGGCAGGGCGGCGGGCGGCGCGGGGCGGGTGACGCGCCGCAGGATGGTGCGGATGCGCAGCGCCAATTCCCGCGGGTCAAAGGGCTTGGCCAGATAGTCATCGGCGCCATGCTCGAAACCCGCCACCCGGTCATCCGGATCGCCGCGCGCGGTCAGCATGAGGATGGGCGTCTCATGCCCCTCGGCGCGGAGGTGCTCGGCCAGTTGCAGCCCGGTCTCGCCGGGCATCATCACATCCAGAACCAGCAGGTCGAAGGCCATGGCGTCGATCGCCGCGCGTGCCTCGGCGGCATCGGCGGCGACGGCGACGCGATGGCCCTGCTCGGTCAGGAAGCGCTGCAGCAGGGCGCGCAGCCGCGCATCGTCATCCACCACCAGGATATCGGCATTCATCTCGGCCATGGTCAGCCTCCTCTCGTCTCGGGGCGAGGGCCTGGGTGGGGCGAAAAGGCGGGAGTGGTGCGGCCGGGGGCGGCGGCGCGTTCCAGCGCCTCGAATTGCTGCCGTGCCTCGGGGCCCATCAGCCCGCGCATCACCTGGCGGAAGCCCTCCACCGCCTGGGGCCCGGCCTCGCGATAGGCGCGCAGGACCCATTCCCTTTGGGCATCGAAAAGCCGGCGCTCCAGCGCCATGCCCTGCTCGGTCAGGCTCAGAAGGCGCTGGCGCTTGTCGGTCAGGCCCGGGGATTGCCGGACATAGCCCTGCTCGATCATCGGTTGCAGCACGCGGCCGAGCGACTGCTTGGTGATGTCCAGGATGGCCAGCAGGTCGCCCACCTTGATGCCCGGCGCGCGGCCGACGAAGTGCAGCACGCGGTGATGCGCCCGGCCCATTTCCAGCGTGGCGAGGATGCGGTCCGCCCCCGCCGTGAAGTCGCGATAGCCGAAATAGAGCAGGTCCTGCGCCAGGCGCAGCTCCTCCTCGCGCAGGAACAACAGGCTCCGCGTGCCCCCCGGTGTCGCGGTGCTGGGGGCACGGGCCTGATCGGACTTCGGTGCTTCCGGCATGGCAGCCATGTTTCCGCTTTCGGTCAGCTTCATTGACACATTTTTTCCAGTCATTCTACAAAGAACCTGCAACGCGACAGGATGATGCGCCAATCCATCCCCCGGCATTCCGTTCGGGTCTCAATCGGCGCAATGGAGGACACATGGCCCTGGTTCCCTTCGACGACCGCGACGGCGTGATCTGGTGGAATGGCGAATTCCGCCCCTGGCGCGACTCCAAGCTGCACGTCCTTTCTCATGGTCTGCATTATGCCTCGGCCGTCTTCGAGGGCGAACGCTGCTATGCGGGTGAAATCTTCAAGCTGCGCGAGCACACCGAGCGGCTGATCCAGTCCGGCCGCATCCTGGGCTTCGAGATCCCCTACACGGCGCAGGAGATCGACGATGCCTGCAACGAGACCATCCGCCGCAATGGCCTGACCAACGCCTATGTCCGCCCCATCGCCTGGCGCGGCGCGGAGGAGATGGGTGTGGCGGCCAAGGCCACCACGGTGCAGCTCGCCATCGCCGTCTGGGAATGGGGCGCCTATTTCGGGGTGGAGCAGCGCATGAAGGGCGTAAACCTCGCCATGGCCAAGTGGCGCCGCCCGCACCCCGAGACGGCACCGACCGCCAGCAAGGCCGCCGGCCTCTACATGATCGGCACCATGAGCAAGGAAGCCGCCATGGACCAGGGCGCGGATGACGCCATGATGCTCGACTGGAAGGGGGACCTGGCCGAGGCCACCGGCGCCAATGCCTTCTTCGTGATGGATGGCGAGGTGCACACCCCCAAGCCCACCTGCTTCCTGGACGGCATCACCCGCCGCACCGTGATGAGCCTGGCCGAGAAGCGCCAGATGAAGGTGGTGGAGCGGGTGATCCACCCCGACGAACTGGCCAAGGCCACCGAGGTCTTCCTCGCCGGCACGGCGGCCGAGGTGACGCCGGTGCGCCGCATCGGCGAGCGGGACTTCACGCCCGGCGCCATCACCGAGACACTGATGAAGGATTACGACGCCCTGGTGAACCGTCGCGGCTGAAGGGGGCATGCTTGACGGGCGGGCGCTCCGTGGGGGAATGACATGTAACCCCGGAGCAACGCCCTGAACCCCCTGGCCTTCCTCTCCCGCTGGCGTGCCACGCGCCTCGCCGCCCTGGCTCGCCAGCGCGCCGATGCCGCGGCCGCCGCGGCGCGCGGCGCGGGAGATGCGGCGCGTGACCGGCGGGACTGGGCCGAAGCGGCCGCGCAATATGAACGCTACCTGGCCCTGCGAGACCAGGATGCGGGCATCTGGGTCCAGCTCGGCCATGCCCGCAAGGAAGGCGGCGACCTGGCCGCGGCCGAAGCGGCCTATCGCCGCGCCGGCGAAATCAGCCCGCGCGACCATGACATTCCGCTGCAGCTCGGCCATGCGCTGAAGCTGCAAGGGCGGCTGGAGGAGGCGGCGGCGGCCTATGCCCTCTCCGACCAGCTCGCCCCCATCAACCACGCCGCGGAAGAGCTGGCCGCCCTGGCCGGGATCGAGGCGCGCCCCCGCCCCGCCGGCATCGCGCCGCGCGTCATCTCGGAGCGCGAGCGCGAGGCGCTGGCCCGCGTCCAGGAAGCGGAGCTTGACCTCGCCCGCGCGCCGGAGGATCCGGCACTGCACCGCGCCCATGCGGAAGCGTTGCTGCGGGCGGGCAAGCGGCGGGCGGCCATCGCCGCCGCGCTGGAAGCGCATCGGCTGCGGCCGGAGCGGCGGAACTGGCAGGCCATCCGCCGCGTCGGCGGCATCCCGCCCGAGGCGGGCGAACCCGGCGGCCCGCACCTCTACGACGTGACCGACCTGCTGACGATGCTGCGCGACACCGGCCGCGCCACCGGCATCCAGCGCGTCCAGCTCGGCCTCGCCGAGGGCATCCTGGCCGATCCCGAGGCCGCCGCCCGCGCCCGCTTCGTCTTCCTGGCCGAGCGCTTCGGCCCGCTCTGGACGCTTTCGGCCGAGGATATGGCGGCGATCATCGCCTATTGCCTGCACGAACCGCACCATCTGCCGCGCGCCGAGGCGCTGGTGAATGGCGCCATGGACCGCGCCCTGGTGGCGCATCTGCCCTCTGCCCGGCTCTTCTTCATCATGGGCGCCTTCTGGTTCTGGGCGGGCGTGCCCGCCGCGCTGGCGCGGCTGCGCGCGGCGGGCTTGCGCATCGGCGCGCTGGTCTATGACCTGATCCCCCTCACCCACCCGCAGCACACCAGCGAGGGCACGGTGCTGGCCTTCCGCCAGGGCCTGGCCGAGGCGGCGGGGCTCTGGGATTTTGCGCTGACCATCTCGGAATTCACGGCGGCCGAGCTGGGCCGGCAGTGGTCCGGGCTGGAGGCGCCGCCCATCCCGATCCGCCCCATGCCATTGGCGCATCGGATCAGCCCGCCCGACAAGCCCGATGCCGCGGCCTTTCCCGAAGCGATCGCGGCGCTGCGCGGCCAGGATTATGTGCTCTGCGTCGGCACCATCGAATCCCGCAAGAACCACCTGGCCCTGTTCCAGGCCTGGCAGATCCTGCTGAAGGAGGGCCTGGATCCGCCGCCGCTCATCCTGGTCGGCCGGCCGGGATGGCGGGTGGATGACCTGATGGCCCAGCTGGAATCCACGCATTTCCTGGATGGCCGCATCCGCCTGGTCCATGGCGTCTCCGACCCCGAGCTGGAGGGGCTCTATCGCGGCTGCCTGTTTACCATCTTCCCCTCCTTCACAGAGGGCTGGGGCCTGCCGGTGGGCGAATCCCTGGCACTCGGCAAGCTTTGCCTCGCCGCCATGGAGGGCGCGACGCCCGAGGCGGCGGGCGGCTTCGCCGAGCCGATCGACGCCTATAGCCCGCGCGACATCGCGGCCCGGGTGCGGCATTTCCTGAGCGACCGTGCGGCGCTGGCCGCCGCCGAAGCCCGGCTGCGCGCCGAATTCCGCCCCCGCGGCTGGCCCGATGTGACGCGGCATTTCCTGGAGGAACTGGGGGCCTGCATGGCCGCGCCCCCGCCGCAGCGCCCCCTGCCCGAGGCGCCGCGCCTGGCCCCCGGCCAGACGCTGAACTTCTCCACCGAGGCGAAGGGGGCCGATCCCCTCGCGCTCGGCATGGTGCTGGGCGCCGGCTTCGAGCCACCCGAGGCGCCGGGCGCCTGGCTGATCGGCCCCTCTGGCACGCTCGAACTGGACTGCGCCGAGCCATTGCGCGCCTGGTTTCGCTTCCAGGCCGTGCCCTGGGCCTCGGACAACCGCGTCGGGCTCGCGCTGGGCGACACACCGCTGCAATGGGCGCCGCTGCAAGCCGGCCAGCCCGCCATGCTGGCGCTGGACCTGCCGGCCGGGCGCGCCCGGTTGCGCGTGGTGCTGGATGGCCCGCAGGACCCGCCCCCCGAGGGCGAGCGCCGGCCGATCCGCGTGGCCCTGGCCGAGATCACGGGCAGCGCCCGCCAGGAGCGACCGCTGGTGCCGGGCCGCGCCGTCCTCTTCGGCGCCGGCGCGGCCGACCAGGATTGGCTGAGCCTGCTGGCCGAGGGCTGGAGCCAGTCGGCCGATGCCCATGGCGTCGCCGCCCAGGCGCCCGATGCCATCCTGCGCTTCCGCGTGCCGGTCGAGGCAGCGGGCGCGCTGCGTGTGCTGCTGCATGTGCAGATCCGCCCCGGCGCCAGCGGCGAATTGCGCCACCCCGGCGGCCGCACCCATCTGCCGGAGGCGGGGGGCGCGGTGGTGCTGCCGCTCAGCCTCACCACCGATGCCGAGGGCGCGGCGGAAATCGCGTTGGAAATGTCGGATCGAAGCGTGCCGCCGCTGCGCCTCGCCGCGCTGCAATGGGCGGCTGAAGCGGATGTCGCCTCGCGCCTGGCGATGATCGAAGCGCTGATGCTGCCGCATGGCGGCGATGCCCGCGCCCTCACCCCCGCCCGGCTGCTGGCGCTGGAGGCGCGGCTGCGGGCCGAGACGGCCGAGCCCCTGCCGCCGCTGGCCGGGGGGGAAGCCGGGCGGGCCACCCTGCGCCTGGCCCTGACGCGCAAGGGCTGAGCCATGCGGCTGCTGCTGGACCTGCAGGGGGTGCAAGGGGCCTCCCGTGCGGCGGGTCTTGGGCGCTACAGCCTGGAACTGGCCCGTGCCCTGGCGCGCGGCCGGCGCGGGCATGAGGTGCATGTGCTGCTGAATGCGCGCCTGGCCGATTCCGCCACCTGGCTGGCAGCGGAGTTCGCACCGCTGATCGGCCAGGGCGCCATCCATCGCTGGACCGCCCCCGAGGGCTGCGCCGCGAACGAGGCCCCGCAGGCGCCGCTGCGCCGCTTCGCCGAGCATCTGCGCGCCCAGGCCATCACCCAGGTGGCGCCGGACCTGCTGCATCTGGGCTCGGTCTTCGAGGGGCTGCGGCATGATGTCGTCACCACCTGGCCGCTCGAACTGGAGCGCCCGGCCATCGCGGCCACAGTGCATGACCTGATCCCGATGACGCTGCGGGAGCTCTATCTGGACGGGCATTGGCGGGAGGCTGGCTTGCGGCCCTGGTATGCCCGCTGCCTGGACGAGCTGGCCGCCTGCGCGCCGCTGCTGGCCAATTCCGAAGCGACGCGGGCCGAGGTGCTGCGCCATCTCTCGCTGCCGCCCGATCGGGTGGTGGTGGTGGGGGGCGGCGTTTCGCCCGGCTTCGCGCCCCCCGCGCCGGATGAGGCGGCGCGCGCCGCGCTGCTGGGCCGCTATGGGCTGAGCGAGGGCTTCCTGCTCTATCTGGGCGCCGGGGATTTCCGCAAGAATGAGGGGCTGCTGCTGCGCGCCCATGCGGCCCTGCCCCCCGCCCTGCGCGCCCGCCATCGCCTCGCCATCGGCCATATCAACCCAGGCCATCTGCGCGAGCAGGGCCGCGCCGCCGGCCTCGCGGATGAGGAACTCGTCTGCCTGCCCTTCATCCCGGAGGAGGACCTTCCCGGGCTCTATGCCGCCTGCGGCCTCTTCGTCATGCCCTCGCTCGCCGAGGGGTTCGGCCTGCCGCTGCTGGAGGCCATGGCCTGCGGCGCCCCCTGCATCGCCAGCAACACTTCAGCCCTGCCCGAGGTGCTGGGCCGCGCCGATGCGCTGTTCGACCCGCATGACGCGGCGGCGCTGAGCCGCCTGATCCAGCGCCTGCTGGAAGCCCCTGAGCTGCGCGCCGACCTCGCCGCCTATGGCCCGCGCCGGGCCCGCGAATTCAGCTGGGACCGCGTGGCGGCGGAGGCCTGGGCGGCCTTCGAGCGCGCCCGCCTGCCGGCTCGCCCGCCCTGGGCGCGCCCGCGCCGCCGCCCGAGCCTCGCCCTGGTCTCGCCGCTGCCGCCCACGCCCAGCGGCATCGCGGATTACGCGGCCGAACTCGCCCCCGAGCTGGCGGCCCATTACGCTGTGACGCTGGTCAGCGCCGCCCCGCCCGAAGGCGCGCTGGCCGGCCGCCTGCCCTGGATGAGCGAGGAGGATTTCGCGGTGGAGGGCGGCCGCTTCGACCGCGTGCTCTACCAGATCGGCAACAACCCCATGCATGCCCGCGCCCTGACCGAGCTGCTGCCGCGCATCCCCGGCGTGGTCACGCTGCATGAATCCGCCATCACCGACCTGCGCAACTGGCTCGACCTGCGCGCCGACCCGCCCGAGCCGCGGGCGACGCGCCTGGCCCGCGAGGAGGGCTACCCCACGCTGTTCGCGTTGCGGGAACTGGCCGGCACCGCCGGCCCCCTGGCCGAGGCCCTGGGCGCCGTGGTGCATTCGGGCCATGCGCGCTGGCTGCTGGAAATCGAGTATGGCCAGGCGGCGCTGGCCCATACCGTCATCCTCCCCCATATGCGCCAGCCCGTCCCCCTTCCCCCTCGCGCGGCGGCACGGGCGGCGCTCAACCTGCCGGAAGAGGCCTTGGTGGTGGCCTCCTTCGGCATGGTCACGCCGCAAAAGCTGCCCGAGCGTGTGCTGGCCGCCTTTGGCCGGCTCAGCCGTGAGAATCCCAAGGCGCGGCTGGTCTTCGTGGGGGACGCCCATGGCAGCGCCGCCGCGCTGGAAGCCGAGGCCGAGCGGCTGGGTCTGGGCGGCCAGGTCACCCTGACCGGCCGGGTGCCGCCCGATCTCTACCGCCTTTGGCTGGCCGCCAGCGACCTTGCGGTTCAGCTGCGGCGCGGCAGCCGGGGCGAGACCTCCGGCGCGGCGAAGGATGTCCTCATGGCGGGCCTGCCGCTGATCTCCAACCGGCATGGCGCCATGCCGGAGATGGAGGCCTCCGGCTGCCGCCTGATCGGCGAGCCGGCCGAGGTGGCCGAGCTTTCCGCGGCGCTGCTGGAACTGGGCGGGGATGCGGCGGCACGCGAGGCCATGGGCCGCCAGGCCCGCAGCTGGGCGAGCTGGGAGCTGAACCCGCCGCGCATCGCGGCCGCCTATGCGCGCGTGCTGGAGGAGGCCTATGGCACCGGACGCCAGGCCGGGCTCGCCGCCATGCTGTCCATCAGCCGGGACCTGCCGCTCAACGCGCGGGAGGCCGCCCTGGCCGGCGCCGCCCTGGCGGCGAGCTTCCCGGCACCGCGCCAGCCGCGGCTCTGGCTGGATGTGGAGCTGGCCGGCCTGGAACCCGGCATCCTGACCCTGCTGCGCGAAGGCATGGGCGTGCTGCGCCCGGAACCCTGCCGCCTCACCGCGCAGGGCTGGATGACGGCGCATGGCTGGGCCTGGCCGCGCCTCGGCCTGCCCGCAACGCCGCCACCCGAGGGGCCGGCGATGATGCTGCCGGGCGATGTGCTGATCGCCCCCGCCGGCCCCGCGCTGGACGCCGCCTTCCACGCCGGCATCCGCGTGCTGGACGGCTTGCATACCGGCTTCACCCGTGGCGAGGGCGCGGCCCAGCGAATCCTGGTCGAACGCCTGCTGAGCGCCAGCAACCCGGGAAGTTGACGGGGTTCAACCCACCGCGCGCAGCTCGTGCAGCAGCGGCTCGACCAGGGGCGACTGGCCGGCGGCGTCTCCGAAGATGCACATCTCGGCCGTGCCCAAGGGCGGCAACCCGTCCCGCTCCACCAGCCCTTCCGGCAGCCCGGTGCGGCCGAGCACGCTGAGCGCGAAGCCCGCCTGCGCCGCCGCCGCGATCCCCATCAGGCTGGGCGAGGTATAGACCACCTCGAAGGCGATGCCGGCGCGGGCCAGGGCGGTCAGCGCACGGTCGCGGAACATGCAGCCCTGCGGCAGCATGGCGAGCGGCAGGGGCCGGTCCCGCGCCGGCTCGAAATCCGGGGCGGCGACCCAGACCACCGCCTCGGTGAAGATGACGCGGCCCTCCGTCTCGCCATCGCGCCGCTTGCCGAGGACGAGATCCAGCTCCTCCCGCGCCAGGCGGGCGCGCAATTCATGGCTGCGGCCGACCTCCACCTCGATGCGCAGATCGGGCCAGGTGCGGGCGAAACGAGCCAGAGCGGGAGCCAGATGGCGCGGCACGAAATGATCGGCGACGCCAAGGCGCAGGCGGCCCGCCACCGGGGGGGCGACGAAGCGGCGCACCGCCTCCTCATTCAGCGCCAGCATGCGGCGGGCATAGGCGAGCAGCGTCTCGCCCTCGCGCGTCAGGACCACCTGCTTCGGCCCGCGGGTGAAGACCGGCTTGCCCAGCAGATCCTCCAGCCGCTTCACCTTCAGGCTGACGGCCGATTGGGTGAGGCCGAGCGCCACCCCGGCCGCGGTGAAGCCGCCGCGCTCCGCCACGGTCACGAAGCCGCGCAACAGGTCGAGGTCGAGATCGGGGATGCGCATGGGCCCTTATCGGCCGGCGCCGGCGCAAAAAAAAGGGCGGCCCCGAACTTGCCGAGGGGCCGCCCTTTCCGGTGTGAGGGCTCAGCCCTCACACATCTTCGTCGTAGCCGCCGCCGGCATCGTCGTAGCTGCCGGCCGCGTCGTCATAGCCACCGCCATTGTCGTAGCCGCCGCCCGAAGCGTCATTGCCGCCCCAGCCGGAGCTGGCCGCGGCCGCGCCGGGATCGGTCCAGGCGGAGGAGGTGGGCACCGCCTCCTGGCCGAAGGCGCCACCGCCGGTCGCAGCCTGGGCCGCGCCGCCGCCGGAGAAGGCGTTCATCAGCATATTGCCCAGGATCAGGCCGCCGGCCACGCCGGCCGCCGTCATCATGGCGGTACCGAGGAAGCCCGGGCCCTGGCGCTGCGGCATCATGCCGCCCGGGGGCTGCATCGGCTCAGGGCGAGGCGGCATGGGCGCGGGGCGCGAGCCGCCAAAGCCCAGGAAGCCGCGATTCTGCGCAGCCTGCGCCTGGCGCGTGGCATTCTCCAGCTCCCACTCCAGCTCCTGGATGCGGTTCTGCGCCTGGACCAGCGCATGCTCCTGCACGAAGGCGGTCTGTGTCAGGCGGAAGCGCGCTTCCGGATATTTCTGGAAGAGCTCGGCGATATAGGCATCGGCGGCCGGCTCGATCGGCGGCAGATTCGGCGCCGGCTGCTGGCCGGTCTGCGGCATGCGCGAGCCCCAGGGGCTGCTGGTGACCGGGGCGGCCTGCTGCACACCCGCCACGCGCATCACATAATCGCCGATGATCCGGCGTTCTTCGTCAGTCATGGGGTCCTTCCCTTCAGAAAGGGGCGATTCGGGCCGCCCTGGATAACCGGACAAATGGCCTTGCCCGGGGTGCATTTCAAGAAGTTTAGCAAACCGTCATGTGACCGCCACGCGATCGGGCAAACCGGCCGGCGCCCATTCGATGACGGGGCAGCGATCCATCACCACCGTGACACCCCGGGCGCGCGCGCGGGCGGCCGCCGCCTCGTCCACCACGCCCAGCTGAAGCCAGACGGCGCGCGCGCCCAGCGCCACCGCCTCATCCATCACGGCCCCCGCTTCCTCGCTGCGGCGGAACACATCCACGAGGTCGAGCGGCGCGGCATCGGCCAGGCGCGCCACGACGCGCTGGCCCAGGATCTCCTGCCCGGCGAGGCCAGGATTGATGGGCGTGACATGGTAGCCGCGCTCCAGCAGGAAGCGCATGACGCGGAAGGAGGCACGGTCGGGCTTGTTCGAGGCGCCGACCAGCGCGATGCGGCGCGTCGTCAGCAGCAATTCGCGGATGTCCATGGCCCCTATATAGGCATCGGCCCGGCCCATGTCCCGCCCCTGCCGGATGTTCCACGATCTGCTAGACAAGGCCCGTGCAGGCCCGGATCCCCCACCGATGAGCGAGACCGCCACCGCGCGGGCCGGGGCCGGGCGGCTCGTCTCCGGCATGCTGTGGAACGCGCTGGGGCGCGGCCTTCCCCTGCTGCTGGCCCTGGCGCTGACGCCGCTGCTCGTGAGCCAGATGGGGCTGGAGCGCTGGGGTTTGTTCACCCTCGCCTTGGCCCTGGTCGGCGTCTTCGGCATTTTCGACCTCGGCATCGGCCCGGCGCTGACCCGCGCCCTCTCCGAGCGCATGACCGATGGCGCCGAGGACACCGAGGCCGGCAAGCTGGTCGGCACCGCCATGCTGGCGCTGGGCGGCTTCGCGGCGCTGGGGGCGGCGGCGCTCTGGATGCTGCTGCCCTGGCTGATGCAAAGCGCCTTGAACGTACCGCCCGAATTGCAGGGCGAGGCGCTGGTCGCCTTCCGCATCCTGGCCTGCGCGGCGCCGCTGATCGTGCTGAACGCCGCCCTTTGGGGCGTGCTGGCGGCGCATCAGAAATTCGCCGCCGCCAACCTCGTCACCATCCCCGTCGCGGTCATGTATTATGTGGGCCCGGTGATCCTGCTGGTCTTCTGGCAGAGCCTGGTGGGCGTGATGCTGGTGCTGGTGGCCTGCCGGCTCGCCAATACCCTCTCCTACCTCTGGCTCGCGCGGCCGGTGCTGCCGCGGCTCTCCGTGGGCAGCCCGCTGATGGTGCTGCCGCTGCTGCGCATCGGCGGCTGGATGACCTTCGCCTCGGTGCTCAACCAGGCGCTGCTCTATGCCGACCGCTTCCTGATCGGCGCGGTGCTGACGCTCGCCGCCGTGGCCTATTACGCGACGCCGCTCGACCTCGTGCTGCGCATGTGGATCTTGCCGGTCGCCATCTCCCAGGCGCTGCTGCCGGCGATGGCTTCCGCCTTTCGGCTGCTGCCGGAGGTGACGGCTGGGCTGCTGCGGCGCGGCGCGCTCCTGATGCTGCTAATGACGCTGCCGCCCTGCCTCATCCTGGCCGGGGTCGGCGACTGGGTGCTGGCGCTCTGGCTCGGCCGGGATTTCGCGGCGGGTGGGGGCATGGTGCTGCGCATCCTCTCGGCCGGGATCTTCTTTTCCTGCCTGGCCTATGCGCCCAATGCCCTGCTGGACGCCATCGGCCGGCCGGATGCGACGGCGAAGTTCATCCTGCTCCAGGTGGTGACCTTCCTGCCGCTCTCGGCGCTGCTTCTGTGGCTCTGGGGCATCGAGGGCGCGGCGCTGGCCTGGGCGATCCGCGCGGCGGCCGATTGCGCGGGCAAGTTCTGGCTGGCGGGGCGGCTTTATCCGGCGGCCTCGGGCAGCGCGCGGGAATTCGCCCTACCGCTGGGCCTCGCGGCGCTGAGCCTGGCCGCCATGGTGCTGGCGCCGGATTGGCGCTGGGCGGCGGGCCTGGCGCTTGTGGGCTTCGCGGCCGTGGTCGCCGCCATGCTGCGCGTGCTGACCGCCGAGGAGCGCACCGCCTTGAAGCCCCTGCTGCGCCGGCCTTGGCAGGTGAAGCGCCTGCTGCGATCAGACGCCGCATGATCGCGATCAATGGAAGATTCCTCACGCAAGGCCTGACCGGCGTGCAGCGCTATGCCCGGGAGATGACGCGCGCCCTCGATGGGCTGGTGGCACGCGGCGAGGCCCCCCCCATGCGCCTGATCGCGCCGCCGGGCGCCGAGGGGCTGGAGGATTTCCCGCATCTGGCGCCGAGCATGACCGGCTCACGCGGCGGTCAGCTTTGGGAGCAGCTGGACCTGCCGCGCGCGGCGGGCGGCGATTTCCTGCTGAACCTCGGCAACACCGCGCCCGTCTCGCAGGGGCGCAACCAGGCCGTGGTGATCCATGATGCCGGCGTCTTCGACACGCCCGAGAGCTACTCCTGGAAATTCCGCAGCTGGTATCGCGGCCTGCAACGCATGCTGGTGTTTCGCGGCACGCGCATCCTCTCCGTCTCGGAATTCTCCGCCGGACGCATCGCCGCGAATCTCGGGCTGGATGCGGCCCGCATCGGCGTCACGCTCGAAGGTGGCGAGCATATCCTGCGCGAGGCCGCCGATGCCGCCATCCTCGCGCAGCACGGCCTGGCCCCGGGCGGCTATGCGCTCGTCATCGGCACCGGCGCCGCGCACAAGAACCTGGCCGCGCTGCACCACGCGATCGGCGCGCTGGGGGAGCGCGGGCTGGTGCTCGCCGTCGCCGGCGCCAAGGATGCGGCCGTCTTCCGCCAGGATGGCGCACCGCCCAGCGAACACGTCAGGCCACTCGGCCGTGTCTCGGATGCCGAGCTGCGCGCGCTGTATGAATCCGCCCTCTGCCTCGTCTTCCCCTCGCGCTATGAGGGCTTCGGCCTGCCGCCGGTCGAGGCCATGTGGTGCGGCTGCCCCGTCATCGCCTCGAAGGCCGGCGCGGTGCCCGAGGTCTGTGGCGAGGCGGCGCTGTGGTTCGACGCGGCACGCCCCGAAAGCCTTGGTGCTGCCATCTCCCGCCTCGCGGATGACACAAGCCTGCGGGATTCTGTCATCTCAGCCGGGCGCGACCGCGTCCAGCACTTCTCCTGGGAGCAGGCGGCCCGCCGCCTGGTTGGGTTTCTGCCGCGATGAAGATCGCCATCATCCATGAATGGCTGGACAGCTATGCCGGCTCCGAGCGCGTCGTCGAGCAGATGCTGACCTGCTACCCGGAGGCCGATCTCTTCGCCCTGTGCGATTTCCTGCCCGACAACCAGCGCGGCTTCCTCGGCGGGAAGATCCCCACCACCAGCTTCATCCAGCGCCTGCCCTTCGCGCGGCGGATGTTCCGCAACTACCTCCAGCTCATGCCGCTCGCCGTCGAGCAATTCGACCTGCAGGGCTATGACCTGGTGCTGTCCTCCTCCCACGCCGTCGCCAAGGGCGTGATCACGGGGCCGGGCACGCGGCACATCAGCTATGTGCACAGCCCCATGCGCTATGCCTGGGATTTGCAGCACCAATATCTGCGCCAGGCCGGGCTGACGCGCGGGCTGAAGGGGCTCTACACGCGCTGGCTGCTCGGCCGCATGCGCGCCTGGGACCAGATGAGCGCCGCGCGGCCCGACGTGATCCTCGGCAATTCCAGCTATATCGTGGAGCGCATCCGCAAGGTCTGGCGGCGCGAGGCCGCGGTGCTGCATCCGCCCGTGGACCTGGACGGCTTTCCGCTCTCGACCGCGCCGCGCACCCATTTCCTCGTCGCCTCCCGCCAGGTGCCCTACAAGCGCGTGGAGCTGGTGGCCGAGGCCTTTGCCCGCATGCCCGAGCTGCAACTTACCATCGTGGGGGATGGCCCCGCCGCGCCGCTGGTGGCCAAGGCGGCGGCGGGCGCGCCCAACATCACGATCCGCGGCCGCGTGCCGCAGACCGAACTCGTCTCCCTGCTGCAAACCGCCCGCGCCTTCGTCTTCGCCGCCGAGGAGGATTTCGGCATCGCGATGGTCGAGGCGCAATCCTGCGGCACGCCGCTCATCGTCTATGGCCGCGGCGGCGCGCGGGACATTGTGCGCGAAGGCGAGACCGGGCTTTTCTTCGACGCCCAGACGCCCGAGGCGATCATCGAAGCCGTCCAGGATTTCGTGGCGCGCGAGGCGGATTTCACGCCGGAGGCCTGTGCCGCCCAGGCGCGGCAATTCAGCATCGCCGAGTTCCGGCGGAAATTGCAGGCGGTGGTGCGCGTGGCGCTGCCGGGGGCGGCGGCGTGATCTCGCTGGTCGTTTCCACCAAGGGGCGCGTGGCCGAGATCGGCGCGCTCTTCGAAAGCCTGCTGGCCGATGCCAGCGCCGAATACGAAGTCATCCTGGTGGACCAGAACGGGGATGGGCGGCTGGATGCGCTGGCGGCGGAATGGGCGCCCCGCCTGCCCCTCCGGCATTTGCGCAGCCCCGAGGGCGGCGCCAATGCCGGGCGGAACCTGGGCCTGCGTCATGCGCGGGGCGATCTGGTGGGCTTCCCGGATGATGACTGCCTCTTCCCGCCCGGCGCGCTGGCCCAGGTCCGCGCCGCCTTCGACGCCGACGCCACCCTCGCCATCCTGACCGGCCCGGCGGCCGCACCCGAGGGCGGGCTCGGCTCCGGCCGCTGGAACCCGGCGGGCGGGCCCATCACCCTCGCCAATGTCTGGACCAGCGTGATCGAGTTCAACCTCTGGCTCCGGCGCGACCTGGCGCTGGCGCTCGGCGGCTTTGACGAGGCGATGGGGCCGGGCGCGCGCTTCGGCTCGGCCGAGGGCAATGACCTGGTCTGCCGCGCCATGGCCCTGGGCCATGCCGCCCGCTACGAGCCCAGCCTTCGCATCATCCACCCCGACAAGCGGCTGACGCCGGAAGCCGTGGCGCGCGCCAAGCGCTATGGGCTGGGCCTTGGCTTCGCGCTACGCCGGCATGGCGTGCCCGCCGGCACATGGGCACCTCTGATGTATCGCCCGCTCGGCGGCATCGGCGTCTCGCTGCTGCGCGGGCGGCTTCTCCACGCACGCTACTACTGGGCCACCTTCCTCGGCCGGATGGAGGGTTTCCTCGCTCCCGAGGCCAGCGCCCTGCCGCACCCCGCCCCGCTGGAGCCCCTCGCATGAGGATCGCCATCGGCATCGCCACGCGCGGCCGCCCCGCCATCCTCGCCGAAGTGCTGCGCGAGCTCGACCTTCAGACCCGGGCGCCCGGCCGCATCCTGGTCTGCCATGTGACGCCCGAGGATGTGGCGGACCTGCCGCTGCGTTTCCCCGGTGTGGAATTCCTGACCGCCGCCGCCGGCCTGCCGCGCCAGCGCAACCGCATCCTGGACGCCATTGGCGATTGCGACGCGGTGCTCTTCCTCGATGATGACTTCATCGCCGCCCCGCCCTGGCTCGAAGCGCTGGAGGCTGTGCTGACCGCAAACCCGGATTGCGCGGTGGCGACCGGCACCGTCGTGGCCGATGGCGCCAAGGGCCCCGGCATCACGCCCGAGCAAGCCCGCGCCATCCTGGCTGCCGACACACCCCCCGCTTCCCTGGCGGCGGCGCATCCGCATTTCAACGGCTATGGCTGCAACATGGCGCTGCGCCTGGCGCCCGTCCGCGCCCATGACCTCCGCTTCGACGAAAAGCTGCCCCTCTACGCCTGGTATGAGGACATCGACCTCACCCGCCGCCTGCTGCCTTACGGCACCATCCTGCGCCTCGAAGGCGCGCGCGGCGTGCATCTCGGCGTGAAGCAGGGGCGTGTGCCGGGGCTGCGGCTGGGCTATTCCCAGGTGGTGAATCCCATCTACCTCGCCCGCAAGGGCAGCTTCCCATGGTCCCACGCCATTCCTTCGGCGGCGCGGCATTGCCTGATCAACCTGCTGCGCTCCTTCAAGCCCGAGCCCGAGGTGGATCGCTGGGGCCGCTTCCGCGGCAATATGCGCGGCCTGCTTGACCTGCTGACCGGCCGCGCCGACCCTGAACGGATCCTCACCCTGTGAACCGCGCCGCCTGGCGGATCGTCACCCTGCGCGAGCATCCCGAACTCATCCCGGTGGTCGCGAATTGGCTCTGGGATGCCTTCTGGCACCCCAATGGGCACCCGCTGGAAGAGGTGCGCGACATCCTGCGCGAATGCACGGCCGAGATCGGCACGCCGCAATCCTTCGTGCTGCTGGCGGGCGATATCCCCTGCGGCACGGCGAGCTTCGTGGATGCCGACCTCGAAATCCGCAACGACATCGGCCCCTGGCTGGCCGGCGTCTATGTGGTGCCGGAGGCGCGCGGCCAGGGCTGCGCGCAGCGGCTTGTTGCAGCGGTGGAGGATGCGGCGCGGCAGGCGGGCTTCCCATCGCTCTTCCTCTACACGCATGACGCGCAGGGGCTTTACCTGAAGCTGGGATGGGAGGTGATGGAGGAGACGGTGGATGCGCGTCGGCCCGTCACCATCATGCGGCGGGAATTTTAGAAAAAAAGCCTCCGGCGGCTGGGGCCGAAAGGCCCCAGACCCCGATCCTTAGTCGCGGCCTAGGACTTCGCGGTTGTGCGCGCCGAGCTTGGGGGAGTCGCTGCGGGGCTTGGGGCGCTGCCGGTTGAAGGAGAGGGGCAGGCCGATCACCTTGGGGCCACCGCCCGGCAAATCCTGGATCAGATCCACCGCCGCCATCTGCGGGCTGGCCGTGACCTCGGCGATGTCATTCACCGGGCCGCTCGGCACGCCCACCGCATCCAGCGCGGCCAGCCATTCATCGCGCGGCCGCGTCAGCAGCACGGCCTTGATGAGGGGCAGCAACTCCGCCTTGTGGCGCACGCGGTTGCCGCCGGTCGCAAAGCGCGGATCAGCTGCCCATTCGGGATGGCCCATCACCTTCGCCGCCCGCGCGAAAAGCCGGTCATTCCCCGCCGCCAGGCAAAGCGGGCGGTCCGCCGTGTCAAACACCTGGTAGGGCACGATCACCGCCGCCCCCGTGCCATGCCGCTGCGGAATATCGCCGGTGGCCAGGTGGTTGTTGATCTGCCCCTCCACCCAGAAGGCCGCGGTCTCAAACAGGCTGCCATCCACCAGGCAGCCCTTCCCCGTGCGGTCCCGCCAGCGCAGCGCCGCCAGCGCGCCGATGGTGATGAAAAGCCCCGTCGCCTTGTCATTGATGGATGCGCCGCAGAAGGTGGGCGGGCCATCGGGCTGGCCCGTCACGCTCATCATGCCGCCATAGGCCTGGAGCAACGGATCAAAGCCCGGCTTCATCTTCATCGGCCCCTCAAAGCCGAAGGCCCAGATGGAGCAATAGATCAGCCGCGGATGCCGCTCCAGCATCGCCTCGGGCCCAATGCCGATTTCCTCCACCACGCCAGGGCGCAGGTTCTGGATCAGGATATCCGCGCTCTCGCAGAGCCGGTGCAGCTCGGCGATGTCCTCCGGGCGCTTCAGGTCGAGCGTGATGGAGCGCTTGGACCGGTTCTGCCCATGGAAATAGAGCGAGGTGACGCCATCCGGCCCATAGGGCGGGCCCCAGAGCCGCGCATCATCGCCGCCATCGGGCTTTTCCACCTTGATGACATCAGCGCCCATATCGGCCAGCACGACGCCGGCGAGCGGCCCGGCCAGCGCCTGGCCGACCTCGATCACGGTGAGCCCTGAGAGCGGCAGATCCATGGTGTTCCCTCCTGTTTGCGCCAGCATAGGCCGTGGCGCGGAGTTCGCTACCCAGGGACCACCCGGCCCTCGCGCAGCGTCACCGTCCGGTCCATCCGCGCCGCCAGGGCCGGGTTGTGCGTGGCGATCAGGCAGGCGAGGCCCCTGCCCCGCGCCTCCCGCAGCAATTCCTCGAAGACGAGGTTCGCCGTCGCGGTGTCCAGATTGCCGGTCGGCTCATCGGCCAGCAGCACGCGCGGGCCATTGGCCAGGGCGCGGGCGATGGCGACACGCTGCTGCTCGCCGCCCGAGAGCTTACCCGGCCGGTGCTGCAAGCGCGCCGCCAGGCCGAACTGGCCGAGGATTTCCGCGGCCCTCGCCTTGGCCGCTGCCTTCGCCGTGCCGGCCGCCAGTTGCGGCAGCATCACATTCTCCTCCGCCGTGAATTCCGGCAGCAGGTGATGGAACTGGTAGACGAAGCCGATGGTGTTGCGGCGGATCGCCGTGCGCGCGTCATCGCTCAGCGTGCCGGCGGCGGCACCTTCGATGAAGACCTCCCCGCCATCGGGCCGCTCCAGCAGACCCGTCACATGCAGCAGCGTGGATTTCCCGGTGCCGGAAGGCGCCACCAGCGCCACGATCTCACCCGCATGCAGGGTGAGGTCGGCGCCGCGCAACACATCCAGCGCGCCCGCCTCGGTCTTGTAGCGCCGCTCAACGCCGCGCAGTTCCAGGGGCTCACTCATTGCGCAGCATTTCCACAGGATCGGTCTTGGCGGCGCGCCAGCTCGGATAGATCGTCGCCAGCAGCGCGAGCGAGAGCGCCAGCGCCACGACCTGCATCACCTCGGTCCAGTTCAGCACGGCGGGCAGTTGCGTGAGGAAGTAGATCTCGGCGCTGAACAGCTCCGTGCCGCTGAGCATCTGGATGAATTGCCGGATGCTCTCGATGTTCAGGCAGAAGACCACGCCGACCAGGAAGCCGGCCAGCGTGCCCACCACGCCGATCCAGGCGCCGCACATCAGGAAGATGCGCAGGATGGCGCCGCGCGTGGCGCCCATGGTGCGCAGCACCGCGATGTCCCGCCCCTTGTCCTTCACCAGCATGATGAGGCTGGAGATGATGTTGAAGGCCGCCACGATGATGATCAGCGTCAGGATCAGGAACATCACGTTCCGCTCCACCTGCACCGCCGCGAAGAAGCTGGAATTGGCGTCCTGCCAATCCAGGATGCGCACCGGCTGGTTCAGCGCCGCGCGAATGTCGCGATTGACCGCCCGCACCCGCGTCGGATCGGCCACGAAGACCTCGACCTGCGAGGCCGCGTCGCCGGTCTGGAAGTAGAGCTGCGCGGCTGGCAGTGGCATGAAGACATAGGTGCTGTCATACTCATTCATGCCGACTTCGAAGATGGCCGCAACGGTGTAGGCGCGCAGGCGGGGGATCGTGCCGATCACGGTCGCGCGCCCCTGCGGGCTGACCAGGGTGATCTTGTCACCAATGCTGAGCCCCAATCGGAAAGCGAGGCGCGTGCCGATGGCCACCGCATCCTCGCCCTCGAAATTCGCGAGGCTGCCCGCGCGGATATTGCCGGCGATGAGCGGCCGCGCGCGCAGATCCTCGGGCCGGATGCCGCGGGCCAGGCCGCCGGTGGCGGTGCTGCCCGCGCCGGTCAGCAGCACCTGGCCCTCCACGATGGGTGTGGCCGAGACCACATTGGGCACGCGGCGGATGGTGGCGGCGATGGCGTCGAAATCGCGCAGATTGCCGCGATCCGCGGCATAGATGCCCAGATGCCCATTCAGTCCCAGGATGCGCCCCAGCAATTCCTGCCGGAACCCACCCATGACGGACATCACGATGATGAGCGTGGCGACACCCAGCATGATGCCCACCAGCGAGAAGCCAGCGATCACCGAGGTGAAGCGGTCACTCTTGCGCGACATGAGATAGCGCGCGGCGACCGTCCGTTCGAAGGCGTTGAACATCAAGCGTTGAGCTTGGCGAGGGCTTCCTCAAGCGAAAGCTCTACCCGCTCACCCGTCATCCGGCGCTTCAGTTCGACGCGGCCGTTGGCGGCCCCGCGTGGCCCGATAATGGCCTGCCAGGGGAAGCCCATGAGGTCCGCGTCGTTGAACTTCACCCCCGCGCGCTCGGCCCGGTCGTCATAGACGGCCTGGTCCGGCATCGCGGCATAGAGCTTCTCGCAAAGCGCGTCACAGCCGGCATCGCCGGGCTTGAGATTCAGGATGGCGAGCTTCCAAGGCGCTACGGCGTCAGGCCACTTGATGCCGGCCTCGTCGTGATGGGCCTCGATCAGCGCCGCCACCAGGCGGGAGACGCCGATGCCATAGCTGCCCATCTCCGGCACCACTGTCGCGCCATCCGGGCCGGCCACGGAAAGCCCCATGGTCGCGGAATACTTCTGGCCGAAATAGAAGATGTGGCCGACCTCGATGCCCTTGCCCTCGCGGCGGCGCGCCTCGGGGACGGAGTCCCAGGCGGCGGGGTCATGCATCTCCTCGGTCGCCGCATACATGGAGGTGACCTGGTTGAAGAAGCCCTGCAGCGCCGGCACGTCATCATAGCCGAGCGAGGCATCCGCCCAGTCGCGGCTCTCGAATTCGCTGTCGTAGAAGACGGTGCTCTCGCCCGTCTCGGCCAGGATGATGAATTCGTGGCTGAGGTTGCCGCCGATGGGGCCGGTATCGGCGCGCATCGGCACGGCCTTGAGGCGCATGCGCTGGAAGGTGCGCAGATAGGCCAGCATCATCTGGCGGTAGGAATGCTGGGCGCCCTCCACCGTCATGTCGAAGGAATAGGCGTCCTTCATCAGGAATTCGCGGCCGCGCATCACGCCGAAGCGCGGGCGCACCTCGTCCCGGAACTTCCACTGGATGTGGTAGAGGTTGCGCGGCAGGTCGCGGTAACTGGTGGCGTAGCCGCGGAAGATGTCGGTGATCATCTCCTCATTGGTGGGGCCGAAGAGCATGTCGCGCTCATGCCGGTCCTTCAGCCGCAGCATTTCCTTGCCGTAATCCTCATAGCGCCCGGAACGCTGCCACAGCTCGGCCGACTGGATCGTGGGCATCAGCACTTCCTGCGCGCCGGCGCGGTCCTGCTCCTCGCGGACGATCTGCGTCACGCGCTGCAGCACGCGCCAGCCGGCCGGAAGCCAAGCGTAGATGCCGGCCGAAGTCTGCCGGATCAGCCCCGCGCGCAGCATCAACCGATGCGAAACGATCTGCGCGTCGGCGGGGGTTTCCTTGAGGGTGGGCAGAAAGGCGCGGGTGAGACGCAAGGCCGAGATTCCTTACCGGGCT
>JAIYDS010000079.1 GCA_027487385.1 Acetobacteraceae bacterium | reverse complement strand
CTTCGCCCGCGCCACCGATGCGCGCACCCGCTGCTACTATGCCGAGACGCTGCCCAACCCAAAGCTGCAGGTCTTCCCCATCGCGGAAGTGGCCGCCATCGGCCGGCGCCTGGGCGTGCCGCTGATCATGGACAACACGGCGGCGCCGATCATCTGCAAGCCCTTCCAGCATGGCGCGGCCATCGTCATGCACTCCACCACCAAGTGGATCGGCGGGCATGGCACCTCCATCGGCGGCATCGTGGTGGATGGCGGGAATTTCGACTGGGAGGCCGGTGGCGATCGCTTCCCCACGCTGAACAAGCCGGACCCGTCTTATCACGGCGCCGTCTGGTCACAGGCGGCCAAGCCCCTCGGCCCCATCGCCTATATCCTGCGCATGCGCACCTGCCTGCTGCGCGACATCGGCGCGCCCATGGCGCCCTTCAACGCCTTCATGTTCCTGCAAGGGCTTGAGACGCTGCCGCTGCGCATGGAGCGGCATTGCAGCAATGCGATCCGCGTCGCGGCCTATCTCGCGGCACACCCCAAGGTCACGCGCGTCATCCACCCCTCGCTGGCCGAGGGCGAGGCGCGCAAGCGGGCGGAGGCGCATCTCAAGGGCGGCTTTGGCAGCCTGATGGGCTTTGAACTCGCGGGCGGCAAGGAAGCGGGCCAAGCCTTCATCGAGAAGCTGAAGATGTTCTACCATGTGGCAAATATCGGCGATGCCCGCAGCCTCGCCATCCATCCTGCCACCACCACCCACAGCCAGCTGAACGAGGCCGAACAGGCGGCGAGCGGCGTGACGCCGGGCTATATCCGCCTTTCCATCGGCATCGAGCATATCGACGACATCATCGCCGACCTGGAACAGGCATTGTCATGAGCGCCGCCGACTCAGCTTTCCGCGACCTGCGTTCGCTTCAAGCATCGGAGGCAAGCTGATGAACTTCGCCGGCTCCTTCCCCACCACCCGCATGCGGCGCAACCGGCAGGATGCCTGGACGCGCGCCCTCGTCGCCGAGAACGCGCTGCATGTGAGTGACCTGATCTGGCCGATCTTCCTCACCGAAGGCACCGGCCAGCGCGTGGAGGTCCCCTCCATGCCCGGCGTGTTCCGCGTCAGCACGGACATGGTGGCCGAACACGTGGCCGAGGCCGCATCGCTCGGCATCCCCGCCGTCGCCCTCTTCCCCTACACGCCCATGGAATCGCGCGACGAGGACGGCACCGAGGCCCTGGACCCCGACAACCTGACCTGCCGCGCCGCCCGCGCGCTGAAGTCGGCGCATCCCGGCCTCGGCATCATCGGCGACATCGCGCTCGACACCTACACGCTGCACGCGCATGACGGCGTGGTCCGCAATGGCGAGGTCCACAACGAGGAGACGGTCGAAGCCCTTGTCACCATGTCCCTCAACTATGCCAAGGCTGGCGTGGATGTGGTGGCACCCTCGGACATGATGGATGGCCGCATCGGCACCATCCGCCGCGCGCTGGATGCCGAGGGGCTGATCCACACGCGCATCATGTCCTACGCCGCGAAATACGCCTCGGGCTTCTATGCGCCCTTCCGCGACGCCATCGGCTCCCTCACCGGGCCCGACCGTGCGGGGCCGAAGGACAAGAAGACCTACCAGATGGACCCCGCCAACACCGACGAGGCGCTGCGCGAAGTCGCACTCGACCTCGCCGAGGGGGCCGACATGGTGATGGTGAAGCCAGGCCTGCCCTATCTCGATGTGGTGCATCGCGTGCGGCGCGAATTTGGCGCGCCCACCTTCGTCTATCAGGTGAGCGGCGAGTATTCGATGCTGATGGCGGCCATCGAACGCGGCTGGCTCGATCATGACCGCGCGATGATGGAAAGCCTGATGTGCTTCAAGCGCGCGGGGGCCAATGGGATCCTCACCTATTTCGCGGTGAAGGCGGCCCGGATCATCAAGGCGGGATAAGGAAAAAGGGGCCTCGGGCGGCTGGGGCCGAGAGGCCCCAGACCCCAGGACTCAAGGGGTCTGGGGCCCCGGCCCCAGCCGCCGGAGGCCCTTTTTTCTTCTTTTCTCCCGCTTCCCCAAGCTTTTCCCCCCTGTCATCCTCCCAACACAAACCAGCGCCCACCCAAGGGCCGCATCCAGGGAGAATTCCGTGCCGACTCGCCGCCAAGCCATGGGCCTTGCCGCCGCCCTCCTGCCCGCCCCCGCCCTGGCGCAAACCTGGCGGCCGACGCGCCCCATCCGCCTCATCGTGCCCTTCGCCCCCGGCGGCTCGAACGACATCGTGGGCCGCATCGTGGCCGAGGCCGCGGGCCAGCTTCTGGGTCAGCCCGTGGTGATCGAGAACCGCGCGGGCGCGGGCAGCGTGATCGGCGCCGAGACGGCGGCGCGCGCCGCACCGGACGGAACGACGCTGCTGATCAATTCCTCCCTGCCCACCGTGCCCGCCATCGTCGCGCGCGTGCCCTACAACACTTTGGCCGATTTCGCGGGCATCGCGGTGGCGGGCTTCTCGCCCTACGTGCTCGTGGTGAACCCGCAGGTGCCGGCCCGCACCGCGCAGGAATTGGTGGCGCTGATGCGCGCCCGCCCGCAGGATTTCCACATCGCCGCCACCGGCACAGGCAGCGGCGTGCATGTGGCGGCCGAGTTGTTCCGCGCCGGCGCCCGCGTGGAATCCGATGTGGTGCATTATCGCGGCGGCGGGCCTTCCGTGGCCGCGCTGGTGGGGGGCGAGGTGAAGGTGGGGCTGCCCACCATGGCCTCATCCATCGGCCAGGTGCGCGGCGGTGCCCTGCGCGCGCTGGCCGTGCTGGCGCAGACCCGCACGCCCGTGCTGCCCGACGTGCCCGCCATGCCTGAAGTGGGCCTGCCCGGCGTGATCCTGGAGGAATACTTCCCGATCGTGGCCCCGGCGCAGACGCCGCCCGCCATCCTGGCCGCGCTGGGGGAGGCCTTCCGCGCCGCCATCCAGCAGACGGCGCCGCGCCTGGGCGAATTGGCGGGCGTCTCGCCCCGCGCCGGCTTCGAAACCTCGGAGCAGGTGATGGCGCTGATCCGCGACAGCATCACCCAGCAGACGGCCATCCTGCGCGCCGCCGGCGTGCAGCCGGAATAGGCTCAGCCTGGGCTGAGCCGCGCCAGCCTCTGGCTGAGCCGCGGCACGGCGGCGATGATGGGGCGCGCCTGCTCCAGCGCCTCCCGCGCGGCGGCGCTGCGGCCCAGGGCGAAGAGCGCCTCCACGCGGCCGAGCTGCGCCTCGCCCCAGAGCGGCGCATGGGCGATGCCGGCCTCGAAGGCGGCCAGCGCCGCCTCCGGCTGGCGTTCGGCCAGCAGCGCCTGGCCGAGCGCGGTGTGCGCCGAGGGGTTCTTCCCATCCTCGGCCACCGCGCGCCGGGCATGGGGCAGGGCCTCGCGCGGGCGTTGCAGCGCGATCAGCGCCAAGGCCAGCTCCACCCGGCCCTGCGCATCCACCAGATTGTCCCGCACCACCGGCAGCAGCAGGTCATAGGCCGCCTGGTTCTGGCCGCGATCCCGCAGCACCTGCGCGATGCCGACGCGCGGGAAGGCGATGTTCGGCATGGCGCGCTGCGCGGCCTCGAAGGCCGCCATCGCCTCGTCCAGCCGCCCCAGCTCGCGCAGCGCCCGGCCGCGCGCGTAAAGCGCGGGCGGGTAGGAGGGGAATTCGCGCAGCTGCGCCTCATTGATCTCCAGCGCGCCAGCCGCCTCGCCCGTCCGCACCAGGGAACGGCCGAGGAGAAGCTGCGTCGTGCGCATCAGCATCCGATCCGAGCCGGAGCTCTGCATCATCTCGGTCAGCGTTTCGCGCACCTCATTCTCGCTCGGCGCCTCGGTCGAGAGCCACCAGGCGTAGAGGACCGGCTGCACCACCCGCCAGACCTGCGGCGCGCCGGCGCGGATCAGCGCATCCGGGTTGCTGGCCGCGACATCGGCGATGACACCCTGGCCCGAGAGCCGCAGCCGCAGGCGCAACACCTCCCCATCCACCGTGACCTCGCCGGAGACGCGGCGCTCAGGGATGCCCAGCATGCCGCGCAGCGTGCTGGCCACCGAGCGCAGCGAAAGCCCGGTGAGCGGGACGGTGAAATCGGGATGCGCGCCACCGACATCGGCGCCGGTGCGGCGGCGGGGCTCGCCCCCCACACTGTCCTGCAGGTGGATGATGGCGTCGGTCAGGCGCAGCGCCACGACATCGGGCGTGAGGCCCGCCTCCACCAGCCGCGCGGGCACGGAGATGGGCTGCACCTCGATGCCGTCGCGCCGAAGCTCCTCGACCAGGATCAGCAGCAGGATCAGGCCGCCCACCAGGGGCAGGAGGCGCGGCAGCAAGGCCACGACGCCGCCCCAGAAACCGCCCGGGGCCGGCGCCTCGCTCATCCGGCGAGGAAATCCGCGACGAGGGCGACCTGCGCGGGTTCCATCAGCGCGGGCGCATGGCCGCAGCGCGGGATGGTGGCGACGCGCACGCCAGGACTTTCCCCCATGCGCGCCGCGGTCTCGCGCAGCAGCAGGTCCGAGGTCTCGCCGCGCAGCACCAGCACGGGGCGGCTCGCCACCACGGGCCAGAGCGGCCAGAGGTCCACATCCGAAAGCTCGCCCTGCATGGGGTCCATGATCGCGGGGTCGTAATGCAGCGCCACCTGGCCATCGGCGCGCATGCGCGCGCTGTGATGCGCGAGATGCGCCCATTCCTCATCCGAGAGCGGGCCGAAGGGCGCGTGCACCTGGCGCAGATAGGCCTCCAGCCCCGCGATGTCGGCGAAGATGCGCGGCTCGCTGAGATAGGTGCGGATGCGCTCCAGCGCGGCCACCGGCACGAAGGGGCCGATATCGTTGATGACGAAGCGGCGCATCTGAAGGCCCGGCGTGGCACAGACGCCCATGCCGATCAGGCCACCCATCGAGGTGCCGACCCAGTCGAATTCGCCGAGGCTCGCCAGCAGCGGCATCATGGCGGCGATGTAGTGCGGCACGGCGTAGAAGCGCCCCTCGGGCAGCCAGCCGGAGAGGCCGCGGCCGGGGACGTCCACGCAGATCACCCGCCTCCCCTGCCCGGCCAGATGCCGAGCCAGCACGTCGAAATCCCGCGCATTGCGGGTCAGCCCATGCACGCAGACCACGGGCTTGCCGGAAGCCGGGCCCCATTCGACCCAGCGCAGCGGCACGAGGCGGCTTTCGGCCGTGCCCTCGAAGGGGCCGCTGATCGCGCCGAGGCGGGGGGTCACACGATGCCCTTTTCGCGCAGCGCCGCGATCTCGGCCGCCGACATGCCGAGCAGCCCGCCCAGCACATGGTCGCTGTGCTCGCCCAGCACCGGCGGGGGCGAGCGGTAATCGGGGGGCGTCGCCGAGAGCTTCACCGGATTGGCGATGACCTCGATCTCCTGCCCCGAAGCGTGCTGCATCTTCACCACCATGTCGCGCGCGATGACGTGCGGGTCGGCAAAGACATCCTTCAGCGTGTTGATCGGGCCGCAGCCGATCTTCAACGCCTCCAGCGCCTCCACCCAGGCGGCGGTGGTCTTGGACTTCATCACGGGCGTCAGCGTCTGGGTCACCAGATCACGATTGGCCACGCGGGCCGCGTTGGTTGCGAAGCGCGGGTCTTTCGGCAGATCGTCCAGGCCGAAATTCTTGCAGAAGCGCTCGAAGGTCGGGTCATTGCCGACGGCGAGGATGAGGTAGCCATCCTGCGTCGGGTATTCCTGATAGGGGCTGATATTGGGGTGCTGGTTGCCCAGGCGCGGCGGGTTTTCGCCGGTAGCCAGGTAGTTCATCCCCTGGTTGGCGAGCCAGGCGACATGCGTGTCCAGCATGCCGATATCAATGTGCTGCCCCTCGCCCGTGTTGTTGCGGTGATTCACGGCGGCCAGGATGCCGATGCAGCCGTAAAGCCCGGCAAACAGATCCGCCACCGGCACGCCGGCCTTCTGCGGCGAACCATTGGGCTCGCCCGTGAGGGACATGATGCCGCCCATCGCCTGGATCAGCGCGTCATAGCCGGGGCGCGGCGCATAAGGGCCGGTCTGGCCGAAGCCGGTGATGGAGCAATAGATCAGCCGCGGATGCTTCGCCTTCAGCTGCTCATAGCCCAGGCCATACTTGGCCAGCGCGCCGACCTTGAAGTTCTCGGCCAGGATGTCGCAATGCTCCAGCAGCTTGTGCACCAGCGCCTGGCCCTCGGGCTTGGCGATGTCCACCGTCACCGACTGCTTGTTGCGATTCACGCCGAGGAAATAGGCGCTCTCCTTCGTCTCCGGCCAGAAAGGCGGCGCGAAGCCGCGCGTGTCGTCGCCGCTGTCGGGCTTTTCGATCTTGATGATCTCGGCACCGAGGTCGCCCAGCATCTGCGTGCAGGTCGGCCCGGCGAGGACGCGGGTGAGGTCGAGAACGCGAAGGCCCTTCAGGGGGCCGGAAGGCTGGGACATGTGATCGCTCCGGTGCTTCTGGCGTGATTATGCGCCCAGGCCGCGCCCGGCAAGACACGGGCGCCTCCAGGTGTTGGCGCGCCGGCCCAGCGCCGCGCACCGCCTGATCTCGGCGATGCGCCCGGCCCACATTGCGGGCCGCCTCGGCTGCGCGATCCCTTCGAGACCGGCGTGCGGGTGCGAGGGCGGAACGCCCCGCCAGGCCAGCACTTCCCCGCCGCTGAGCGCGGCCTTGAGATCCGCCGGCTCCTCCAGCGCAGGGGCGGCATCCCGCCCTGCCCCGCTGCCGTCGGCTTCGGTGCGCTCGATGGCGGCGCGGCCGGCCGATTGGGTCGGGTGCCCGGCAAGCCGGCTGCGCCATTCGGCGCGCGTCGGCAAATGGAGCAAGGCGAGGCCGCCACCGCTCTCGGGCGCGTCGAGAGGGGGAGCATCGCAGTGGCCGAGGGCACCGCAGCGTATGCCCCTCCGCTTCGAACTCCTTTCAGCGTCGGGCAGGTGAAAAGAGCGAGGCTTTCCACGATCTCCTCACGGCCGAGCAGCTCGCACGCGCCGGACGCCCCGCCGATCGGGAATGGGACGCGCGGAGCAGCCGGACGAGGCCGCGCGCTTCGGCGCGACGGACTCGAATGGGTGGCACCCTTCCGGCGCCGCAGCGCACCAGGCCCGTCTCCCACCAAGAGCTCTTTTCCGCCGCCGGCACGGAGTTGACGGCGCGGGCGGGCCGGCCGGCGCTGCATCAACGCGTTGCAACAATGGCCCCGCCGTGGCATCCCGGACTGCGAAACGCTCTCCGGGATGGGTCCAGGCCGGCACGGTTTGCTTCGCAAGCCAGCTTCCCCTCGCACATATCGCCCTCCCAGCCAGTTGGAGAGCCACGCCTATGTCCTGGAAATGGCAGCCGCGCTGAAGGACATCACCCAGCGCCCGGACATCGGGCAGACCAGCAAGACCAATTTCGAGAGGGCGAACCACATCTCGGCTGGTGCCGCCGTCTCGGTCTTCCCTGAGATACGGCCATTTCCAATGCCTCTCCCGCATCCGCGCGACTGCACCCTGGCGCGCGGGCGTGCTCTACCACCATATCCGCCTGAAAGGCTGGCGCGGCGCTTCGGTCAGGCGCTTCGTCGCACAGCCCCCTCCCCCTGGAACTGCGGGAAGAGCTTGAGCCGTTGCGCGCGCTGGAAGGCGGAGAGAGGATGAAGGCGATGTTGATCAAAGATGTTCCCCTCGGCGCGGGCGCGCCGACCGATCGCGAGCTTGTCGCATGAGCGAGGACCTCCGGCGCGAGGCGCTGCTGCGGACCCTGGTCCTGGAGGCCGATGGCCTGCGCGAACTGCACCGCGCGCTTGAGGGAAGCCTGGGCTCCAAGGCGCTGGAAGCGGTCTCCCTCATCCTGGCCAGCTCGGGCCGGGTGATCGTCACCGGGATGGGCAAGTCGGGCCATGTGGGCCGCAAGATCGCGGCGACCATGGCCTCAACCGGCACGCCCACGCTGTTCGTCCATCCGGCGGAGGCCAGCCACGGCGACCTCGGCATGATCACACGGGACGACATCGTGCTGGCGCTCTCCTGGTCCGGCGAGGCCCCGGAACTGGCCGACATGATTGCCTATACGCGCCGCTTCGATGTTCCACTCATTGCCATCACCTCCCGCCCCGGCAGCGCCTTGGGCAGTGCCGCGGACCTGCTGCTCGCGCTCCCACCGATGCCCGAGGCCTGCCCCAATGGCTTGGCGCCCACCACCAGCACGACCATGCAATTGGCGATGGGCGACGCGCTGGCCATGTGCCTCCTGCAGGCGCGTGGTTTCTCGCCGGCGGATTTCCGCTCTTTTCACCCCGGCGGGAAGCTCGGCGCCCAGTTGAAGCGCGCACGGGACCTGATGCATGGCGGCGATGAGATCCCCCAGGTGGGACTGGCTGCGACCCTGGGCGACGCCATTGTCGAGATGACGTCCCGCCGTTTCGGGATCACGGGCGTGGTTGATGAAGAAGGCCGCCTGGTGGGGGTCGTGACGGATGGGGATCTGCGCCGGGCCTTGCAGGGCGGAATGAGGCTCGACCTGAAGGTCAGCGAGGTGATGACCCGTGCGCCGCGCACCGCCTCCGCCCAGACATTGGCGGCGGATCTGCTGGGCGAGATGAACGAGCAGCGCATCACCAGCGTCTTCGTCATCGAAGGGGACCGGAAGCCGGTCGGCATCCTTCATCTTCATGATCTGTTGCGGGCTGGCGTGATGTAGCATGCCCGCCGGCGCGCAAATGGGACAGCCAAGCGCCACGCCGCCGTACTGCCCCCGCCCTGGTGCCATGTCTGGCATCCACCACCTCGGCGATCCGTCCACCCAGCCAGCTGTCCGGCTTGATGGGCGCGACCGGAAGCCGCACCGCGCTTCAGCCCACCCGAAGCGGGCGGGGCTGGCTCACTGGACGGGGCGCTCCCGCGCATGGCATTGCTTGTGGCGCAGCTTCGATGACGAGGGGATGATCATGAGCGACCCGAGTGATCGCGCCATCTTGGCAGTCGATGCGGCGCTGAGGGACGCTGTGGCGGTCACGGCGGATGATCACCTGGACATGACCGCGGCCCTCGCCGGTGCATCGGCCATCCAGGGGGCCCTGACCGTGGCTTTCGAGCGCCGCCTGGTCTCCCTGCTGCCGCGCAAGGAGGGGTTGAGCCCCGAGATCAAGCCCTTGCTGGCCGAAATCGCGCGCCTCCAAGCCGATGTCTTCAGCTTGCGCGCGGCCTTGGCCGCACAGGGCACCGCCATCCCGCAATATCGGGACCCGCTGCTGGCGCTGCGCGAGTTGCTGAATGGCGAGGCGGCGCTCACCGGCCACCCGCCGCCCTTCCGCTGCGTGGTTGAACTCGGCCCGCAGACCCTGGGCTATGGCTGGCACGCCCCCGAGCGCCACGGCAATGGCCCCTGGTTCCGCTGGTCGGGCCCCGGCGAGCGCAGCGGTCTCCTCGTGCCCACCGGCGGCGGGGGCCTCCACCGTCTCACCCTTCGCATGCGCAGCCCGACACCGGGCCTGATCGAGGGGATGCACATCACGGTCAATGGTCGCGAATGGCATGTCAACCGGGAAGCCGAGGGCGAGCACTGGGTCGTGCGCGGAAGCTTCGACGCGGCGGCCGAGGGCGCGCAACGATTCTTCGCACTGATCGAATGGGTGGTGGAAGAAACGCGGGCGCTGCCCGAATCCGGTCGCACAGACCAGCGCAAAGCGGGCTTCGCGATCTTGGACATCCTTGTGGAGCGGGATGATGACAAGGGCTGAGATGGGGAAGTCGCCCGCCATCCTGCTCGTCACCGACATTGATTTCTGGCAGCAATCCTTCGGCAGCCATACCAGGATCATTGGAATCCTCAACGCCCTGTCCGATTGGGCGGAGGTGGATGTGCTGGTGTTCAGGCCCGTCCCACCCGCCGCCGAAGCCGCCCTGCGCCGCTTGGCGCCCGCCGTCCGGGTGTTCACCGCCAACGACTACCCGAAGGCGCCCCCGGTGCGCCGGCCTCCCGACAGCATTTCGGGCCTGGCCGCGTTTTCCGGCAAGCGCCAGGAGGGCTGGGTCGCTGCTCTGGCGGCGCATCTGGCGGCCCGTCCGGCCCGCGCAGTGATCGTCGAGTACCTGCGCCTGGGTTACCTGCTCGATGCCGTACCGCCCGGTGTCCTGCGCGTGCTGGACCTGCATGACGTGATGGCCCAGCGCCGAATCTCCTTCGCTCATTTCGGGCGGGTGCCGAGTATCGTCATGCCGCTCTCGGAGGAGATCCGCATCATTGACGCCTTCGACATCGCCATCGCCATCACGGCCGAGGATGCGGCCATGCTGGCGCCCCTGCTGCGACGGGCGATGCTTGTCGTCACGCCGCATGTCGGGGCCACCGCCACACCACCCGCCGATCAGCCGGGTGAAGCGGGGCGGGTGCTGTTCATCGGTGCCGATACGCCGCCCAACCGGGATGGTCTGACCTGGTTCCTGCGGCAGGTCTGGCCCGCCATCCCGAACACGGCCACGCTGCATGTCGCGGGTGACATCTCCCGATGGGTGAAGACGGCACCTCGCGGCGTGTCCCTGCTGGGCCGCCTGCCGGACCTCGCTGCCTTCTATGCGGGCGGCCAGGTGGCCATCAATCCGGTGCATTTCGGCGGGGGCATGAAGATCAAGACCCTGGAGGCGGTGCAGCACAACGTCCCCGTGGTGACCACGCGCGAGGGAGCCCGGGGCATGCTGGCGGCGAATGGGCGGTCGCTCCGGATCGCCGATACGCGATCCGCCTTCGTCGGCCATCTTCGACACCTGCTGGCAGATGACGAGGCCCGACACGTGGCGCGGCAAGCCTGCATCGAGGATGCGCACGCCCTGTTCTCGCCGCGGGAGGCCATGGCGCAACTGAACCAGGCGCTGGGGGCGGCCCTTGGCTAGGTCAAGGCCGCTGCGCCGCATCATCGTCACGGGCGACATATTTCGTCCCGAGGCGAACCGGCTTTGGCCCGCGCAGACCAGCCAAATCCTCTGGCTTTGGCGCCTCTTGCGCCGGCAGATCGAGCTTGCGACCGGCATCACCCCGGGCGTGGTGGCCTGGCCGACCGAAGCCATGCCGAATTCGGCACTGGCGCCGGAAACCGTCCCGACCTTCCTTGACCTCATGGGGGTACCCCGCAGCATCGATGGCTGGGCGGTGGCGCAAGACGCCATGGCCCTGCCCGACATCGTGGAGGGGTATCTGGGCGCGCTGTTTGCGGATGCGGTCGTGATCGGCTTCGAAATGCCGCCCGTGCTCCGACGCTTCCTTGAGCGCGCCGGGCTGCCGTTTCTGGACCTGGTGGTGCATCCCGCGCGCTTCCTCGACGATCTCACTTTCGCCCTTGGCACCAACTGCGCGGACATGCGGGCCATGGCCGCCCGGCATTGCCTCAGCGCCGATTTCCTGATGACCATGGCCGGCTTGCAGTCTGCCGCGGCCGGTTACGACTTCCAGCCCGATTTTCCGCCAGGCGCCCTTCTGTTCCTGGGTCAAGGCCGCCACGAACGGACGCTCATCCAGGGTGGCCGGTTTCGCGACGCCAGAAATTTCATGGCGGAATTGCGTGCCATGGCCGCGCGGCATTCCGCGCTGCTGCTGAAGCCCGATCCGCAGGAGCCCGATGAGCCAGGCCTCTTGGCACTTGAGCTCGGCTTTCCCAAGGCGCGGGTGCTGACGCATCATGTCCATCGGTTGTTGAGCACCGATCACCTTCGAGGCGCAGTCTCCCTCAGTTCAAGCATGGGCCTTGAGGCGCGCTTCTTCGGAAAAACTTCCCAATTCTTGCTTGGTCCGCCGTTCCGTCTGGCCTCGCTGGGGGAGGATGGGCCAGATACTTATTTGGATCTCGACTGGTCTATGCTGGCACCGGACTTCTGGCGTTCGGTGCTCTCGCCCCATTTTTCTTGCTCACCGCCGGATGGGGACCTTATCCCGTTCAAGCCAGACCGCCTGCGCGCCAGCCTAAGGGCCCATCCGGAGGGGGCCGGCAGCGCCTGAATCGGCGGTGATCCGCGTGACCGGATGGATGGCATGGACGGCAGAGCATTGGCGTTCGGCAAACCGCGGAGGAGGATCTGCGCGAGGTGGTGAACACGGGTCTCCATCAAGACCACGTGGCCCGCTCCACGCCAGCGGCCGCCTACGCCACGTGGCCGGAGACAGCCTTCCTGCGGGCCATGGTTCGCAGCCAAACCAGCTTCCAGCCCGCCTCCTTGATCAGGGAACTGTCGGAGATCCTTGGTTTACGGCAGAGATGCGCCGGAAAATCCGATCGGATAGCCGCCATCAGACGGTTCGCTGACCCCAGGATGCCCTCACTTCCATGACTGGAATCGGGGCCTTGCGGCAGGAAGAGATCCAAGCTCGGAATTCCGTGCCGATCGAGCATCTCCTGGAGGAGCTCGAACGATGCGGAGGCGCTCGTATTGATGACGGCGCTGGGGCGCACGCGGCTTCGCCGCATGTCAGCGATGAAGTTCTCCTGGCCGAGCACGGGAACGCCCATGCATTCCGCCCGCGCCTGACGATCCGGAATGACCACACGCGTGGCGTCGCGCCCGGCCCATCGGAGGATGTCCAGCGTCAATGCGACAAGAGGCTCATCAGCCGTTTCGGCCAGCACCACGATGCCGCGCGGCTGAGCGCGCTTGAGCGTCTTGAGCGCTTGTGACTGGTGCCCCTTGACGACGCCGGGGGCTCGCATGGTTTCGATGCCAGGCAGGAGCCGCGCTGCGGAGGCAAGCGGGTCATCGTAGGAACTCAGGACGCAAAGCTGGGAAAAACTCGCCTGGATGCGCCGAAGGAAACCGTTCCAGCACTCGCCCAGCCCATAGGCCGTGATCGCGGCAATATGAAGATAGGCCGGAATATCGGAGCGCTTCGGCATCGCAAGGTCCGGAGCTGGAGGGCTGGCGAACCAGACGCCGATATGTCTGTTCCGGCACAGTTCGGTGAGGCTGGATTGGGGAATGCGGTTCGCGCGCAGTGTCTGCGTGATCACGTCCCGTGAGGGCGCCAAGGCTGGCTCGATGATCACAGCGGCCATCCCAGCCAGGCGGCGGAGAGCTTCCTCATCGAATTCGACGAGGCCAGAGCCCGTGAGGAGCACGTGAACCGGCGCCAAATGGCCAAGATATCGTGCGACTTCGCAGGCGTGATCGAGGCGCAATGAATCTGTGCGGACATCTTGGATGGCCATGACGATCACGGTTCCTGGCCGCACCTCGTTCATGATGGCGGCGGTCCGGTCGAGAGTCTCATTGACCAAGCGCGCTGTGGCAGCGGCCGCGGCGACAGAGGCGGCTTCCAATTCTTCAATCAGCCGAGGATCCCGGACCACGGAGCGGCAAGCAGCCAGCATCGCATCCAGGCTGGCGAGGTGCTGGAAGGCGTGAGTCTCGGGGTAGCCCTCATAGGCATGCTCATGGGCGATCAGCGCCTTGCCCAGGAAAAGCGCTTCGCCGACCTTGATCTTCAGGCCGGTTGAAAAGGTCATGGGAGCCAATACGACATCCACGCTGCGGTAGAAATCGATCAGGTCGGGCATTCTGCCGCGGAGTTGGACATAGGGCGGCAACCGATCTCGCATCAGGTCATCGCAGCAACTCCCGGCGATATGGATTTCGCAGGGAAGCAGAGTTTTTTCGATATACGAGCGAAGGCTAGTGAGAAAGTTACGGATATTCACCAGGTTGATATGATTTCTTGCCCCCACGATACCGAACCGCAGGATGCCCTCGGCAGGCGCATTGCGGGAAACAGGCTGGATGACCTCGGCATGTGGCAATGTGAGGACCGACGACCCGGCGAGGCTGCGAAAGAAGATCGCCTCCTGCTCCTTGATGGCCCAGACCAGATCCGCCCGGCTCAGCGCCTGCCGCTCCTCCGGCTCCTGCATGTAGAAGAATTCGGGAGCGATGCCGTTCTCCACGAGGAGTTCCTTGCGCCCGCTGAACCGATCGTGTGTGTCCAGGATTTTCAGGGTGCCACGCGGCGCGAACTCAAAGGCCTTGGTGAGCCATGTGTAGTTCACGATGAACGCGTCAAAACTCTGCACCGAAAAAAGCCACTTCAGCATCTCGCCGATGGCGGGATCCCACCATTCGTCCACCGTGTGATGGGATCCCGCCGGGGCGCTGTGCAGCGGCCGCGATGGTGCCACGGTCCAACAGGACGTCCATTGCTGACTCATCGCGCGGGCCGACATCACGGGCAGTTCGCGACGCCACTCCATTTCCGAGGCATAGTGGACATAATGGATCTCGGCCCCGAGGCGGCACAGCGCCGCACAGACGGCGTGGATCCGCTTGCGGTTGCCGAAATCCAGCGGGTCAGTCGGCGTCGGTGCGAGCACCAGAACCTTGCGGCCTGACCAGCTTGCCTCACTCATCGGTATCGCCGACGGCGCTCAAGAGGCACTGCACCGCGCTATAGATGGCCGAGAGTTGCGCCTCCAGCTCGGCCCCCGGGGCTTGCTCGAGCGCGAAGGCGCGCTGTGTCCGCAGATCAGGTGGTTGATTCGCGAGAAAGGCCTTGACCCGCTTCCAGGCCACTTCCCGTTGCCCGTACATTTTTTGCGGATGGCGAACATAGTCGGAAACGGCCTGCCACGCGATGCGTCGCCGGAACCACTCCTGGTTCAGCCGCGACTTCTCAACCAGGTGACGTACCACCGCCCGTCCGGCATAGCCCATGCGGCCGCCCTTGGCTGCCAATCTCTCCGCGAGTTCGGTTTCATCGTTGGACATCAGCGAGAGGCCTGAACCGACACGGCCGAGAGCGGTGCTGAACCCCCCGGCCTGCCGCAGCGCGCTGAGACGATAGGCGATATTGGCACCGGCGACCCATTCCTTGGGGTGGAGCGCGCGCGTCTCATCGCCAAGATCGACCACCGAAACATAGCCCAGCAGCTTGTCACTCAGCCATGCCGGGCGGGGGGTGGAGAAGATCGGGAGAATCTTGCCGCCAATCCCGGCATACCCCTCGCCCAAAGCGTCAAACGCTTCGAGCAACCGGATCAGCCAGTCGGGCTCCGGGATGGCATCATCATCCACGTAGGCGATGAGGGGCGCCCGGGCTTCGCGCGCCGCCACATTCCGGGCATTTGACAGACCAGGCGTCGTCTCATGGATCCAGCGCATGTTGGGGTGCGCGGCGTGGCGTTGTGATTCGGCCATGGAGCGGACCCGGCTCGGCGAATTGTCAACAACAAGGCACTCGAACTCAACCGATGGCAGAAGCTGGCCCGCGAGGGCCGCCAGACAGGAGTCCAGGACTTCGTAGCGGTCATAGGTGCAGACGGCGACGGTGATGCGGGGCTTGGCCGGCTCGCGCGCAGCGGCAGCGCCGGCTGGCAGCTCCAACTTGCTCATGGCGTGCGAGGCTCCGGCGTCGGGACGCCGCTCGCGGGAGGTTTGGTGCCCGCGCCCTCGGGCGAGGGCTGAAGTTCCAACCAGACAAAGGTCACGCCGAGTGTTCGCTTGTCGGCATGACCCTGCTGCTCTGGCGAGAACATCATTTCCGGCGCGAGGCAGATCTCCGTCGGCCCAGGCTGCCCCCTGGGCCTGATGGGCCCCACTTCGATGGGCTGGGGCTTGTCCTGACGCGCGATCTCAAATTCCTGATCCTCGACCTTGACCCGGATGAAGCGCGACCGGCCAAAATTGTGGCAAAAAAACCGCAGAAGGAGCGGAAAACGGCGATCCACCCACACCACGAGACGCGCTTCCGGATTTGGGCCGATCCATCGGTAGGCGATGCCATTGGCCCCTTCTTCGAGCTGATAGAAGCCGCTGCCGGCGGTCAGGAACTCCCGCGCTTCGATCCGAACACCACGTGCCAGGGATGCGTGCTGGGCCAGGGGATAGCGGTCGAGGATGGCATCTCGGCGCAACTCAACCGCCTTCATCACGGCGACCTGATCCCGCAGCTCGGCCAGGGCATCCTCCAGAACCGCGACCCGCGCCGCGAGCAGGCCAAGCTCATCCGAGGCGCCGTGCACTCCGTCGTCTGGCGCTGCAGCGTCAACCTTCATGGGCAAATCTCCGTGGGATTGGAAGCGGCCTGGTAGAGGGAAGCAAGTCGCCGAGCACGGCAGGTGTCGCGGGAGGCTGAACTGCCCCGTCAGATCGCCCGTTGTTTAACTTGGCCGCTCGGCCATGGGGAGCCCGCTGGGCTGCGTTCCTGCCCACCATTGCCCGGCCTGGCGCCCTGCCGGGTCGGAGGCGAGGTGGTGACCGGCGAAAACCCGCGAAATGTGGTCCATGACGCACAACACCGGGGGCGGTGGTGGTCGGCGCCCCTCAGCCGGGGTGGAGCGCCCGCAACACCCGCTCGAGCCCCTGCTGCCATGTGGGCAATGTGACGCCGAAGGTTTCGGTGAGCTTGTTGCCGTCCATGCGGCCATCGGCGGGGCGGGTGGCCTTCACCGGATACTCATGGGTGGCGATGGGGATCACCCGTGGGGCTGGGCCGCCGAAAGGTGCGGCGCCAGCGAAGATCGCCTCGGCGAAGCCATGCCAATGGGTGGATTGCTCGGCCCGCGCGTGAAAGACGCCGCGATAGGCCGGCTGCCAGCCGGTGCTGCGGATCCGCGCCAGCACGGCGGCGAT
>JAIYDS010000231.1 GCA_027487385.1 Acetobacteraceae bacterium | reverse complement strand
TGTCGTCGCCGCCGGAAATTTCCTGCCAGACGGATTTCTTGTCATCCAGGCTGTCGCGCGACTGGTCCACATAGCCGAGCTGGACGGATTCACCGACCCTCAGCGTGCCGGCATCCGGCTGCTCCTGCCCGGTGATCATGCGGAACAGCGTGGTCTTGCCGGCGCCGTTGGGGCCGATCACGCCGACAATGCCGCCGGGCGGCAGCTTGAAGCTGAGATCATCGATCAGCAGGCGGTTGCCATAGGCCTTCCGCAGGCCCTCCGCCTCGATGACCGTGTTGCCCAGGCGCGGCGGCGGGGAGATGAGGATTTCCACCTCGCCCAGCCCACGATCCTGGCTCTTCTCCAGCAGCTCTTCATAGCGAGAGATACGCGCCTTGCTCTTGGCCTGGCGGGCGGAGGGCGAGCGCCCGATCCACTCCTGCTCGGCGGCCAGGGTGCGGATGCGGGCCGTGTCCTCGCGGTTCTCCTGCTCCAGGCGCTTGCGCTTGGCCTCGAGGTAGGAGGAGTAGTTGCCCTGGTAGGGGAAGCCGCGGCCGCGATCCACTTCCAGGATCCAGTTGGTCACATTGTCCAGGAAGTAGCGGTCATGGGTGACGACCAGCACGGCGCCCGGGTAGTCGCGCAGCGTGTGTTCGAGCCAGGAGACGCTTTCGGCATCCAGGTGGTTGGTCGGCTCGTCCAGCAGCAGCAGATCGGGCTTTTCCAACAGCAGGCGGCAAAGCGCCACGCGGCGGCGCTCACCGCCCGAGAGCTTTTCGACCGAGGCCTCGGCCGGCGGGCAGCGCAGCGCGTCCAGCGCGATCTCCACGCGGCGGTCCAACTCCCAGCCATCCGCGGCGTCGATCGCCTCCTGCAGCGTGCCCTGCTCGGCGAGGAGGTCATTCATCTCCTCCTCGCTCATCTCCTCCATGAAGCGCTCGCTGATCTCGTTGAAGCGCTTGAGCTGGGCTTCCAGCTGGCCGAAGGCAGCGCGCACGTTCTCGCCAACATTCTTGGTCGGATCAAGCTGCGGCTCCTGCGCCAGGTAGCCCACGCGCGCGCCCTCCGCCGCCCAGGCCTCGCCGCCGTAATCCTGGTCCATGCCAGCCATGATCTTCATCAGCGTGGACTTGCCGGCGCCGTTGGGGCCGAGCACGCCGATCTTGGCGTCGGGCAGAAAGGACAGGGTGATGCCCTTGAAGACCTCGCGGCCGCCCGGATAGGATTTCGTCAGATCCTTCATGACGTAGACATACTGATAGGCGGGCATGGCGTGGTCCTGCGCGGAAGGAGTGGTTTCCGCGGCTTCTATCGCATGACAGGGCGGATGGGGAGGGCTTGGCCGTGCTGACGCTGTTTCTGGCTCCGGGCTCCAGCTCCATGGCCCCGCATATCGCGCTGCATGAGGTGGGGGCGGGCTTCACGCCGCGCCTGGTGTCGCTGAAGCGGCGGGAGAACCGGGCGCCGGATTTCCTGGCGCTGAACCCGGAAGGCAAGGTTCCGCTGCTGCTAACCCCTGAGGGCGGGCTCACCGAGGTGGCGGCGATCCTCTTCTGGCTGGCCCGGCGCCATCCGGCCGCGGGCCTGCTGCCGGATGATGCGATGGGCCAGGCGCGGGTGCTCTCCTGGATGTCCTTCCTGGCGGCGACGGTGCATCCGGCGCGGCGGCAGGGGCTGGACCATGCGCGCGTCGTGTGGGCGCTGGTGGAGGCCCGGCTGGGCGATGCGCCCCACGCCGTGGGGGGGGCCTATTCCATCGCGGACATCCACCTGTTCCGACTGTTCTGGCGGTTTCGCGGCGGGGCCGCGCTGGGGCCTGAGGAGTTTCCTCGCCTCATCGCGCATCATGACCGGATGATGCGCCGCCCCGCCGTGCAGCGCGTGCTAAGGGATGAGGCGGCGATGGGGTATGAACTGCCGGATTGAAGCGGAAACAGGGCCGCCGGCGGCCCGTTTCGCCCTTAGTGCGGAAAGCGCCGGGTGCCGCCATCCACATGGATCACCTGCCCCGTGATGTAGTGCGCCAGCGGTGAAGCCAGGAAGGTCGCCAGCACCGCCAGGTCCCGCGGCTCGCCGATATAGCCCATCGGCACCTGGCTCTCGGCCCAGGCCCGGCGGGCTTCCTCGGTCGGCAGGATGCGCGCGTCAATCTGCTCGGAGCGGATGCGCCCGGGTGGGATGGAATTCACCGTGATGCCATCGCGCCCCAGCGTGCGGCTGAGCGCCTTGGCCCAGATATGCACGGCGCCATTGGGCGCATTGGCGGCATTGATCATCCAGGCCTCGTCCTGGCCGGTCAGGTTGATGATGCGGCCGAATTTCTGCGCCTGCATCATCGGCACCAAGGCATGGGTGATGCGGCGACCGGCGTGGAAATTGATTTCCATCGCGTCCATCCAGGCCTCGTCGCTGCCCAGGCCCTCCTGCGGGCGGGAAGAACCGGCATTGTTCACCAGGATGTCGCAACGGCCGAAGCGGGCCTGCATGGCCTCCCGCACGCGCTCGCCCGCATCCTTGGCGGTAAAGTCCTGCTCGATGATGAGCGGCTCGGCGCTGGCGGGGAGTTCGGCGGCCAGGTCCTCCAGCAGGGGCCGCCGGCGGGCCAGGATGGCGAGGCGGCAGCCCTCGGCGGCCAACTCCTTCGCGATGGCGCGGCCCAGGCCCGCCGAGGCGCCAGTTACGAGGGCGACCTTGCCGGAAAGCTCTAGATTCATTTTGGTTTCCTATCACGCATAAAGTATGAATTCAGATAATTTCGACTCATCCTTGGGAGGAAGCGCGTGCGAAGCTTGATCAGTGCATCTCTCTGCCTCTGTGTTTCGATCGGTCCAGCTTACGCCCAGCCAGCTCAGGCTCCGCCATGGAGCTTCCGTTGCCCGGCCGCCGATACGATCGTTGAAGCCAACAATAACATTCGCTTCCATTTTCGTGGGGCTGATTCAACCCATCCGCTGATCTGCCGCTCCGGTACCGATACGCGTCGGGCGCTTGGCATCTGGGACATGCGCACAGCCGTGTTCAGAGAAGGGATGAACGAAATCGGGACGCTTTTCCCGGCTACCACTGGCCGGAGCGTCGCGGTCAATTATTTCTCCACCGACGTGAACCAGAATAGTGTAGCGGTGCGGGACGTCTTCCGGATCGTTGGGTTTCCACGCATCACTGTGCCCGCCGGCCCGTATCAGACGATCCAGATCGAGCGGTTCTCTGAGTTCACGACAAGCCGTGGCGGGGTCTATCAGCGGCGAGACACCGTGTGGCTCAGCACCCGCGATGGCTTGCCCGTCAAGGCAACGTACGAACAAGTGTCCGGGACTTCGCCCACTTCACGCTTGGCTGACTGGGAAGCCGTTCGGGTCATCCGGCCGGCGCCCCGCCCCGCCGGCTGATCAAACCAAAACGGGGAGCGGATAACCGCTCCCCGTTCCAAGTCTGAATGGATTGATCCACCCCGCCTTACTCGGCGAGCGCCTTGTCCTTGCCCTTGCGGATATTGGGCAGGAGCATGAGGGCCAGCGCAAAGGCGGCGATGCCGAGCATGGTCGCCGAGATCGGGCGCTGGATGAAAACGCCCCAGTCACCGCGCGAGAGCAGCATGGCGCGGCGCAGGTGTTCCTCCATCATCGGGCCGAGCACGAAGCCGATCAGCAGCGGCGCCGGCTCCAGCTTCAGCTTGTTGCACATATAGCCGAAGACGGTGAACAGCACGGTCATGTAGACGTCGAACACGTTGTTGTTCAGCGAATACACGCCGATGCAGCAGAAGACGAGGATCGAGGGGTAGAGGAAGCGGTAGGGCACCTGCAGCAGCTTCACCCACATGCCGATCATCGGCAGGTTGATGACGAGCAGCATGAGGTTGCCGACCCACATCGAGGCGATCAGGCCCCAGAACAGGTCGGGCTGCGCTTCCACCATGCGCGGACCAGGCTGGATGCCCTGGATGATCAGCGCGCCCACCATCAGCGCCATAACGGCGTTGGAGGGAATGCCAAGCGTCAGCAGCGGGATGAAGCTCGTCTGCGCCGCGGCGTTGTTGGCGGCCTCGGGGCCGGCCACGCCTTCGATGGCGCCGGTGCCGAACAGATGCCGGCCCTTCGACATCTTCCGCTCCATCATGTAGGAGCCGAAGGCCGCGAGCGAGGCGCCACCACCCGGCAGGATGCCGAGGAAGGAGCCGACGACGGTGCCGCGCAGCACGGCCGGCGTCGCCCGCTTGAACTCCTCACGCGTCAGCCAGAGCGAGCCCACCTTGGAGCTGAGCACGGAGCGCGATTCCGGGCGCTCCAGGTTCAGCACGATCTCGGCGATGCCGAACATGCCCATGGCGATGGGCACGAAGCCGATGCCGTCGGACAGCTCAGGAATGCCGAAGGTGAAGCGCTGCTGGCCGGTCTGCACGTCGGTGCCGACCAGGCCGAGCGCCACACCCAGCACCACCATGCCGACCGCCTTGATGATCGAGCCCTGCGCGAGCACGCAAGCGATGATCAAGCCTAGTAGCATGAGTGAGAAGTAGTCCGCTGGCCCGAAGCTCAAGGCCACCTGCGTCAGCAGCGGGCCGGAGGCAGCGACCAGGATGGTGGCGACGGAGCCGGCGAAGAAGGAGCCGAGCGCCGCGGTGGCGAGTGCCGCCCCCGCGCGCCCGTTCCGCGCCATCTTGTAGCCTTCCAGCGTGGTGACGACGGAACTCACCTCGCCTGGAAGATTGAGCAGGATGGCCGTGGTCGAGCCACCATACTGCGCGCCGTAGAAGATGCCCGCCAGCATGATGATGGCGGTGGTGGCCGGCAGGCCGAAGGTGATCGGCAGCAGCAGCGAGATCGTCGCCACCGGCCCGATGCCCGGCAGCACGCCGATGGCGGTGCCGATCAGCGCGCCCAGCAGCGCGAAGCTGATGTTCTGCAAGGAGAGCGCAACGCCGAAGCCATGCGCGAGGTTGGTGAGAAGAAGTTCCATGGTCGCTGTTCCCTATCCCGCTCTTAGCTCTGCGGCCACAGATTCACGCGGATATCCAATTCGTAGATGAAGACCCACCAGCAGAGCACCAGCAGGAAGACCAGCAGGCCGGCCACACCCTTCTTGGTGTGGGTGTGCTCGGCCACGCAGCTCACCAGGATCACGGCGGTGAGGGCTGCGAAGAAGCCGCCCTTCTCCAGGATCAGGCCGAACAGGCTCACCGCGGCGCAGATGATGGCCAGCAGCTTCCAGCCGGCCGAGATCGCCATGACGAGGAAGCCCACCGTCATGCCGATGCCGACGGCGTTGTAGGTCTGCCCGAAGAAGCCCCAGACGGACGGGGAAAGCTTCCAGGCCAGCGTCCCGGCCGCGATGCCGAGCGCGAGGCTGCCCCAGTCGAGCTTCGTCCACTTCTCCAGCGGATCGGGCCCGCTGAACAGGCTGAAAAAGATCACCAGCGCGCCAAGTCCGGCCTGGATATAGAACACCATCATCGGCATGTAGCCCGGGCCCATGCGGCGCGCCGAACCGAGACTGTGATCCTGGTTGAGATACAGCCCGACGAGCGCCACCAGCACCAGGAAGATGCCCGAGGCCAAGTCCTTCGCGTTGATCTTCACCTGCATAAAGTCGAACTCCCCTTCGTCCGCGCGGACCTTCCGGCATTTTGAACAAACTGCCAAGCGCGAAGCTTCGTTGCGATCAATTCTAACAAGTCAGTCAGGTTGCGCGCCACTTTCGCGAACCAGCGCAGCCCAGCTGTTCACCTCGCTGGCGACGAAGGCTGCGTATTCCTCAGGCGAAAACTCGCCCGGGGTGCCGCCAATTTCAGCGAAGCGCGCGCGGATCTCCGCCGTGGCGAGGATGGCGCGAACTTCGCGCGAAAGGCGCTCAACCACGGGTTGCGGCAGGCGCGCAGGACCCGACAAGCCGAACCAGGAACTGGTGACAAGGTCGTAACCTTGCTCGCGCAGAGTCGGCACGTCCGGAAAGGAGGGATGGCGTTCCGCGCTGCTCATCGCCACCGCGCGCACGCTGCCCTGGCGGATATGCGCGGCCGCCGAGGGCAGGCTGTCGCTCATCAGGGGGACCTGGCCGCCGATCACGGCCGTCATCGCCGGGCCCGCGCCGCGGAAGGGAATGTGGTTGATCTCGCGCCCCAGCAATTGCCCCATGCGCACGATCAGCAGGTGATTGGAACTGCCCGCGCCGCTGCTCGCCATGTCCAGGCCGCGCGGCGTGCTGCGGTGCAGCCGCGCGAAATCCTCCATGTTCGAGATCCCCGCGCGCGGATTGGCGACGAAGACCGAGGGGTTCAGCGTCAACAGCGCGATATGGGTGAAATCGCGCAGCGCGTCATATCGGATGTTGGCGTAAAGTGTCGGCGAAATGCCATGGCTCGCGATGTTGGACAGCACCAGCGTGTGTCCGTCGGGCGACGCCTGCGCCGCCATCAGGCTGCCCACCGTGGCGCCGGCGCCGGGCCGGTTCTCGATGATGATGGGTTGGCCCAACCGCTCCTGCAGGGGCGTGGAAACCAGGCGGGCAATCAGATCCGTGGTGCCGCCGGGCGCGAAGGGAACGATGAGCCGGATGGGCTGGGACGGCCAGGCCTGAGCCAGTGCCGGCGCAGGCAGCAGAGCTGCGGCCATCAGCGCATGGCGGCGCGTCAGCTTTCCGAACATCATGCACCCCCGCGGATTTGTGGCCTGATCAAGGCACGTTGTTAACGCGGCTATGGCACGCGCCCCCGGCCATCGCAAGCGGCATCCCTGGACAGGCTCCAGGGCCGGGGGGAGGATGTGGCATCGCAGCGAGGCAAACCCATGCTCACCAATGATCCCGAGACCCGCATCCGCGAACAGGCCGCCGCCCTGGAGCCACGCCTGATCGAGCTTCGGCGCGACATCCACAGCCACCCGGAACTGGCCTTCGAGGAGGTCCGCACCGCCGGCATCGTGGCCGCCGAACTGACGCGCATGGGGATTTCGCACCGCACCGGCGTGGGGCGCACGGGGGTGGTCGGCGTGATCGAGGGCGCGCGCCCCGGCCCCACCCTGGCGCTGCGCGCCGATATGGACGCACTGCCGATCCATGAAGAAACCGGCCTGCCCTTCGCCAGCAAGTTCGACGGCAAGATGCATGCCTGCGGACATGATATCCACACCGTCACGCTGCTCGGCGCCGCCGAAATCCTGAACGGGCTGCGGGAGAATCTGGCCGGGCGCATCGTCCTGCTCTTCCAGCCGGCCGAGGAGGTGCTGGAGGGCGCGCCCGCCATGATCGCCGATGGCGCGGCGGATGGGCTGGACATGGCCATCGGCTTCCACAACCACCCGGACAAGCCCGTCGGCAGCTTCGGCTTCGTGCGCGGGCCTTCGCTCGCCGCTTCCGACCGCTTCGACATCATCCTCCGCGGCAAGTCCGGCCATGCGGCCCATCCTTACGCGGCGGTGGACCCGATCGTGGGGGCCGCGCATCTCATCACGCAATTGCAGACCGTTGTCGCGCGCGAGCAGAAGCCGCTGCACCCTTGCGTCGTCACCGTCGGCATGTTCCAGGCCGGCACCACCTACAACATCATCCCCGAGCGCGTGCATCTGAAGGGCACGGTGCGCACCCTGCACGCCGAGGCGCGCGACGTGGCGGAGAAAGCCATCCGCCGCCTGGTGGAGCACACCGCCGCCGCCATGCGCCTGGAGGCCACCATCACCTATCGCCGCATGGTGGCGAGCCTGGTGAATGATGACCGCGTGCTGGAGCCCGCCATCGCCAGCGTGCGCGCGCATTTCGGCGAGGTGGTGAGCGAAGGCACGCCCTCCATGGGCGCCGAGGATTTCTCCGCCTTCGCCGAGCGGGTTCCCGCCTTCCATCTCGGCGTGGGCGCCGGCGCGCCGGGCCGAGACGACAAGCTGCACAACGCCAATTACCAGCCGGATGAGCGCTGCATCGCGCTGGGCGTGCAGGCGCTGAGCCGCATCGCGGTGGACATGCTGGCGTGAGGATCGCGGAGCTTCCCGCGCCCGAAGTGGCCGCCCGCATCGCCGCGGGCCATGCCGTGCTGCTGCCGATGGGCAGCACCGAGACGCATGGCCCGGCGCTGCCCATGGGCGACTATCTCCTCGCGGAGGAGATCGCGCTGCGCATCGCGGGCGCGGCCGGCGATGCGCTGGTGGTGCCGCCCATCGCCTTTGGCGGCGCGGATTTCTTCCGCGGCGTCCCGGGTGGCGTGGCGCTGAGCACGCCGACCCTCACCGCGCTGGTGACGGAAATCCTGGTGGCGCTGCACGAGGGCGGGGTTCGCCGCATCCTGGTCATCAACGGCCATGGCGGAAACATCCCCGCCATCGAGGACGCGCAGCGCGCGCTGCGCCTCACGCATGGCGCCATCATTCCCGTCCTGCATCTCTGGAAATCAGCGGCGCCCTGGCAGGCGGAGCTGGGCGGTTCGCCGGCGGCCCTCGGCCATGGTGGTGATCCAGTGGCCTCGGTCGCGCTGCATCTGCGCCCGGATCTCTGCGACCCAGACAAGCTGGCGGCGCGCGCGGCGCCGGCGCCCTTCCTGGGCCTGCCGGTCAGCGGCTTCGGCACCATCCGCGCCGCAGGCGTGGATTTCGGCGTGCCCATCGAATTGCCGGAAATCGCGCCGGGCGGTGTGCAGGCGGCCGACCCCTCCGGCGCGCGGGCCGAGCTCGGCGCGCGGATCCTGGACCGCTACATCCAATCCGCCACCGCGCTGCTCGCCGCCATGAAGGCAACGCCATGAAAATCACGGTCTTCGGCGCGGGCGCGATCGGCAGCCATGTCGCGGCCAGGCTCTGCGCGGCCGGCCGGGCCGAGGTGAGCGTCATCGCGCGCGGGCCGCAGCTGGAGGCGATCCGTGCCAAGGGCATCACCGTCGAGGCGCCGGATGGCAGCTTCAACGCCCGCCCCCGCGCCGAACAGGATGCCGCTTCCCTCGGCCCGCAGGATGCGGTGATCGTTACCGTGAAGGCGCCCGCCGTGCCGAGCGTGGCCGCAGCGATCGGCCCGCTGCTGGGGCCGGAGACGGCGGTGGCCTTCGTCATCAACGGCATCCCCTGGTGGTGGGGCGAGAACCTCACCACGCTCGATCCCGGCGGCGTGGTGCGCGCTGAGGTCGGGCTGGCCCGGACTCTCGGCGGCGTGGTCTGGTCCGCCTGCACGGTGACCGAGCCCGGCGTGGTGAAGGTGCAGACCGCGGCCAACCGCGTGATCTTCGGCGAGCTGGACAACCAAACGAGCCCGCGACTCCAGGCCCTGGCCGCCGCGCTGGACGGGCCAGGCATGGGCGGCGTCGCCACCACCGACATCCGCACGGCGATCTGGACCAAGCTGCTCAACAACCTCACCAATGGGCCGATCTGCCTGCTGACGCGGCAGGACATGAAGACCACCTTCGCCGACCCGGTGATCCTCGCCGCCGCCAAGGCCGTGATGCATGAGGGGCTGGCGATCGCGCAGGCGCTGGGCCATCCCGTGCCGGGCGATCCGGAGGCGCAGATCCTCCGCTCGGTCGTGCTCGCGCACAAACCCTCCATTCTCCAGGATCTGGAGGCGGGCCGGGCGCTGGAATTCGAGGCGCTGCTCAGCGTGCCGCTGCAATTGGCGCGAGAGGCCGGCGTGCCCACGCCGACGCTCGAACTGCTGGTGGCGCTGGCCCGACAGGCCACGCGGCAGGGCTGAGGAAAGCGGGTGCGGCGCTTTTTTCCCGCCGCCCCGCGCATCGCGCTTGAAGCCCCCGGCATTCGGCGCGAGCATGGTTTCGCACCGCAGGAGACGGCCCATGTCCCAGACCATCCCCGTTCTTGACCTCGGCCCGCTGCGCGCGGGCGAGCCTGGCGCGCTGGAGAAGCTCGGCGCCGAGCTGCGCCACGCCTTCACCGAGGTCGGATTCTACTTCGTGCGCAACCACGGCATCAGCCAGGAGTTGCTGGACACCACCTTCGCCGAGGCCGAGCGCTTCCACGCCCAGCCGCTCGAAGCCAAGCTCGCGATGAAGATCAACGAGCACAATATCGGCTACATGCCGATGCGCGGCGCCACCACGCGCATGAATGTGGTGGGCGATGTGGCGCTGCCCAACGCCAATGAAGCGGTGTTCTTCAAGCGCGAATTGCCCGAGGATCATCCGGATCTGCTGGCCAATCTGCGCTTTCGCGGCCGCAACCAATGGCCCGCCCTGCCCGGCTTCCGCGAGAATATCCTGGCCGCCTGCGCCGCCTTCGAGGGTCTCGGCCTCACGCTGCTGCCGCTCTACGCTCGCGCGCTGGACCTGCCGGCGGATTTCTTCGCGCCCTTCTTCGCCGAACCGATGTACACGCTGCGCATGTCGCACTACCCGGACCAGCCGCCCACGGCGCCGGCCAATGAATTCGGCATCGCCCCGCATGTGGACACCAGCTTCATGACCATCCTGGCGCAGAACAAGGTGCCCGGCCTGTCGCTGCGGCTGCCGGATGGCAGCTGGCTCGACGCGCCGGCGCCCGAAGGGGCGCTGCTGATCAATGGCGGCATGATGCTGCGCCGCTGGACCGACCGGCGCTTCCTGGCCACGCCGCATCGCGTGATCAACCGCTCGGGGCGCGAGCGCTACGCCATCCCCTTCTTCATGGATGCCGGCTACCACGCCGTGATGGCGCCGATCACCGCCGATGGCAGCCCGGCGCGCGAGCCCGCCATCACCTATCCCGAGTTCATGACGGGCTATCAGCGCGCGAATTTCCATCATGCGGCGGAGAAGGTGGAGTTGCAGGGCGCCTGACGCAGTTTCTGGAGCGTGCTGCGTTCACTCCGCACGCTCCGGCTTTTGCTGAGAGGATGATTCAGCGGTTCGGCGATGCCGCCTCAACGCATCCCGCTCCAGCCATCCGGCTTCGGATGGCGGCTCGGGACATGCGTCCCGGCGAAAGCCAGGGCCGCTGGACCGTCCTCGTTTCCGGTCAAGCGGGGCTGGCCTGCCCCAGCACCCAGCCCTCCCAGCGGCGCACCATGTCATCCTCCGGGATGGTGTCGGCGCGGCGCCCGTCCAGCACGGCGATGAGCGCGAGCAGGCCGAGCGTGCAATCCAGCCGATCTTCGCCCGCCGCATCGGCGCCGAAGCCATCCTTGATCGCCGCCAGCGCTTCGGCTGAAGGCGCGACGCGCAGTTCATCCTGCACCGCGCGCAGCGGCCCGGCCAGGGCCAGGCGCGCCGCCTGGTCCCGCTTGCTGCCGGCAAGCCTGAGTCCGAGTTGGCGCAGCGCCTCGGCCGGATAGACCTCCGCCACGGCCAGGCGGCCCGCGCGCAGCAACCCGTGCAGAGCCCCATGAAACGGCCAGAGGTCGAGCGGTGCGCCGGCCGCCAAGGCGGGGGCCAGCCAGTCCCGCCAGGCGGTGATGGCGGCCTTGCCCGACTGGTTGGCGCCCAGCGTCCAGAAGGGCGGCGCGCCGGCCGGGCGCGTCGGGGTCGCGCGGTCGCACCAGCGGTGCAGCGCATCGGCATCAGGCAAGCCCAGCGCGGCCGCATGGGCGGCGCGCGTCATGCCCTTCACGCCGCGCTGCGGATAGAAGGGCGCATCGAGGCCGATGGTCGCCAGCGTCTCATTCACCGTGAAGAAGCGGGCATCGCCGGCACGGGCGCGGAGGAATTCGACAAAGCCTGCCTCCGGCCGCTGCGCGGCGTAATGGCGCGGCACGCCCAGCGGCAGGTCGAGGCCGAGCGCGGTGGGCAGCCCTTCGGCCAGCAGGGCCGTCGCAAAGTCGTGCGGCTCGCCCACCAGGCGCGGCGGCTGCATGCGCCAGCCCGCACCCTCCCGACGCGCCAGCGCCGCCCAGCGTTTTCCGGGCGCCATGGACCAATCCGCGTGCGCCGCGATCAGCCGCATGGCAGGATGGCCCGGAACGGATCGGAGGCGCGCATGGCCTATACCTCGACGGCGAAGTGGTTTCACTGGATCACGCTGGCATTGATGCTCATCGCGCTGCCCACCGGCTTCGTGATCGGCCACATCAAGGATGCGAGCAAGATGGGCTTCTACGCCATCCATGAGAGCGCAGGGCTCACCCTGCTTTTCGTGGCGGCGGCACGACTCTGGTACCGCATCAAGCACCCGGTGCCGGTGGAGGCGGGCCTGCCAGCGCCCATGCGCCTCGCCGCCACCAGCGTGCATCACGCGCTCTATGGCGCGCTGATCCTGCAGCCGCTGCTGGGCTTCTTCACCACGAACGCCTTCGGCTTCCCGATGCAGGGGGCCACGGCCTATCTCGGCTTCATCGACCTGCCCAAATTCATGCCGGCGATGGAGGGGCTGGCCAAGGTGCTGCTCTGGCTGCACCAGACGCTGGGCTGGGCGATCGTCGGGCTGCTGGCCGCGCATATCGGCGCGGTGGTGTTTCATCAGGCGATCCGAAAGGACGGGACGCTGATCCGGATGGTTTGAGGGAAAGGGCCTCCGGCCCCTACCTCTCCCAAACCCCATCATGCAGCGCTGCCGCCTCCTCATCCTCTTCCAGCAGCGGGCCGATCACCTCCACATGGCGTTGCCCGGCTTCCAGCACGGTGCGGCAGGGCAGGTCTAGCGTCAGGTTGTCGGGATGCGGGCCGATGATCTTGCCCAGCTTATGCTCGCTCATCGCATAGACCAGGCGGCCGATCCCGGCCCAATAGAGGCTGCCGGCGCACATGGCACAGGGCTCGGCGCTCACATACATGGTGGTTTGCGCCAATTCCTCGGCGGTGAAGGCGGCGCAGGCCCGGCGGCTGAGCACGGTCTCCGCATGGCCGGTGCGGCCCTCGGTGTCGAAGGCGTTTTCCTGCTCCATCAGCACCGCGCCATCCGTGCCGACCAGGATGGCGCCGAAGGGGTGCTTGCCCTTCTCCCGTGCGCGGCGGGCGACGGCGAAGGAAAGGCGCAGGAAGGCGATGTCATCAGGCTGGCTCATGGCCGAAGACTGCCATGGCGGTGGCCCTTGACGGAAGCGCCTCCCGCTTCGGATGCTCCCCCCGCAACAGGGAGAGCCGCATGTCCACCGAAGAAGAGTTCTGCGTCTGGGAGTGCGAGCTGTGCAGCTACGTCTATGACGAAGCCAAGGGCGCGCCAGAGGATGGGCTGGCGCCTGGCACGCGCTGGAAGGATGTGCCCGAGACCTGGTCCTGCCCGGATTGCGGGGCGGTGAAGTCGGATTTCGTGATGCGCAAGAAGGCGTAGCGACCCCTCACGCCCCCTTGCGATAGGCGAAGGCCTTCGCGAAGCAATCCAGGATATGGCCGCCGGCCGTGGTCGGGGGGTAGATCGGCTCCGCCGCGCCCAGGGCGCGGGGGTCAATCGGCGCCTGGAAATTCGGATCATGGAAGGTCGCGATGGACATGCGCTCATGGCCCGAGCGGTTCACCACGCGATGCGGCGTGCTGGCGAAGCGGTCATTGCTCCAGCGGCCCAGCAGGTCACCCACATTGATCACCAGCGTGCCCGGCATGGGCGGGGCGGGAATCCATTCGCCGGATTGGCGCTCCTTCACCTCCAGCCCGCCGCTGTCATCCTGCCAGAGCAGGGTGATACAGCCGAAATCCGTGTGTGGGGCGACGCCGAAACCCTCCGTGTCATCGGGCGGCTGCGGCGGGTAGAAGACCGCCTGGGTGCGTTGCAGCGGCAGGGTGTAATGGGCCGCGAAGAAATCCTCGGGCAGGTCAAGGCTGATGGCGATGGCGCGCATCAGCCCGGCCCCGCAACGCAGCATCTCGGCGTAATAGGCCTCCATGGCGGGTTGCAGCTCGGGCACCTCGGCCGGCCATTGGTTGGGGCCGCGCAGCTTCTCACCGGCCAGCACCACGGGGTGGTCGGCCGGCAGGTCGAGGCCGAGCGAGAAGAACTCCTTCAGATCAGGCTTGGTGGCGCCGGCCATGACCGCGCCTCCCGAGGCATGCCAGCCGCGATGGGCGAGGTTGGCGCGGGTGCGCGCCTTCACCTCGGGATCGAGATGGAAAAAGCGCCGCGCGGCCGCAACGGCGGCTTGGATGGTCGCCTCCGGCACCCCGTGGTTGCGGATGTAGAAAAAGCCCGGCCCCATGCAGGCGGCGCGGATTTCGGCCGCGATCTCATGCAGCCGGGCGCCGCCGCCCAGGCCTGCAATGTCGATCACGGGCAAGCTTTGTCCGGGCATGTGCGTTCCTCCTGCTTCGGCTCAGGCTAAGGGCAGCCGCCGGTCACGCAAAGCCCACGCCCTCGGCGCGGAGGCGCTCGGCCAGCAGGGTCTTGGGCACCTTGCCATAGGCGGATTTGGGCAGCGCCTCCCACACCACGAAGCGGCGTGGATGCTTGTAGCGGGCGAGGCGGGCTTCAAGATGGGCGAGCAATTCCTCGGGCGGCGTGGGCGCGCGCAGCACCAGGCAGGCGACGCCGGATTCGCCCCAGCGCGGATCGGGCAGGCCGACCACGGCGCATTCCTCCACGGCCGGGTGGGTCAGCAGCGCCTCCTCCACCTCACGCGGGTAGATGTTGGAGCCGCCGGAGATGAACATGTCCGAGGCACGGCCGGTGATGTGCAGGAAGCCCTGCGCGTCGAGGAAGCCGAGGTCGCCCGTGTGGAACCAGCCATGGCGGAAGGCCTTCTCATTGGCCGCGTCATTCTGGAAATAGCCGGCGAAGACGCCGGGGCCGCGCACGCAGATCTCGCCCCGCGCCGCGGGCGCGCCCGCCTCATCCAGGATGGCGATGTCCATGCCGGTGCGCGGCGCGCCGACGCTCAGCGCGCCCGGCGCCGCGTCATCGGCGCTGTGCTGGTCAGGCCGCAGCACGGTGATGCAGCCCGTCACCTCGCCCAGGCCGAAATACTGCACCAGGCAGGGGCCGAGGCGCTGCATCGCGCGCAGCTGGTCCGCGCGGTACATCGGCGCGCCGGCATAGATGACGTGGCGCAGCCGGTGTGGCGCGGCGGCCGGGTCCGCCACCAGCATGTTGAGGATGGTCGGCACGGTGAACATGTTGGTGACCCCATGCCGCGCGATGAGGTCCCAGGCGATGGCGGTGTCCAGCCGCTCGCCCGGCAGCAGCACCGAGCAGGCACCGCGCGCCACCTGGCAGAGCGCGTGAATGCCCGCGCCATGGCTGAGCGGGGCCACCACCAGCGAGACGTCGCGCTCGGTCAGCCCGGGCATGAGGTCGGCCAGGTGGTTGGTGATGATGAAGCCCATCTGCCCATGGGTCAGCACCGCGGCCTTGGGCCGGCCCGTGGTGCCGGAGGTGAAGAAGAACCAGCAGGGATCATCCCGCCCCACCTCGGCCTCGTGGCCGGGCGATGGGGGCGCGGCCTCGGCCAGCAGGGCTTCGTAATCGAGTTCATCGGTGCGGGCATCGCCGACCGCAATCACCAGGCCGCAGGCGGGCGCCGCCTCGCGCACCGCATCGGCATGGGTGGCGAAGCCGTGATCGCGCAACAGCACGCGCGCGCCGCTGGCCTCGGCCAGATAGGCCACTTCGGGCGGGGTGAGGCGCACATTGGTGGGCACCCAGACGCCGCCAATCTTCCAGGTGGCCCAGAGACTTTCGAACATGGCGTTGCCGTTGCGGGCATGCACCAGAACGCGGTCGCCCTTCCCGATCCCCTGGGCGCGCAAGGCGGCGGCGAGGCGGTCCACCCGGGCATTGAATTCCGCCCAGGACCAGCTTTGCTCGCGCCAGACCAGCGCGGGCGCATCAGGCAGGCGACGCGCCGTCTGGGTCAGCAGGCGGCCCAGATTGGTCGCCGGAATCACGCCATCACCCCCGCCCCGGCATAGCCGCCATCCACCGGCAGCGCATGGCCGGTGATGTAGGAGGAGCGGGCAGAATCCAGCAGGAAGAGGGCCGCCTCGGCCACCTCCTCCACGCGGCCATAGCGCGCCGCGGGGATGCGGCTCAGCCACTGGGCGCGGGTGCGGGCGTCATGGATGGCGGCGACCATGGGCGTCTCGATCGGCGCCGGGCAGATGGCGTTCACCCGGATGCCATGCGGGGCGAGGTCGATCGCCATGACCTGCGCCATGTTGATGACCGCGGCCTTGGAGGCGCCATAGGCGACCCGCCCCTCCACGCCGCGCAGGCCGGAGACCGAGGCGATCAGCACGATGGCACCCCCCTTCCCGCCCGCCACCATGGCGCGCGCGGCGGCCTGGGCGGCCAGGAAGCTGCCGGTGACATTCACATCCAGGATGCGGCGGAAAAGATCGGGCGGCGTGTCGAGGATGGGCGTCGCCGCCGAAATCCCGGCGGAGCAGACCAGGCCCTGCAGATCCGAAAGGCCCTCGATCCAATCGCCGACGGCGGAGGCGTCGGTCACGTCCAGCGCGGTGCAATCCTCGGCCGGCATGCGGTCGGCCAGCGAGGTGGCCCAGCCGGCCGCGCGAGCCGCCGCGCCGATGGCGGCCCCGATCCCCGAGGCCCCGCCGGTGATCGCCAATCGTTTCGCCATCTCGTTCCTCCGTTGGGCGTCTTGCGCGCCCGCCTCGCTCAGCGGCATTGTGGCACCCAGAACGCGGCACGCAAAAGCCGCCTGGAGGAGATGACCCCAATGACGCTGAAGACCCATCGCCGTGTTCTTTTGGGCCGCGCCCTCCTGGCGGGCGGCGCCGCCATCCTCGCGGCGCCGCGCATCGGCGGCGCCCAGCCCGCCTACCGGCCGGAATACAAGCTCTCCGTTGTCGGCAACCGCCCGATTCCCTTCGCGGAGGGGGCCTTCCAGTGGGCCGAGCTGGTGACGCAACGCTCCAATGGCCGCATCAATGTGCGCGTCTATCCGGGCAGCCAACTCGTCGGCGGCGACCAGACGCGCGAATTGCTGGCCATGCGCCAGGGCATCATTGATTTCGCCGTCTTCAGCACGATCAACATCGCCCCCCAGGTGCGTGAGGCCGGCATCTTCCAGCTGCCCTTCCTCATGCCCGACCACCGCGCCTTCGACGCGCTGATCAACGGCGAAGTGGGCCGTGACCTCGTCGGCATCATGGACCGGCGTGACGTGACGGCGGTGGCCTTCGGCGAAAACGGCTTCCGCGAGATCAGCAACTCCCGCCGCGCGATCAGCACGCCGGCCGATCTGCGCGGCCTGAAGATCCGCTTCGCCGCCGGCGCCATCTTCAACGACATCTTCAACGGCCTGGGCGCCAACCCCTTGCAGATGTCCTTCGCCGATCTCCAGCCCGCCCTCAGCACGGGCGCGGTGGATGGCCAGGAGAACCCGGTCAACCTCTTCCTCGCCTTCCGCATGGACACGCTGGCCCAGCGCCACATGACCATCTGGAACTATGTGAATGACGCGCTGATCTTCGGCCTCTCGAAGAGCGTGATGGCGAGCTTCACGCCCGCCGACCAGGAGCTGGTGCGCGAATGCGCGCGCGAGGCGGCGCGCAACAACATCGCCCTCGCCCGCCGTGGCCTCGGCATCCCCGGCACGGATGACAGCGCGCTGGTGGAGCTGCGCAACCGCAATGTGGAGGTGACGACGCTGACCGCGGCGCAGAAGCAGGCCTTCGCCACGGCGCTGCGCCCGGTCTATGACCGCTGGGCCAACACCATCGGCGCCGATCTGGTGCGCAAGGCCGAAGCGGCCATCCGCGCCGTTTCGTGACGCACGCCTGATGGCCGCCGATTTCGACCCGACGGCCACGCCGCCAGACCCGAAGACGCGCATCCCGCTGACGCTGGAGCGCGTCCTCCTCGCCGCCGCCATGGGGGCCATGGCGCTCATCACGGCGGCGAATGTGGTGACGCGCTATCTCTCCAACATCTCGCTCGCCTTCACCGAGGAGTATTCGGTGGCGCTGATGGTGGTGGTCGCCATGGTGGGCACCGCACTTGCCACGGCGGGCGGGCGGCACATCCGCATCGGCTTCTTCGCCGACAAGCTGAGCCCGCGCCGCCGCCGTGGGGCCGAGATCATGGCGCTGTGCCTGCTGATCCTCTGCTTCGGGCTGATCCTCTGGTACGGCGCGCGCATGGTCTGGGACGAGTATGATTTCGAGGTGCTCTCCCCCGGCCTCGGCCATCCGCAATGGCTCTACACCGTGTGGCTGCCGGTGCTGGCGGTGCTGGTGATCGGGCGTGCGGCGGGCCGCATCATTCGCCTGGCGCGCGGAGAAGACGGATGATCGGCCCCGGCCGCGGAGCGGACCGATGATCGGCACCGTCCTCTTCCTGATGTTCATGATCCTGCTGCTGGCGGGCGTGCCCATCGCCGTGGCCCTGGGCCTGGCCGGTGCGCTGGCCATCGCGCTGGCGGATCAGACGCTGATGGCCATGCCGACCAACGTCTATGCCGGCATCGCGAAATACCCGCTGATCGCCATCCCCATGTTCGTGCTGGTGGGCTGCGTCTTCGACCGCACCGGCGTGGCCCTTCGCCTGGTGAAATTCGCCACCGCGCTGGTGGGGGCTGGGCGCGGGGCGCTCGCTTCCGTCGCCGTGCTGGTGGCCATGATCATCGGCGGCATTTCGGGTTCTGGCCCGGCCACCTCGGCCGCGGTCGGCCAAGTGGTGACGCGCGGCATGGTGAAGGATGGCTATCCGCGGCCCTTCATCGCCTCCACCGTCGGCGCCGCCGCCGCGACCGACATCCTGATCCCGCCCTCCATCGCCTTCATCGTCTATGCGGTGATGGTGCCCGGCGTCTCGGTGCCGGCCATCTTCATGGCGGGGATGTTCCCAGGAATCCTGGCGGGGGTGGCCATCATCGTGCCCATCCTCATCATCTCCTGGCTCAAGGATTTCGGCGGCAAGAACCCGGACCGCGACGAGAACTCCCTCTGGCAAAGCTTCAAGGAGGCGATCTGGGGGCTGATGGCGCCCGTGGTCATCCTGGGCGGCATGCGCATCGGCGCCTTCACACCGACCGAGGCCGCGGTGATGGCGGTGTTCTACGGCCTGTTCGTCGGCTTCGTGATCTATCGCAGCATGACGCTGAAGGACCTCTACGAGATGCTGGTGGAGGCGGGCGAGATTTCCGCCATCATCCTCATCATCATCGCGCTGGCCAGCGTCTTTGCCTGGTCCACTTCAACGCTTGGCATCGTGCAGCCCATCGCGGGCTGGATCGTGGGGCTGGGCCTTGGTGAATACGGCACCATCGCACTGCTCATGGTGGCGCTGATCTTCATCGGCATGTTCCTGGATGGCGTCTCCACCTTCCTGATCCTGCTGCCGGTGCTGATCCCCATTGCGCGCGCCTTCGACTGGGATCTGACCTGGTTTGGCGTCATCCTGACGATGAAGATCGCCATCGGCCAGTTCACGCCGCCCATGGCGGTGAATTTGATGGTGAGTTGCCGCATCGCGGGCGTGACCATGGAAAGCACCATCCCCTGGGTGATCTGGATGATCCTGGCGATGTTTGTGGCCCTGGCGCTGGTGGTGGCCTTCCCGGGCATTGCACTTTGGCTGCCGCGGGCGATGGGGATGATGTGAGGAAAAAGGCCTCCGGCGGCTGGGGCCGAAGGGCCCCAGACCCCAAATCCTTATTCGATCTCGCACAAATCATTGTTTTTGTTTTATACATGGAGAGGGGTCTGGGGCCCCGGCCCCGGCCCCAGCCGCCGGAGGCCATTTCCTGCTTCGCGTGACGGCGAAGCGATCGGTCGAGGGCACGGAGCTCTGGTGTTAATCCTGTGCCGGCCCAAACTCCGCATCACGATGCACCCAGGCACTGATCAGCAGGCCAAAGCCGATCATGGTGGTGAGCATGGCGCTGCCACCATGGCTGATCAGGGGCAAGGGAACCCCGCCCACGGGAATACTGCCGGTGACCATGGCCACGTTCACGAAAATATAGAGGAAGTAGTTGGTGCCCAGGCCAATCGCCAGCAGCCGGCCGAATTGATGCCGGCAGCGCAGCGCCACCAGGAAGCAGAAAGCCACCACGCACATCAGCAGCACGAGCGTGCCCATGGCGCCGAAGAGCCCGAATTCCTCGGCAATCATGGTGAAGATGAAATCCGTCTGTTTCTCGGGCAAGAAGTTCAGATGGCCCTGCGTGCCCTGCAGGAAGCCCTTGCCCCAGAGCCCGCCCGAGCCCAGCGCGATCTTGGATTGGATGATGTTGTAGCCTGCCCCCAAGGGGTCCGATTCCGGATCCAGGAAAGTGATGATCCGCGCGCGCTGATAATCGCGCAAATTCTCATAGACGATGGGTGCGGCCGCCACCGCCGCCCCGATGATGGCCGCGAATTTCCACCACCGCACGCCCGCCGCCCAGAACATGGCCCCGCCCAGCGCCGCGGTGATCAGCGAGGTGCCGAGATTGGGCTGCTTGAAGATCAGCGCCACGGGAACCAGGATGAGAATGGCCGGAATGATGAGAAACAGCGGATTGCCGACACGGTCCCAACTTGCGCGGTGAAACCAGGCCGCCAATGCCAGGACCAGCATGATCTTCATCAGTTCCGAGGGCTGCAATTGTAGCGGCCCCAAATCCACCCAGCGCTGCGCGCCCTTCCCCACCTCGCCATGCAGGGCGACCAGCACCAGCAGCCCCACCCCGCCGAGATAGCCGAGCGGCGCCAGCTTCGCGATCAGCCGGATGTCCACGAAGCCGATGCAGAGCATCAGCACCAGGCAGAATCCGAAGCGCAGCGCATGCTTGGTGGCATAGAGATCCGGATTGCCGCTGCCGGCCGAATAAAGCGCGACATAGCCGATGGTGGCCACGGAACAGAGCAGCAGGACGAACAGCCAGGGGATCTGCCAGAGCTTCTGCAGGATGCCGGCCCCGCGATCACCCGTCAGCAGCCGCTTCTCGAACACCATGGACATTTATTTCGCCCTCAAACGGCGGGCGGCGGCTCCGCCGCCTGGCCTTGCGCGCCGGGTGGGGGCGGCGCCGGGGGGGAGCGGGGGATGGGCGCGCCCGCCGCCTTGCGGCGGGATTCGGGAAGCGTGGCGCCTGGTCGCTTCAACCACACGCCGGCTCATGTGCCGCGCCCCACATCGGCCACGCGCGGCGCTGGCGCCTGGCGGAAGCGATTGAACGTCTCCACCAGCGCATCGCGCGCCAGCGGCGCCGCGGTGCCCGAGCCGGAGGTCCCGTGCTCGACGATGACGCTCACGGCGTAGAGCGGGTTGTCATGCGGCGCATAGCCGACGAAGAGCGCATGCGGACGCCATTCGCGCGGCACCTGGCTCACATTGAAGCCACGCTCCCGCTGCTCGCGCGTCACGCGGCGCACCTGGGTGGTGCCGGTCTTGCCCGACATCATCCCATAACCGCCCGGCAGGCGGGAGGTGATCGCGGTGCCGCCCTGCTCATTCACCACGGCCCACATCGCCTCGCGCACCAGGCGCATGTCACGGTCGGGGATTCCCATGCTGGGCCAATCCTCGGGCCGGCCCCCGCGCACCGGCCGGCCGCCGATGCTGCGCGTGAGATGCGGCTGCACCGCGCGGCCGGTCGCAAGGCGCGCCGTCATGGTGCAAAGGCTGAGCGGGGTGAGCTGGTAGAAGCCCTGGCCGATGCCATGCACCACCGTATCGCCCAGCGCCCAACCGCGCCCCTGCGCCTCGCGCCATTCGCGAGTCGGCACCAGGCCGCGCCGCGTGCCGGGCAATTCGATCTCAAGGTCCACGCCCAGGCCGAAGCGGCGGGACATGGCGGCGATTCGGTTGATGCCCAGCCGCTTCGCCAACTCATAGAAATAGACGTCGCAGCTGACCTTCAGTGCGGCGCGCATATCCACCCCGCCATGGCCGTTGCGGTTCCAGCAATGGAAGCGACTCTCGCCCAGGTCGAAATGGCCAGGGCAGGAAATTCGCTCGCCCGGCGTGATGACGCGCGCCTCCAGCCCGGCCAGCGCCACCACCATCTTGAAGGTTGAACCGGGCGCATAGAGCCCGTTGGTGGCCTTGTTGATCAGCGGCGTCGCGCGATTGGCGGTCCATTGCCGCCATTGCGCGCTGCTGACGCCGGAATTGAACACATTGGGGTCGAAGCTGGGTTGGCTCGCCATGGCCAGCACCTCGCCATTGCGGGCGTTCATGACGACGATCGAGGTCCCCTCCTCGATCTTGCCGCGCAGCGTCTTCTGCAGCTCGGTGTCCACGCTGATCTCGATATCCTGGCCGGGCATGCCCTCGCGACGGTCCAGCTCGCGGATCACGCGGCCCACCGCATTCACTTCCAGCTGCACCGCGCCGGCGCGGCCGCGCAGCACCTGGTCGTGATGCCGCTCGATCCCGGCGCGGCCCACGCGGATGCCTGGCAATTGCAGCAGCGGGTCGCCATCCATGTCGCGCTCGGCGGGCGGCGCCACATAGCCGACGATATGGGCCAGGTGCTCGGCCTCGGGGTAGATGCGCGTGGTGCCGACATCGATCAGGATGCCCGGCAGGTCCGGCGCATTCACCTCGATGCGGGCCATTTCCTCCCAGGTGAGGAATTCCCGGACGATGACCGGCACGAAGCGGCGGCGGCGGCGCACATCGCGCTCGACGCGCGCGCGCTCGTGATCGGCCAGCGGGACGATGCGGCTGAAGGTCTCCAGCGTGGCGCCGACATCGGCGGTGTGCTCGGCGACCAGAAGGGCGCGCCAGTTCAGGCGGTTGCCAGCCACCACCCGCTCATTGCGATCCAGCACGCGGCCGCGCGGGGGCGACAGGAGCCGGGCGGAGAGGCGGTTCTCCTCGGCCAGCGTCGCATAGCGCTCCCCCTGCTCGACCTGGAGCTTGTGCAGGCGGTAGCCCAGGAAGCCGAAAGCGCCGAGCTGCACGCCGCCCAGCAGCAGGGCGCGGCGGGTGAAGACGCCGCGGCGCTCCTCCTCCTCCCGCTTCACGCCGCGCATGCTGAAATTCTCGATGCCGCCCTTGGTGCGGCGGAAAATGCGCGGGAACTTCACAGCGCCGTCTCCGCGCGCCGCATTGCCGTGTGCAGCCGGGCCAGGACCCAGGCCAGCGCGGGATAAAGCCCGACCGCGATGCCCAGCTGGTGCAGCCCCGGCGCCAAAGGCGGCAGGACCCAACCCAGCAGCGCCTGCAAGCCATAGCCAAGCGCCGCGGCGGCGGCGGCGAAGCCGCTGAACACCACCCAGCTCGCCAGGAAGCCCTGGCGTACCAGCACATCGCGCAGCCGCAGCGTCACGCCATGCACGATCAGCAGCGTGAGCACGCCCGTGCCGAGCGCGGCAAAGGCAAGCAGATCCTGCAGGAGACCCAGGGCGAACACCACGGGCGCGGGCATGGCAGCCGGCCGGAAGATCGTCCAGAAGAAAATGCAGGGCAGGGCCACCGCTCCGATCATGCCGGGTATGCCGACCGGCACCGCCGCCAGAATGATCAGAAAGGCGGTGAACAGCCCCGGAAACCCCGCCCGCGCGGCCGCGTCGAGGCGGCGGAGCAGGCCCATGGGCGGCTCGGGCCGGCCCTTGGAGGCCATGGGGATCAGCGCCGCCCGCGCGGCTCGGGCCGGGCGACCGCTTCCGGCGGCAGGATGCCGGAGAGCCCGAAATCGAACAGCCGCAGCACATCCAGCCGGTCCAGATGGGCGAACAACTCCACCTCGACGGCGCCGCTTTCGGTCCAGCGTACCACCCCAACCGGCAGGCCCGCGGGGAAGGCGCCCGCCTGGGCGCTGGTCACGACCCGGTCGCCCTCACGCGGCAACATCCCCTCGGGCCAATGCTGCAGGCGGGGCCGGGCGGTGTTGTTGCCGGCCATGATGGCCCGCGCGCGGCTGCCTTCGAGCGTCACCGGCACGCGGCTGTTGATGTCGGTGGCCAGCAAAACCCGGGCCGAGCGGCTGCCCACCTCGGTCACGCGGCCGGCGAAGCCGCGCTCATCCAGGGCGATCTGCCCCTTGCGGACATTGTGCTGCGGGCCAGTCGCCAGCAGCACGGCGCGGGCATAGGTGCCGCCTGCATCGGCCACCACGCGGGCGGTGCGGAATTGCGGCGCGGGGTCGGGCACCCAGGCCAATTGCCGGCGCAGCAGCGCGTTCTCGGCCTCCAGCGCCAGGGCGGTGGCCTGCCAGCGCCGCAGACGCTCATTTTCCTCGGTCAGCCGGGCATTTTCGCTGCGCAGGTTCCACAGCGCCTCGGCCTCCTGGACGGCGCCCCGCACGGCGGAAACCGGCTCCTGCACCGCGCTCCAGATGGGGGAAAGCGCATCCGCCAGCGCCATGCGCGCCCGCTCGATCAGCACCGCATCCGCCTTGCCCAGCAGCATGATGCCGAAGGCAGCCGCGATGAGCACCGGCAGGGAAAGCCGGGCCAAAGCCTGTCGCAGCGGGATACTCAGACGGATCACGGCAGCTCCGCCCCTGAGGGCCGTTCGAGGATTGAGAAGACCCGCAGCGGGGCAAAGCCGCCCCGCGAGGGAAAATGCTCAGGACTACACAACGGGATCAAAAGGCGTGAGGGAGTCTCTCAATACATCGAAGTGAGCACCTGGCGAAGCCGCTTCAGCTCCTCCAGGGCGCGGCCCGTGCCGAGGGCAACGCAATTCAGCGGCTCTTCTGCCACAACAACGGGCAGGCCTGTCGCATCACGCAGCACCTCGTCCAGGCGATACAGCAGCGCGCCGCCGCCGGTCAGCACGATGCCCTTGTCCACGATATCGGCGGCCAACTCGGGCGGCGTGTTCTCCAGGGCCACCTTCACCGCATCCACGATCTGCGTGACCGGCTCCATCAGCGCATAGGCAATCTCGCGCTGGCTCACCAGGACCTCGCGCGGGACGCCGTTCATGAGGTCCCGGCCCTTGACCTCGGTCAGCGGGCCTTCCTCACCATCCAGCGGCGCGGCGGCCGCGCCGATTTCCATCTTGATCCGCTCGGCCGAGCTTTCGCCGATCAGCAGATTGTGGGTGCGGCGGATATAGCTGATCACCGCCTCATCCATCTTGTCGCCGCCGACGCGAACCGAGCGCGCATAGACGATGCCGCCCAGCGAGATCACCGCCACTTCCGTGGTGCCACCGCCGATATCGACGACCATGGAGCCCGAAGGCTCCGTCACCGGCAGGCCGGCGCCGATCGCCGCCGCCATCGGCTCCTCGATCAGCAGCACCTTGCGGGCGCCGGCGCTTTCGGCGGATTCCTGGATGGCGCGGCGCTCGACGGCGGTGGAGCCCGAGGGCACGCAGACGATGATCAGCGGCGAGGTGAAGCTGCGCCGGTTGTGCACCTTGCGGATGAAATGCTTGATCATTTCCTCCGCCACCTCGAAATCGGCGATCACGCCGTCCCGCAGGGGGCGGATAGCGGCGATGTTGCCCGGTGTGCGGCCCAGCATCTGCTTGGCCTCCTCACCCACCGCCAGCACCTGCTTGCGGCCGCGATTGTCGGAAATCGCGACGACAGAGGGCTCGTTCAGCACAATGCCCCGGCCCTTCACGTAAACGAGCGTGTTCGCGGTGCCGAGGTCAATGGCCATGTCGGCGGAGAGGAAGCCGAACAGGCGTGAGAACATGCGGGGGGCCTTCCAGCGATGGGCGGATGGGGGGCTGATCTGCGGAGGGTGGCGTAGCCCCAAGCGCCCCCCGGGGCAAGCCGGCCGGGCGGCACCCGGCCGGGATCAGCCCCTCAATCGCCCTGAACCGGCGGCGGCTCGCGCCGCTCGCGCTTGACCAGGAGCTTGTTCAGCGCATGCACATAGGCGCGGGCCGAGGCGACAATGGTGTCGGTATCCGCCCCCTGCCCGTCCACCAGCTTGCCCTGCTCCTCCAGCCGGACCGTCACGCGGGCCTGGGCATCCGTGCCGCCGGTGACAGATTGTACGGCATAGAGCTTCAGGTTCACCTCATGCGGGAAGGCGGCGCGCAGGGCGTTGAAGGTGGCATCCACCCCGCCATCGCCCATCGCCATGCCGTCCCGCCGCTCGCCATCCACATCGAGGGCGATGGTGGCCATGGGCTTGGTGCCCATGCCGGTGGAGACATTCAGGCCGGTCAACCGAATACGGTCATTGCCGCGGCCGACCTCGTCATCCACCAGGGCGGCGATGTCCTCGTCGTAGACCACCTTCTTGCGGTCGGCCAAATCCTTGAAGCGCTTGAAGGCGTCGTTCAACTGGTTGTCGCCGACCTCATAGCCCAGGGTCTTCAGCCGGTCGCGGAAGGCGGCGCGGCCGGAATGCTTGCCGAGCACGATGGAGTTGGTGGTCCAGCCCACGGATTCCGGCGTCATGATCTCGTAGGT
>JAIYDS010000049.1 GCA_027487385.1 Acetobacteraceae bacterium | reverse complement strand
GGCGAATACGTCACCGGCCCGCGCATCATCACCGCCGAGACCAAGGCCGAGATGAAGCGCGTGCTGGAGGACATCCAGTCGGGCAAGTTCGCCCGCGACTGGATGCTGGAGAACAAGGTGAACCAGGCCAGCTTCAAGGCCACCCGCCGCCGCTTGGCCGAGCACCCGATCGAGGAAGTGGGCGCCAAGCTGCGCGGCATGATGCCCTGGATCACCAAGGGCGCCCTGGTGGACAAGGCGCGCAACTGATCGCTCCGGTCTGACCGGAACAGGGGCCGGCGGAGCGATCCGCCGGCCTTTTTTCGTTCACCGCGTCAATTGGCCAGCGCCTCCGCGATTTGGCGCGTCTGGCCGATGGCGCTGGACACCTGCCCGACCGCCACCTCGATCTGCCCGATGCTGCCATCGGCCTGCTCCATCGTCGCCAGGGCGCTGCCCATGGCGGTGGCCATGCCCACGGAGACAGCTTTCTGCTCCTCCACGGCGGCGGCCGTGACGCTGACGCTCTCCGTGATGGTCGTCATCGAGACGCGGATGCCGGAGACCGCGCCCGCCACACTTTGGGAGGTCTGTTGCAGCCCATCAATCTCGCTGCGGATCTGCTCGGTCGCGCGGGCGGCTTGCAGGGCCAGGTTCTTCACCTCGCTGGCCACGACGGCGAAGCCCTTGCCCGCCTCCCCCGCGCGGGCCGCCTCGATCGTCGCATTCAGAGCCAGAAGGTTGATCTGGCTCGCGATATTGCGAATGAGATCCACGATACCGGTCATCGCCTGCGCCGCGGCGGCGAGTTCATCGGCGCTCTTGGCCACCTGCACGGCCCGCTCCAGGCCGGAGGCCGCAGCCTCGCGCGTGCGGGCCATGGTCTGCGCGATCTCGCCGGTTGAGCTGGCCAGCTCTCCGCTGCTGGCCTCCACGTCCCGGACATTCGCAACGGTAGAGGCTGTGGCGCCGGATGCGGCGGCGGCCGCATGGGTGGATTGCACGACAGCAGCTTCGATCTCGGCGATCTGCTCCCGCAGCTTCCGCTGCATCTCCACCTTGCGGGAGGCGTCCACGGCGAATTTCACAACCTTCGTGACCTGGCCCTTCTCGTCCACGATCGGGTTGTAGGCACCCTCGATCCAGACCACGCGGCCATCCTTGGTGATGCGGCGGAACAGGGCGACGCGGAACTCACCCGCGCGCAGCCGCTCCCACATGGCGCTGTAATCCGGGTTGGTGGCATCTTCCGGCAGCAGGAACATGCGGTGGTTCTGGCCAATCACCTCGGGTTCGGCATAGCCCATGGTTTCGAGGAAGATGGGATTGGCCCGCAGGATGGTGCCATCCGTCGCGAATTCGATCACCGCCTGGCTGCGATTGATGGCCGCCAGTTGCGCGGCATAGTCAAGGTTCAGCAGGCGGTGGCGCGCATCCGCCCATTCGACAACGAAGCCGAGCTTGGCCCCCTTGTCCGTGAGGGGGGAGACGAGAAGGTCGAATTTGCGGCTCCCTACCGTGATGGTGGCGGCATGCGGCTTCGCGAGGGCAGCCAGCATGCGGCGCTGATGCGCGGGCGTCTTGTGGAAGATGTCGATATTGCTGCCGATCAGCTTGGCCAGGTCGAAGCGGGGCAGTTCGCGCTTCAGTTCCGGCGCGGCCTCCTGCATCAGGGCCATGGCGGCGCCGTTCACATAGGTGATGTTCAGCTCGGGATCGGCCAGCATCACGCGCGCGCCCAGGGCCTCGAGCGCGGCGATCTTGGGGGCGGCGTTCTCCGCGGCTGGGCTTCTCAGGAACATCTCCGCTTTTCCTCTTGGCTGGGGCCCGGCGGCGATTGATCGGCGCCGCGATCCGCCCATGTGGACCGGGCAGTTTGAAGAAACCGCTAAAGCCGCCTCGATTCTCGCCCGGGGGGATCTTGGCGCGGTCGGATTGGCGCGGCGGTCCCTGAATGAACTCGGGCCTCGCAAGGGGCATGAAGGCCCGGCATGCTGCTTGAACCCCCACCGCCGGCATCTTTCCCCCGGCGCCCCATCCATGCGATAGCTGGAACCAAGAGGAATATGCCAGCGCGGCCCGGATAAGGGGTTTCAGCGCTGCGGGTCTTGTTGGTGGATGGTGAGGCGGAGCGCGCCGAAGCGGTGCGCCTGGGCCTGGAGGCGGCCGGTTGCACCGTCGTGGCGATCGCGCCCGACGTGGCGGACCTGACGGCGCGCGTCCGTGCCAGCCAGGCCGATGTCATCGTCTGCGACCTGGACGACCCCTCGCGCGATGCCCTCGAATCCATGCGCGCGCTGAACCGCGATGAACCTCGCCCCGTGGTCCTTTTCGCCGAGCGCGGCGCGCCCGAGCAGATTGAGGCGGCGTTGGAGGCGGGGGTGGCGGCCTATGTGGTGGAGGGGCTGGCGCCGGCCCGGGTGCGGCCCGTGCTGGAGGTGGCGATCCGCCGCTTCCGCGCGCATGAGGCGCTGCGCGCGGAACTCGCCGAGGCCCGCGCCACGCTGGAGGAGCGCGACCAGATCGCCCAGGCCAAGCGGCGGCTGATGCGCGATGAGGGACTCTCCGAGCCGGAGGCGCATCGCCGCTTGCAGCGCATGGCGATGGAGCGCCGCCTGAAGATCGGGCCGATGGCCGCAGCCTATCTGAACAAAAAACCGGCAAACAGACTCGTCTGACGCCGTTGTTTTCCCGTTTGCTCATTTCGCCGGCAAATTTCCGCTTGCACCAATCCCGCCACCCGGATATCTGCCGTGCCACGGGCGGGGTGCAATGGCGCATCCCAGGCAAGCCCCATCTCCCCCTGGTGGCCCATGACGGTCCGCCTGACGTGTGGACCCGCGCTTGCCCTCGCTGTCCGACCTCCAGTCGCCCCGGATCCGGCCTGCCGCCCGCGTCATGCGGCTGGGCTTCGTGCCGCTCTTCGACGCGGCGCCCTTGCTGGTGGCCGATGCGCTTGGGCTCTTCGAGACGGTGGGGCTGCGGGTGGCGCTCTCGCCCGAGGGCTCCTGGGCCTCGATCCGCGACAAGCTGGCCTTCTCCGCGCTGGACGGCGCGCATCTGCTTTCGCCCATGCCCATCGCGCTGGCGGCGGGGTTGGGCGGCGTTGAGGCACGGCTGCAGGTGGCCTGCGGCCTCTCGCGCAACGGCAATGGCATCACCCTCTCGAATGAGTTGGCCGGCGGCGATCTCGCGGCCCGGCTGAAGGCGCGGCGCACGCCCGCCACGCTGGCCGTGGTCTTCCCCTTTTCCTCACACAATTACCTGCTGCGGCGCTGGCTGCTCGCCCAGGGCGTGGACCCCGAGCGCGATGTGCGCCTCGTCGCCGTGCCACCGCCGCGCATGGCCGCGCGCCTGGCCGCGGGCGAGATTGACGGGTTTTGCGTCGGCGCGCCCTGGGGGGCGGCGGCTGAGGCGATGGGGGCGGGCCAGGTCGTCGCCGGCACGGCGGAGATCTGGCCCAACCATCTGGAAAAGCTCTTCGCCTTCAGCACCGAATACCTCGCCACCCATCGCGAGCAGGCCGTCGCCGCCACGGCGGCCATCATCGCCGCCGCGCGTTGGCTGGATGATCCGGCGAACCGGGTGGAGGCCATTTCCATCATGGCCGGCCGGGCGCTGTGGCAGCTCAGCCCCGCCACCATCGAAAGCGCCTTCGACGCCACGCATCGGATCGCCTTCCGCGCCGCCACCCTGCCGCGCCGCGAGGAGGCCGCGCTCTGGCTCGCCGCGATGCGGGAGGCGGGGCATGTGCCGGAGAGCGTGTCCGAGGCCCAGGCGCTCGCCCCCTTCACCGATGCGCTGTGGCGTGACGCCGCCGCCCGTCTGAACGAACCCGAACCCCTCCTGGAGACCCAAGCATGAGCCTCACCCGTCGCAACGCCGTCACCGGCACCGCCGCCCTTCTGGCCGCCGCGAAAGCCGTCAGCGCCTCGGGCGTGCACGCCCAGGGCAGCACGACGCCGGAGGTGCGCCGCGCGACCCTCGGCTTCATCGCGCTGACCGATTCCGCGCCGCTCATCATCGCGCGCGAGAAGGGCTTCTTCGCCAAGCACGGCATGCCGGAGGTGGAGGTGAACCGCCAGGCCAGCTGGGGCGCCACGCGCGACAACCTGGTGCTGGGCGGCGGGCGCGGCGGCATTGACGGCGCCCACCTGCTGACGCCCATGGCCTACCTGATTCACATGGGCCGCATCACCCAGAACAACCAGCCGGTGCCCATGGCGCTGCTGGCGCGGCTGAACACCAATGGCCAGGCGATCAGCGTCGCCGCCAAGCACATGCAGCTGGGCGCGCGGCTCGATGCCTCGCCCCTGCGCCGCGCGCTGAACAGCGACAGCAAGGTGGCGATGACCTTCCGCGGCGGCACGCATGACATGTTCATCCGCTACTGGCTCGCCGCCGCCGGCATCGATCCTGAGCGCGATGTCTCGACCATCGTCGTGCCGCCGCCGCAGATGGTGGCGAATATGCGCGTCGGCACCATGGACGCCTTCTGCGTGGGCGAGCCCTGGAACGCCCAGCTGGTGACGCAGCGCCTGGGCTACACCGCCATCGTCACCGGCGAGTTCTGGAAGGACCATCCCGAGAAGTGCTTCGCGCTGCGCGCCGACTTCGTGCAGCAGAACCCCCGCGCGACCGAGGCGCTGACGGCCGCCGTGATCGAGGCCGCGCGCTGGTGCGACACGCCCGCCAACAAGCAGGAGATGTGCGAGATCCTGGGCCGACGCGCCTGGTTCAACGTGCCGGTGGGCGACATCATCGGCCGCATGCGCGGCGAGGTGGATTACGGCGATGGCCGGACCATGACCAACACCGACATCACCATGAAGTTCTGGCGCGACCATGCGAGCTATCCCTTCCGCAGCCATGACCTCTGGTTCCTCACCGAGAATCAGCGCTGGGGCATCCTGCCCGAGGGCTTGGACACGGCACCGCTGCTGGCGCAGGTGAATCGCGAGGGCATCTGGCGCGCCGCCGCCGCCCGCGCCGGCGTGCCCAATGCCGAGACGCCGAGCGGCACCTCGCGCGGGCGGGAGACCTTCTTCGACGGCAAGGTCTTCGACCCCGAGAACCCGGCGGCCTACCTGGCCTCGCTCTCCATCAAGAAGCTCTCGGCGGCCTGAGACATGAACGCGATCACACCCCCGACCGCCACGGCCAGTGCGCCGCTGGCCACACCGGCCGCGCCGCCGGCGCCCCAGCCTTCGGCCTTCCTGCGCCGGGCGAACGAGACGCTGGCCGTCACCATCCCGCCGCTGCTGGTGGTGGGAGCGCTGTTCCTGCTCTGGGAATGGCTCTGCTCCGGGCCTGGGGCGACCTTGCCGCCGCCCTCGCGCGTGTGGTCCGATACGAAGGAGCTGATCCTCAACCCCTTCTATGACCGGGGCGGGCTGGACAAGGGCCTCGGCCTGCATCTGGCGGCCAGCCTGCAGCGCGTGGCGCTGGGCTTCGCGCTCGCCGTCGTGGTGGGCGTGGGGCTGGGCATGCTGGTGGGTTCCTCGAAGCTCGCCATGCGCGGACTGGATCCGATTTTCCAGGTGCTGCGCACCGTCCCCCCGTTGGCCTGGCTGCCGCTCTCGCTGGCCGCCTTCCGCGAGGCGCAGCCCTCGGCGATCTTCGTGATCTTCATCACCGCCGTCTGGCCCATCATCATCAACACGGCCGTTGGCGTGCGCAACGTGCCGGCCGATTACCGCAACGTGGCGCGCGTCATTCGCCTGCGCCCGCATGAGTGGTTTCTCCGAATTGTGGTGCCGGCTGCTGCTCCGTACATCTTCACGGGCTTGCGGATCGGCGTCGGCCTGTCCTGGCTCGCCATCATCGCGGCCGAGATGCTGATCGGCGGTGTCGGCATCGGCTTCTTCATCTGGGATGCGTGGAACAGCTCCAACCTCTCGGACATCATCGTGGCGCTGATCTATGTCGGCCTCGTGGGCTTCGTGCTCGACCGGATCATGGCCTTCGCCGGCCGCGCGGTGACGCGCGGCACCACGGAACAGTGAAGGGGCACGCGCCATGAGCCGCAGTTTTCTCGAAGTCTCACGCCTCTCGGTCCGCTTCGGGCCGACGGCACCGCTGGTGCTGAACAGCATCGACCTGAAGGTGGAGCAGGGGCAGTATGTCGCCGTGATCGGCCATTCCGGCTGCGGCAAATCCACCCTGCTGAACGTGGTGGCGGGCCTGCTGCCGGCCACGCTGGGCGGCGTGCTGCTGGAAGGGGCCGAGGTGACGGAGCCCGGGCCGGATCGCGCCGTGGTGTTCCAGAACCATTCGCTGCTGCCCTGGCTGACCGTCTATGAAAACGTGAAGCTGGCGGTGGACCGCACGGTGGGGCGCAAGATGTCCCGCGCCGAGCGGCATGACTGGACCATGGAGAATCTCGCCCTGGTCCGCATGGAGGGCCATGCGCAGAAACGCCCGGCGGAAATCTCGGGCGGCATGAAGCAGCGCGTCGGCATCGCCCGCGCGCTCTGCATGCGGCCCAAGGTGCTGTTGCTGGATGAGCCCTTCGGCGCGCTGGACGCGCTGACCCGCGCGCATCTGCAGGACCAGGTGATGGCGATCCATGCGCGGCTCGGCACCACCATCATGATGATCACGCATGACGTGGATGAGGCGGTGCTGCTCTCGGACCGCATCGTGATGATGACGAATGGCCCGAATGCGACGATCGGCGAAATCCTGGACGTGGACCTGCCCCGCCCGCGGGACCGCCTGGCGCTCGCTTCCGAACCGCGCTTCCTGGCGGCGCGCGAGGCGGTGCTGCGCTTCCTGCACGAACGCCACGCGCTGCCGGCGGCGGCGTGAGCCAGCAGGTTCTCGTCATCGGCGCGGGCCCTGCGGGCACGCGCTGCGCGGTGCGGAGTGCGGAGCGCGGCGCGCGCGTCACGCTTTGCAGTGCCGAGGCCGCGCTGCCCTATGACCGCGTGGCCCTTTCGGCACTGCTGGCCGGAGAGAAGACGCTGCCGGATCTGATCACGCATGACCTGGCCGCCTTGCAGGCGCAGGGCATCGCCTTTCGCCCCGCCACGCGAATCACGGCGCTGGACCGAGCGGCGAAGCGGGCGGTGACGGCGCGCGGGGAGCGCATCGCCTATGACCGCGTGGTGATCGCCACGGGTTCCCGCGCCATCCGCCTGCCCGTCCCCGGCGCCGAACTGCCCGGCGTGCTGACCTATCGGACGCTGGATGATGTGCGCGCCATGCTCCGCGCCGCGCGCGGCGGGGGTTCCGCCGTGGTGGTGGGTGGCGGGCTTCTGGGGCTGGAAGCGGCAGCTGGCCTCGCGCAGCGCGGCATGAGGGTGACGGTGCTGCATCCCGTGGAATGGCCCATGGAGCGGCAATTGGATTCCGGCGCGGGGGGCTTTCTGGCACGCCGCCTGGGGCAGAAGGGCATTCGCTTCGCCATGCCCTCGCAGCTCGCCGCCATCGAGGGCGAGACGCGCGTGAGCGGCGTGGTCTTGGCCGATGGCAAGCGCATCGCGGCCGAGATCGTGGTGATGGCCGTCGGCATCCGTCCCGATACGGCGCTGGCGGCTGCCTCCGGCCTCGCCATCGGGCGCGGCATCCAGGCGGATGCCGGGATGCGCAGCAGCGATCCCGCCATCCTCGCCATCGGCGAATGCGTGGAAGTGGAAGGCCGCACCATCGGCCTCGTCGCCCCCGCGCTGGAGCAGGCGGAGATCGCGGCCGCCACGCTGGCAGGCGCGGCCGCGCGTTACGCAGCGCGCGCGGATTCCGCGGTGCTCAAGGTTTCCGGCACCGCCGTCTGGTCCGCCGGCGAGATCGCGGGCGAGGGCGTGACCCTGCGCGACGAAGAAGAAGATCGCTATCGCCGCCTCTTCCTGCGCGAGGATCGGCTGGTCGGCGCCGTGCTCTATGGCGATGTGAGCGACAGCGGCTTCTACCTGAACCTCATCGCCTCGCGCCGCCCCATCGGACGCGCACGCGCGGCGCTGGCACTCGGCCCCGCCTTTGCCCCGGAGTTGGCGTGATGGAAGGCCCTGGCTTCTCGCCCGAGCAGCAGAACTACCTCAAAGGCTTCATGGCCGGCGTGGAGGCGCGGCGCGGCGCCCTGGCCCCCTCTGGCGGCGGCACGGCGCCCGCCGATGCGCTGCGCGCCGCGCAGGACGCCACCATTGCGAAGGGCGGCAAACTCGTCCCGCAGGAGGAGGCGAAGCGCGAGAAGCACCCGCTGGACCGCTGGAGCGAGATCACCGCGCGCGCCGAGGCCGGGCAATTCCCCAAGCCCATCGATGACTTCATCGGCCGCTTCCATGGCCTGTTCTTCGTGGGCCCGGCGCAGGACGCCTTCATGTGCCGCCTGCGCATCCCGGGCGGCATCCTCACCGCGCACCAGGCGCGCGAGGTGGCCGCCATCGCCGAGGAATGCGGCGGCGGGTACATCGACATCACCACCCGCGCGAATGTGCAGATCCGCATGATCCCGGCCGCCAAGGGCCCCGAGGTGGTGATGCGCCTGGGCGAGATCGGCCTGCTGCCGCGAGGCACCGGCGCCGACAATATCCGCAACATCACCGCTTCGCCCACGGTGGGCATTGATCCGCACGAATGGGTGGATACGCGGCCCATCGTCCGCGCGCTGCACCATCACATCCTCAACACGCGGGACCTGTTCGGCCTGCCGCGCAAGTTCAACATAAGCCTGGATGGCGGTGGCTCCATCGCAGTGCTGGAGGAGACGAACGACATCGCGCTCAGCGTGGTGCGGGTGCAGGGCGAGTATCGCTTCCGCCTCGGTCTCGGCGGCATCACCGGCCATCAGGATTTGGCCACACCCTCTGACGTCGCGGTGCTGCCGAGCGAGGTGGTGAAGCTGTGCGACGCTATTCTCCGCGTCTTCATCGCCCATGGCGACCGCACGGATCGCAAGAAGGCCCGGCTGAAATACTTGCTGGATGCCTGGGGCCATGCCCGCTTCCTGACCGAGGTGGAGAGGCTGCTGGGCAGCCCGCTGCCGCGCTTCGATGTGGCCGCCATGGAGCGGCCGCCCGCGCCGGATCGCCTCGCGCATATCGGCGTGCAGCCGCAGCGGCAGGAGGGACTGCATTGGCTCGGCGTGGTGGTGCCGGCGGCCCGACTCTCGGCCGATCAGTTGCGCGGCCTTGCTGGAATTGCCGAGCGCTTCGGGAATGGTGAGTTGCGCCTCACCGTCTGGCAGAACCTGCTCATCCCGCATGTCGCCGATGTCGCGGGCGCGCAGGCCACGCTGGCGGCGCTGGGGCTGACCACGGAAGCCACTGCCATCCGCGCCGGCCTCGTCGCCTGCACCGGTTCCGCCGGCTGCAAATTCGCCGCCGCCGACACCAAGCGCCATGGGTTGGAGATCGCTTCCTTCCTGGAGACGCGCATCACGCTGGATGCGGCTCTGAACATCCACCTCACCGGCTGCCACCATTCCTGCGCCCAGCATTTCATCGCCGATATCGGCCTGCTCGGCGCGAAGGTGGAGCAGGGCGAGGAGGTGCTGCCCGGCTATGACATCCATCTCGGTGGCGGCGCGGCGCATGCCGCGAAGATCGGCCGGCTGATCCGCCCCAAGGTGGCAGAGGATGCGGTGGCGCCTCTGCTGCTGAACATCCTGCGCCATTGGCAGGCCCGCCGCGCGCCCGGCGAATCCTTCCAGGACTTCTGCGCCCGCCACGGCGATGCCGAGCTGAACGGAATGCTGGACGCATGAACGTCATCACGCAAAGCTTTGGCGCCGCCCCCGTGCCGATCATCCCGGATTCCGCGCCCTTCACGCCCGAGCAGCGCGCCTGGCTGAATGGCTTCCTGGCCGGGCTCTATGGCGGCGCCGAGAGCGCTGCCGCCCCGGCACCCGCAGCTCCGGCGGAGGACTTTCCCTGGCACGATCCCGCGCTCGAACTCGACGAGCGCCTGGCCCTGGCCGAGGGGCGCAGCCTGCCGCGCCGCCTGATGGCCGCCATGGCGCAGCTCGATTGCGGGCAGTGCGGCTATCTGTGCCAGAGCTATGCCGAAGCGCTGGCCGAAGGACGCGAAACCTCCACGGCGCTGTGCCAGCCCGGCGGCAAGGTGACGCGCGATGCGGTGAAGCGTCTGATGGCCGATGTGAAGGTGGGGCCCGCCGCCACCCCCGTGGCGTCGAAACCGCGCGGCGAAACCACGCGCCTGCTCGCCTCCGAGCGCCTGACCGGTACGGCCAGCGGCAAGGATGTGCGCCGCATCGTGCTCGATCTCAGCGGCACCGGCATCACCTATGCGCCCGGCGATTCCCTCGGCGTGGTGGTCCGCAATGACCCCGAACTGGTCGAGGCCTGCCTCACCCGCCTGAACGCCCGCGGCGATGACGCACTGCGCGAGGCGCTCTCGGCCGAGCGCGACATCGCACGTCCGCTGGACCGCACACTCGATCTCCTCGCCGGCGCGGCACGGGACCCGCGCGAGGGTGCGGCGCTGCGTCGCCTGGCTGATGGCGAGGATGGCGCGGAGCCGGCCGATGCCGATCTGCTGGACCTGCTGGAGGCCTTCCCCTCGGCGCGCCCCCCCGTGGCGGACCTCGTGGCCTCGCTGCCCACGCTGAAGCCGCGCCTCTACTCCATCGCCTCCTCGCTGCGCGCCACGCCAGGGCGCGTGGAGCTTTGCGTCGGCGTGGTGCGGGAGGCGCGGCGCGGGCGGGTGCGGGATGGCGTCGCCTCTTGCCACCTTGCCTTCCGCGCCGAGGCCGTGCCCGCCTACACCCAGACCAGCCATTTCCGCCTGCCCGAGCGCGCGGAGACGCCCGTCATCATGGTCGGGCCCGGCACCGGCATCGCGCCCTTCCGCGCCTTCCTGCAGGAGCGCGCGGCGCTGGGCATCAAGGGGCGCAGCTGGCTCTTTTTCGGGGATCGCCACGCGGCGACGGACTTCCTCTTCGCGGATGAGATCGCCGCATGGCGGAAGGATGGCACGCTGCAACGCCTTTCCCTTGCCTGGTCGCGCGATGGCCAGGCGAAGGATTATGTGCAGCACCGCATGATCGAGGATTCCGCCGATCTCTGGCGCTGGCTGCAGGATGGCGGGCATTTCTACGTCTGCGGCGACGCCAGCCGCATGGCGAAGGATGTGGACGCGGCGCTGCGCCAGATCGCGATGAGCGAGGGCGGCATGAACGCCGACCAGGCGCGCGACTGGATCGTGGCGCTGGCCAAGCAGGGCCGCTATCAGCGGGATGTGTATTGATGCTGTCGGACCGATTCACGCTGCGCGGCGCCTTCCTCCCGGCCCCTCGCGGGGGCGCCGCGCAGCGATCGGGCCGATGATGGACGGCTC
>JAIYDS010000220.1 GCA_027487385.1 Acetobacteraceae bacterium | reverse complement strand
TTCGAAGTGGCCGGCCGCGGCGAGCTTCAGCTCGGCGTGCTGATCGAGACGATGCGCCGCGAGGGCTTCGAGCTCACCATCGGCCGCCCGCGCGTGCTGATGCGCGAGAACCCGGAGACCGGCGCGAAGGAAGAGCCCTTCGAGGAAGTGCTGGTGGATGTGGATGACGCCTATACCGGCGTGGTGGTGGAGAAGCTCTCCATCCGAAAGGCGCAGATGCAGGACATGCGCCCCTCGGGCGGCGGCAAGACCCGCCTGACCTTCATCATGCCCTCGCGCGGGCTGATCGGCTATCACAGCGAATTCCTGACGGACACGCGCGGCACCGGCATCATGAACCGCCTGTTCCATGGCTATGCGCCCTGGGCCGGCGTGATGGAGGGCCGCCGCAACGGCTCGCTGATTTCCAACGTGGATGGCGAGACGACGCAATACGCGCTCTTCGCCCTGCAGGAGCGTGGCACGCTCTTCGTGGACCCCGGCGCGAAGGTCTATGTCGGGCTGATCATCGGCGAGAATTCGCGCGGCGATGACCTCGAAGTGAACCCGGTCAAGGAGAAGAAGCTCACCAACATCCGCGCCGCCGGCAAGGATGACGCGCTGCTGCTGATCCCGCCGCGCCGGATGAGCCTGGAGCAGGCCATCGCCTATATCGAGGATGATGAGCTGGTGGAGGTGACGCCTTCGGCCGTGCGGCTGCGCAAGCGCCATCTGGACCCGAATGAGCGCAAGCGCGCTTCGCGCCGGGCCGAGGGCCTGCCGGTCAAGGGTGAGGCGGCCTGAAGAGGCTTCCGGCGGCCGGGGCCGAAAGGCCCCGGACCCCATGCGTTTCGCGCGGGCGCGTCAGTGGCGCGCTTCGCGGAAGAGGCCGAGCTTCTCCTGCGCGGCGCGGTCTGAATAGGCGAACAAGACCAGTTCGCTCGAGGCTTCCAGCTCCAGCTGGTTCCACGAGGGCACCACGAAGGTGTCGCGCTCCATCAGCGGGAAATCCGTGCCGTTGATGCGGGCGGTGCCGTTCCCCGACACCACCACGAAGATCGTCCCATCCGTCGCCTGGCGCGGCTTCGTCGTGAAGCCGGCGGGCAGCAGGCGGACATGGGCGGCGATGGTCGGCATCACCGGCCCGCCATCGGCCGGGTTGGTGAATTCCAGCGCGTGGCCCAGATGCGGATCGGGCGCGTCCTGCGCGGCCAGGGCCGCAAGCGAGGCGCGCCACTCAGCATAGGGGTAGTGGAAGAGCGGCAGGCTTGCCGGGCGCCGCGCGGCGGCGGATCCCGCAAAGGGCCTCAGATTGCGGCCATAGCGCGCCAGCGTGTCCCCGGCCGGCGCCGTCTCGGGATGCGCATTTTGCGGCAGGCGCTCGGCGAAGCTCGTCTCGAAAAACCGCACCATCGGGATGTCCAGCCCATCCAGCCAGATCATCGGCGCGTCGCTCGTATTGCCATGGTCGTGCCATTGCCAATTGGGCGTGAGCACCAGGTCGAAGGGCCGCATCACGGCCTTTTCGCCATCCAGCGCGGTGAAGGCGCCGCTGCCCTCCACAACAAATCTTAAGGCGCATTGGGTATGCCGATGGCAGGGCGCGACCTCGCCCGGAAGGATGAGCTGCAAGCCGGCATAGAGGGAGGGCGTGGCGCAGGAGGAACCGGGCAGGAGCGGGTTTTCCATGATGAGGACGCGGCGCTCGGCCTGCTCGGCGCTGATGAGCGCACCGGCGCGCATCAGGAAATCCCGCGCCTCGGCATAGCGCCACAGGACGGGCGCGGCGGCGGAGCGCGGCGTGGGCGTGACCAGGCCGTGCAGCACCTCCCAGAGGGGGTGAAGGTGGCGTGGCGCCATTTCGGCGTAGAGGGCCTGCAATTCCGGTCGGGTGGCGGGTGCGGTGTCCATGGGTCGCTCCGGGGGGCTGGCTGTGGCGGAAGCATAGGCGAATGTCGCGGCGGAGTAAAAACGTCTAAAAAAACATATATAAGTCTTAAAAAACAACAAAATGAGGGTTCAGCACAATTAGAGGTTTCAACGCGCTGGCGTTCGTGTATAAAGATGCTGTGTGCAACCCCCAACGGTAAGGAAATTGAGAATGTCTGACCGTACTGAGATTAATCGCGGTGAGGTCGTCTTGATGGCACTGCGCTTCTCCCTCCTCGCCGCCACGGCCGCGCTGGTGGGCGTTCTCGGCCATGTCGCCTGGAAGATCATCTCCGCCTGACCAACACGGCCTTCCTGCCCGACGGGGCAGGCCGGCCACCACGGTCCTGCGGCGAAGCGTCCCCCCGCGCGTTGCCTCATGACCGACTTGCCCGACCCGAAACCCCTTTGGATCAGGCGCTCTCCCCCCAGGGCACCTTGATCCCGGCCTCCACCGCTCCCCACCCCTTTCTCTCTGGTGGAGGCCCTTTTTATGCCGGCATCCGGGCGGTCGCACCGTCCGGATGCCACCAGCAGCGGCCGAATGAATGGCCCCGCTGCCGTGATCCGGCCCGGTTTTTCCGGTAAGGACCCCGGCATGCGCAACCGACCGATTGCCGTGCTTGGGCTCGGCGCCCTGATCTGGGGCGCCCTGCTCCTGGCCTCCACCATCCCCACCCCCCCCTTGGTGGAGGCCCTTTTTATTCCGGAAGGCCTCTTCCTGGCCTGTCTGGCCCTGCTCAGCCCCTGGATCGCCCTGGCCTCGGTCAATGCGCTCCTGGGCTGGGCGATTCTCATCTTCACGGCCGATCCGCCGGCCCATGTCGTCCCGGCCCTGCGCGGGCTCGACCTCGGCGCGCCCAGGCCCCAGGGCCGCACCGCCATCGCCGTCTGCCTCCGCAATGAGGAGATGGCGCCCATCCTCGCCGCGCTCGGCCCCTTGCTCGATGGGCTGCCCGCCAGCCATTTCTCCCTCTGGTTCCTCTCCGACACGCAGGACCCGGATTTCCGCGCGGCGGAGGACGCCGCCATCGCCGCCTTCCGGCCGCAGGATGCCGCGCGCATCCATCTGCGCCGCCGCGACGTGAACCGCGGCTTCAAGGCCGGCAACGTCATGGAGTTCCTGGAGGCGGAGGGCGCGGCCTTCGACTACCTCCTCTGCCTCGATGCCGATTCCGAGATGACGCCGGAAGCAGTGCTGAAGCTCGCCCTCGCGCTCGATGCGGCACCGCGCATCGCCATCCTGCAACAGCTCATCGTCGGCCGGCCCGTCGCCGCGCCCTTTCCGCGCCTCTTCCAGTTCGGCATGCGCGCCGGCATGCGCGCCTGGGCCACGGGCCAGGGCTGGTGGCAGGGGCCGAAGGGCCCCTATTGGGGTCACAATGCGATGATCCGCATCGCCCCCTTCCGTGAGCACGGCAAGCTCGACACCCTGCCGGATGGCTCCACCATCCTCAGCCATGACCAGGTGGAGGCGATCCGCCTGCATGGCGCGGGCTGGGAGGTCTGGTGCCTGCCGGAGGAGCGCGGCAGCCTGGAGGGCAACCCGCCCGCCCTGCCGGAATTCATGGCGCGGGACCTGCGCTGGGCCGCGGGCAACATGCAGTATCTGCCGCTGCTGCGGCAGCCGGGCCTTTCCGGCATGGCGCGCTTCCAGCTGATCCAGGCGATCCTGCTCTTTCTCTGCGCGCCGCTCTGGGTGCTGGCCTTCGTGCTGGCGGCGCTGCTCGCCGCGCTGGGCCGCTTCGACGAGATGAGCGCCTGGCACCTGGCCGCCATCATGGCCCTGTTCTGGGTGACGCAGCATTCGCCCAAGCTCGCCGGCTATGCGCAGGTGCTGATGCAGGGGCGCGAGGCCGCGCGCTATGGCGGGCGGCGCGTCTTTGCCCAGGGCGCGGCGCTGGAGATCCTCTTCACCACCATTCTCTCGCCGATCTCCTGCCTGAACAAGTCGCGCTTCCTGATGGCGCTCCCCTTCGGCGCGAAAATGGGCTGGGGCGCGCAGAACCGGGCGGCGCGCGACATCGGCTGGGGCGACGCGGCGCGGATGCTGTGGTTTCACACGCTGATGGGCGTGCTGGCCTTCGCTTTCCTGGCGCTGACCGCGCCTTGGGCCTTGTGGTTCGCGCTGCCCTGGGCGGGCGGGCTGCTGCTGGCCATCCCCTTCTGCGTCTGGACCGCTTCCCCCCGCGCCGCCCGCTTCCTGGCCGCGCGCGGACTGGCCGCGACGCCGGAGGAGGTGGCGGCGCGGGCCGTCCTCACTCCGTGATCAGCTTCTCCTTGGCCAGGGCCACCAGCTGCAGCAGGGCGCCGGCCAGGGCCATGCGGTCGCGCGGGTCATCGCTGGCCATCGGATGGGTCTCGGCCTCGCGCCGCATCCGCGCGGCGAATTGGTCCAGCATGCCGGCCGGGTCGGGCGATTGACGCGCCTCGGCCACCAGCAGGCGCGAGACCACGGCCTCTAGCGCGGCAAGGCGGATATCGGGGTCGAGCTGGCGCATGTGCGTCCTCCGGAAGGCGGGATATGCCGCATGGTGGCGCGCAACCCGCAGTCCCGGCAATGGCCTCAGTCCATGATCGCCTGATAGACCAGCGCATTGATCACGCGCCGGTAGTATTGCCGCAGCACGCCCGGCGTCGGCGCCATGAAGACCACGGCCAGCTGCTCGCGCGGGTCCACCCACATGGCCGTGCCGAAGGCGCCGTTCCAGCTGAACATGCCGGGATTGCCGAGGCCCGAACTGCCGCCCTCGCGCCGCACGCCGACGGTGAGGCCGAAGCCCCAATTCACCATGTTGCCTTCCGTGCCCGCGACATTGTTCTCGATGCCGGCATGCATGTGGTCGCGCGTCATCTCGGCCACGCTGGCGCGGGAGAGGATGCGCTGGCCGTCCAGCGTGCCGCCATTCAGCAGCATCTGGGCGAAGCGGATATAGTCGCCGGCGGTGGAGACGGCGCAGCCGCCGCCGCAATCGAAGCGCGGCGCGGAAAGGCCGGTGGTCAGGCTTTGCGGCTGGCCGGTGGCGGGGTCGTTGGGCAGGGGCGTGGCGTAGCGGGCGCGGTCGGCCTCGGGGACGACGAAGCCGGTATCCACCATGCGCAGCGGGCGGAAGATGCGCTGCGCCATGGCCTCGCCCAGGCGTTGCTCGGTGAGGCGTTCCACGACGATGCCCAGCACGTCGTTGGAGAGGCTGTAGTCCCAGACCGTGCCCGGCTGATGCAGCAGGGGCAGGGTGGCGAGGCGCGCGATGAAGCTCGCCGAATCGAATTCCCGGGCGGAGCTGTTGGAACTGGCCGGGTAGAGCCGGTGCAGCGCCGTGGTGCCGCGCCCGCCATAGGTGATGCCCGAAGTGTGGCGCGAGAGATCGATCAGCGTGATCGGCCGCGCGGCGGGGACGGTGTTTTCCGGATTGCCGGCCACCGCCACGCGGCGATTGCCCAGCTCCGGCAGGACGCGCGTGACCGGGTCGGTCAGGGCCAGGCGCCCCTCCTCCAGCAAGGTCAGCATGGCGACGGCCGTCATCGGCTTGGTCATGCTGGCGATGGGGAAGATGGCGTCGCGCGGCATGGGCCGGGTGCGGGCGCCGTCCACATGGCCGAAGGCCTCGAAATAGGCGAACTGCCCGCGCCGCGCGATGGCGATGACGGCACCGGGCATCTGGCCGCGCGCGATATCGGCCTCCATGGTGGTGCGGATGCGGTCCAGCCGCGCGGCGGAGAAGCCCAGCTCCTGCGGATTGCCGCGCGGCAGGGGGTCGGCGGCGGCCGGGAGGGCGAAGGCGACCAGGCTGGCCAGGAGCAGCTTTCTCATGCGCGGTTTTCCTCAGGCGGGCCGCGTCATCCCGGCCCTTGACGCGCGAGCTAAGCCGCTTCGCGAGGTCCGGACAAGTCACGCTTGACGCCGGGCCAGCGCGCGCCCCACCGTTCCCGAAACAGGGAAGGACAACGTCACATGCGCTTCCGCGGCAAGGCCCTCGCGCGCCGGCATTTCCTCGCGCTGCCCACGGTTCTGGCGACACCCGCCCTGGCGCAGGCCTGGCCGGCGCGGCCGGTCCGGCTGATCGTGCCCTTCGGCCCCGGCGGGCCCACCGATGTGGTGGCGCGCATCCTGGCCAATGGGCTCTCGCCCGTGCTCGGCCAACCCGTGGTGATCGAGAATCGCGGCGGCGCGGGTGGCAATATCGGCGTGGCGCTGGCCGCGCGCGCGGCGCCGGATGGCTACACGCTGCTCGTCACCTCCACCGGCTTCGTGGTGAACCCGAGCCTGTTCCGCAATCCCGGCTATGACCCGATCCGGGATTTCGCACCGATCAGCGAGCTTGCGGCCTCACCCGATGTGTTCCTGGCCGGCGCGGCCTCGCCCATCCGCAGCCTCGCGGATCTGGTGGCCCGCGCGCGCGCCACGCCGGGGGGCATGCATTTCGCCAATCCCGGCACCGGCTCAACCCCCCATCTGGCGGGGGAGCGTCTGGCGATCGAGCGTGGCGTCAGCTTCGTGCAGGTGACGCACAGCAGTGCGGCGCTTTGCGTGCAGGCCTTGCTCGCAGGTACGGTCGAGATCGGCGCCACGGCGCTCGCCTCCTCCCACGCGCAGATCAAGGCGGGCAATCTGCGCGCCTTGGCGCTGACCGGCCCCGAGCGCTGGTTCGACCTGCCCGATGTGCCGACCATGCGGGATCTCGGCCAGCCGGATTTCGTCACCGAGACCTTCCTCAGCCTCTTCGCGCCGGCCGGCACGCCCACCGCCATCGTGGAGCGCCTGGCGCGGGAGACCACCGCCGTGATGGGCGATGCGGAGACCCGCACGCGCATGCGCAATGCCGGCTTCATCGTCCGGCCGGACGGCCCCGAGGCGCTGGCCAACCGCGTGACGCGCGAGGTGGCGGCCTGGCGGGACCTGGTCGCCCGGGCACGGATCACGGTGGAGTGAGGCAAAGGGGCCCGCGGCCGCCGGGGCTCATCTCCTCTCACCGATCCATCGCCGCCCGGCGCCGCGGCGCGAGACGCATTTGATGCGAGGCGTTTCTGCGGTAGCCTTGCCGCTTCCCGCCGCGCGGTGCAGCGGCACGACATCCGTGGAGACCAGACTGATGGAGATCACCGAGACCCAGGAAGCCGGCAAGGGGGTTGCGATCCTGGACGGGCGGCTCGACACCGCGACCGCCGCGCTGACCGAGACCCGCCTGCTTGCCATGCTGGAGAAGGGTGGCGTCATCGCCGACCTGTCCGAGGTGCGCTACGTCTCCTCGGCCGGTCTGCGCGTGCTGCTGAAGGCGGCGAAGCAGGCCAAGGCGACGGGGGCGAGCTTCGCCGTGGTCGGGCTGCAGCCGCCGGTGCGGGAGGTCTTCGAGATCAGCGGCTTCGACAAGATCATCCCCGCCTTCGCCACGCGCGCCGAGGCCGCCTCCGCCTGAGGATGGCGCGCGCCCCCGCCGACCCTGCCGCGATCGCCGCTGCACGGGAAGCGGCGGTGGCGGCCGCGCTGGAATCCCTGGCGGGGCTGGCGCCGTCTTCCGTCCTCTCCGCCCGACTCCGGCGCGCGGCGCCGCTCGTCGCCGCCTGCGATCCGGCGGCGGCGGATGTGGCGGACCCGGCCTGGGCCGCGCTGCTCGATGCGGTGACGGTGCAGGAGACCCGGCTCTACCGGCACCCCAGCCAGGCGGACCGCGCCGGCGCCCTGCTGCCCCCGATCCTGCGCCGCGCCCGCGAGGCGGGGCGCGGCTTCCGCATTCTCTCGGCCGGCTGCGCCACGGGCGAGGAGGCCTTCACCCTGGCCGCCCAGGCGATGCATGCCGAGGCCAGCGCTTCCGGCCTGGAGGTTCTGGGCCTCGATCTCTGCCGCCCGGCCCTGGCCAGCGCCGCGCAGGGCGTGATCGCGCCCGGCCTTGGCGATCCGCTGGGCCTGGTGCCGGCCGAACTGCGCCCCTGGCTCGCCGATGCCGAAGGCAGCCCCCGGCTGCATCCGGCGCTGCACCGCAGCCTGGAATTCCGCCGCGCCAACCTGCTGGAGGGGCTGGGCGCCACCGGGCTGGACGTCATCTTCTGCCGCAACGTGCTGATCTACCTCACCGACACCGCCCGCGCGCGGGTGGTGGATTCCCTGATCGCGGCGCTGCGCCCGGGCGGGCTGCTGGCACTCGGCCCCAGCGACCGCCCGCCGGCCGGGCTGGAGTCGCTGGGCGAGGCCATCTGGCGCAAGCCCGATGCGTGACCTTCCGCTTCCCGGCGGTGGCTGGTTCCGGCTGGCGGAGGGCGAGGCCGTGCTGGCCGAGGCCCCGCCGCGCCTGACGGCGCCCGGCGCCCCCCGCCTCGCCACCGCCGCCGCCACGCCGTCGCCACGCCGCCCGGCCGGGCTCGGCGCGTTGCACCTGGCGCTGGGCGGGGTCGCGCTCGCCATCCCCGCGGCCCTGGCCGAGCACATCATCCCCATGCCGCCCCTGCGCCCGGTGCCGGATGCCGCCCCCGGCGTGCTCGGCCTGGCCGAGGATGAGGGCGCGGCCGTGCTGGTGCTGGAGACGGGCTTCGCCGCCGGCATGCCGGCCGCCGCCGGGGCCGAGCCGCCCATTCTGCTGCTGGTGCTGCGCGAGGGCGGGCGGCGCTTCGCCCTGCCGGCCGCGCGCATCGAGGCCGGGCCCGCCATCGCCGCCACGGCGGGCTTCCAGGCCTGGCTGGGCACGCCCGAAGCGCGGGCGGCGCTGGCCCATGCCCCGGCCGCGCTCGACCCCCCGCCCTTGCAGCCCGTGCCGCAGCGGCATCTGGTGCTGTTCCGCGCGGCCGGGATGGAGCTGGCCCTGCCGGCCGAGTCCGTCGTGGCCGTCCTGCCGGCCACCCAACCCTTGCCGACCCCGCGCCCCGGCATGGCCGGGCTCGCCGCGCATCGCGGCGCGGTGCTGCCGGTGCTGGATGCCGGGCTGGTGCTGGGCGGGCGCGCCGCCCTGGCCGAGGGCCCGGCCCCGCTGATCCGCCTGGCCCTTTGGCCCGAGGTGCTGGTCGCCGTCGAGCGCATCGGTGGCGTGCGCGCCCTGCCGGCCGCCGATGTGACGCCCCTGCCGCAGCGGGACGGGCTGGTCGCCGCCTATGCCCGGCTGGGCGAATTGCCGCTGCCCGTCCTGGCCCCACACCGGCTGGGGGCGTTGTGATCCCGCCGATTCCTGTGCTGGTGGTGGATGACAGCGCCTTCCTGCGCATCGCGCTCCGCCGCATCATCGAGGCCGAGGGCGATCTGCGCGTCGTCGCCGAAGCCGCGGATGGCGAGGCCGCCATCGCCGCCGTACAGCGCCACCACCCCGCCGTGGTGGCGATGGATGTGGAAATGCCCATCCTCGGCGGCATCGAGGCGACGCGGCGGATCATGGCCCTGCCCAACCCGCCCGCCATCATCATGGTCAGCCAGCACACGCAGGAGGACAGCCCGGCTGCCATCGCCGCGCTGGCCGCGGGCGCCTGCGATTACCTGAGCAAGGAGGCCGGGCTGGGGGGGCTGGATCTCGGCCATCTCGACCAGGCGCTGCGCGGGCGGCTGCGGCATTGGGCGCGGGCGCATGAGCGCGCGGCACCGGCGCCGAACCCGGCGCGCACCGGCACTGCCCTTGCCGCGCCGCCGCCGCTGGTGCTGATCGCTGCCTCCACCGGCGGGCCGGATGCGCTGGCCGCGCTGCTGGCCGCCAGCGGCCCCCTGCCCGTGCCGGTGGTGATCGCCCAGCACATGCCGGCCGGGCTGGGTCCGGAGTTGGCCGCGCTGCTCACCCGCCGCGCCGGCTGGCCGGTGCGGGTGGCGGAGGAAGGCGTGATCCTTGGCGCCGAGGCGGCGACGCTGCTGCCCACCGATGGCGTGCTGCTGCGCAGCCGCGGCGGCTTCGCGCTGCGCCTCGCCCCCACCGCCGCGCCGGTGCACCCTTCGGCCGACCTGCTGTTCCGCTCGGCCGCGCTGCTCGGCCTTGCGGCCTGTGGCGTGGTGCTGACCGGGATGGGCCAGGATGGCGCGCTGGGGGCGGCGGCCCTGGTCGAGGAAGGGGGCTTGGTTCTGGTGCAGAGCACGCAATCTTCCGTTGTGGCCGGCATGCCCCAGGCGGCAAGCTCCCTGGTGGGCGGCGCCGAGGCGCTGGACCCCGAGGCGCTGGGCCGGCGCCTGCGTGGCATCTGGGAGGCGTGATGGACGAGGAATTGCTGGCCGCCTTCCGCGAGGAATTCGCGCCGCTTTGCGTGGCGCTCGCCACCGCGGCCGACCTGCCCGCCGCCCAGCGCCTGCTGGCGCAGATGCGCGCCATGGCCGATGGCATGGAAATCGCCCCCATCCAGGCCCGCCTCGCGCCGCTGGCGGAGGAGGAGGATCTCGCCGCGCTGCGGGCCGCCGCCGAGGGCCTTGCCGCGCTGGCGGAAGGCCGGGATGCGCCCGCTCCGGAGTTGGCGCCGGAGGCCGCGCCGCCGCCCGCGCCGGACGAGGCGCGCCCCATCCGCACGCTGATCGTGGATGACAGCGCCATGATGCGCCGACTGCTGCGCGGAATCCTGGCCGGCGATGGCCGCTTCACCGTGGTGGGCGAGGCGATGGACGGCGCCGCCGGCCTCCAGGCCCAGGCCGAGCTGCGGCCGGACCTCACCCTGCTCGATCTCGAAATGCCGGTGCTGGATGGGCTGGGCTTCCTCGCCGAATGGTCGGTCAGCGGGCATGGCCAGGTGGTGGTGGTTTCCTCGGCCGCGCATCCGGGCAGCGCGGCGGCGCTGGAGGTGCTGCGGCGCGGCGCCTGGGCGGCGGTGGCCAAGCCCTCCGGCGCGCTTTCGCCCGACCTCGCCGAGCGCAGCGGGGCGGAAATCCTGGCGACGCTGCGCGAAGCGACCGGCCTGGAGGTCTGAGGCGATGGAGGCGGATGATCCCCTCTGGCAGGAATTCGCGGCCGAGACGGCCGAGCATCTGGATTCGCTGGAAGCCGGGCTGACCGGCGACGGTGCGGTCGATGTGCTGTTCCGCGCCATGCACAGCCTGAAAGGCATGTCGGCGGCGATCGGCGCGCATGGCATCGGCACCCTGGCGCACAAGGCGGAGGATGTGCTGGGACTGGCCCGCGCCGGGCGGCTTGCCCTCGGCCCGCCGGTGCGCGCGGCGCTGCTGGCGGCGGTGGACAGCCTGCGCGGCCAGCGCGTGGCGCTGCTGGAACGCCGCCAGGACCAACCGCCGCCCGCCGCCCTGCTCACCCGGCTCAGCGCGCTGGCCGAAGGCCGCCCCGAGGCCGCGCCGGCCGCGCCCGAGGCCGCCCCGCGTGAGGACCCGCTGCGCGCCACCCTCGCCTCGCGCCTCGCCGATGAATTGCCGCGCCTCCAGGCCGAGCCCGGCCGCGCCCCCCGCCTCGCGACCCTGGCGCGGGAGGGGCAGATGCCGCGCCTGGCCGCGCTGCTGGAGGCGATCCCCGGCGCCGCCGACCCGCTGGTGGCGCTCGGCCGGCTGCGCCGCGCGCTGATCCTGCTGCAACCGGCCGAGCCCGTGCCCTGCCTCGCCGGTGACCTGCGCCCGGCGGCCGCGGCCGCGCGCGCCGCCCTCGCCGGCCCGCGCAGCGCGCTCGCCCGCGCGG
>JAIYDS010000148.1 GCA_027487385.1 Acetobacteraceae bacterium | reverse complement strand
CTGGACCCCGCCTTCAACGCGCTGCGCCTGCCGCTGGCCGGGCTGGAGCGCCTCTGGACCGGCGGGCGCTGGGGCGAGGGGCCGGTCTGGTTCGGCGACCAGCGCTGCCTCATCTGGTCGGATATTCCGAACAACCGGATGCTGCGCTGGCTGGAATCCACGGGCCAGGTGGATGAGTTCCGCAAGCCCTCGAACAACACCAACGGCAACACGCGGGACCGCGAGGGCCGGCTGATCAGCTGCGAGCATCTGACCGGCCGCGTGGTGCGTACGGAGCCCGATGGGCGCATCACCGTCATCGCCGAAAGCTACCAGGGCAAGCGGCTGAACAGCCCCAATGATGTGGTGGTGAAATCCGATGGCAGCATCTGGTTCACCGACCCGCCCTTCGGCCTGATGGGCTTCTATGAGGGCGAGAAGCGCGCGCCGGAACTGCCGCACACCAATCTCTATCGCGTGGATGGCCAGACCGGCGCCATCACCTGCGTGGCGGATGATGTGGACCACCCGAATGGTCTCGCCTTCAGCCCGGATGAGAGCATTCTCTACGTCATCGAAAGCCGCAGCGATCCGCGCAACATCCTGGCCTATGACGTGGCCGGGGTGACGCTGCGCAACCGCCGCGTCTTCATCCGCTGCGCGCCGGGGGAAACGCCGGATGGCTTCCGCGTCGATGTGGCGGGCAATCTCTGGTGCGGCTGGGGCATGGGGGCGCCGGGGCTGGATGGGGTGAAGATCTTCAACGCGGCCGGCGCGCCCATCGGCTTCATTGACCTGCCCGAGCGCTGCGCGAATCTCGCCTTCGGCGGCCGTCACCGCAACCGGCTCTTCATGGCGGCGAGCAAGTCCCTTTATGCGATTTACACCAACACCCAAGGTGCGGCGGGAGGGTAGAAACAGGCCTCCGGCGGCTGGGGCCGAGAGGCCCCAGACCCCAAAACTGGGGCCAGCGCCAAGCTCGCAAGGGAAGCGATACCACGAAGTCCTGGGGTTTGGGGCCTCTCGGCCCCAGCCGCCGGAGGCTCTCGGTTTCGCCGGGCTGGCGCCGCGCGCGGATCGTGACACGATGCGCCTCAAGAAACCTGCTTGAGGAAACGCCCCATGGCCGAGCACAACTACACCGTCGGTGACCTCGTCGCCGAATTCCTGACCCGCATTGGCGTGACGACGGCCTTCGGCATCGTCTCCGTCCACAACATCCCGATGCTCGATGCCATCGGCCGCCGCAATGCCATCCGCTACGTCATGTGCCGGGGCGAGATGGGCGGCGCGCATATGGCCGATGCCTATGCGCGCGTGACCGGCGGGCCTGGCGTGCTCTTCACCAGCACCGGCCCGGGCATGGCCAACAGCATCGGCGGCCTGGTGGAAGCGCGCTTCGCGGGCTCGCCCGTGCTGCACATCACCGGCCAGACGGCCACGAAATTCGTGGATCGCGACATGGGCACGGTGCATGACGTGCCGGGCCAGACGGCGATCCTGGCCGCTTCCGGCAAATCCGCCTATCGCGTGCGGGCGGCGGGCGAGGCGCTGGGCGTGCTGATGCGCGCGGCCGCCGAGGCGATGACGCCGCCGCGCGGCCCGGTCTCGGTCGAAATCCCGATTGACCTGCAACGCGCCGTGATTCCCCGCCCGGCGGAACTGGACGCGCTCGTGTTGCCTGTGCCGCCGCCGCTGCCGCCCAGCGAGGCCGCGCTGGATGAGGTGGCGGAGATCTTCGCGCGCGCGAAGCGGCCGATGATCTGGCTGGGCAATGGCGCGCGCGAGGCCGGCGCCGGCGCGCGGGCCCTGCTCGATCTCGGCTTCGCCGCCGTGTCCTCCTGGAATGGGCGCGGGATCGTGCCGGAGGATCATCCGATGAGCTTCGGCGCGCTGCACGGCAATGGCGCGCCCCGCATCCTCGGCTTCTATGAGGGCGTGGATGCCATGCTGGTGCTCGGCTCGCGGCTGCGCGGGCATGAGATGATGGAATTCACCATGAAACTGCCGGCCAACCTCATCCAGGCAGATGTGGATGCGGCGGCGAATGGGCGCACCTATCCCAACCGGTATTTCCTGCACGGTGATGCGGAGCTGGTGGCGCAGGGCCTGGCGCGGCGCCTCAAGGGCCGCATCGCGGTGGAGCCCGGCTATGCGGCCGATGTGGCGCGGACCAAGGCGCTGGCGACGGAGGAATATCTCGCCACGCTCGGCCCCTATGCCGGCTTTGCCGGGCAGTTGCGCGCGGTGATGCCGCGCGATGCGCTCTGGGTGCGGGACATCACCATCAGCAATTCCACCTGGGGCAATCGCGTGATGCAGGTCTATGGCCCGCGCGATGCGGTGCATCCGGTGGGGGCCGCCATCGGTCCGGGCCTGCCGCTCGGCATCGGGGCCGCGATGGGCGCGGGGGAGCGCAAGACCGTGGCCATGGTCGGCGATGGCGGCTTCGCCATGAACCTGACCGAGCTTTGGACCGCCGTGCAGGAGCGCGCGCGGCTTTGCACCATCGTGATGAATGACCGCGGCTATGGCGTGATCCGCCATATCCAGGACGCGGTGGTGGAGGGGCGCCGCTTCGGCGATGACCTGCGCGGGCCGGATCTGGAGCAGCTTGCAGCCCTCGCCGGCCTGCCTTTCTTCCGGGTGAGCGCGGCCGAGGAATTCGGCGCCGTCGTCGCGCGCGCGTTGGCGGTGGATGGGCCGACGCTGGTGGAAGTGGACATGGTCGCGATCGGCGAATTCCCGCCCTATGCGCCCTACAACACCATGGGCAAGCACGCCGAGCGCGCGCGGCGTTAACGCGGCACGCGCTGCCGCCGCAGGAATTCCGCCGCCGCCGCCACACCCCCAGCCTCCCCGAGGTCATTATGCCCGGCGCCCTGCGCCTCCCAGATGTCGGGCGGTGTGGTGGCGTGGCGGGCCAATTCGCGGCTCATCCCCGGCGGGACCAGCCTATCCGCCGCGCCGATCAGCATCAGCATGGGCGCCCGCACGGCGCCGATCCGGGCGGCGCTGTCGAAATGATCCCGCAGCAGCAGGCCGGCCGGCAGGATGGGGTAATGCAGCCGGGCGAGGTCGAGCAGGCTGGTATAGGGGGATTCCAGGACCAGGGCGGCGACCTCGCTGGGCTGCTCGGCGGCCAGCCGGATGGCGAGGCCGGTGCCCAGCGATTCCCCCCAGAGCACGATGCGCGAGGCGCTGATGCCCTCGGCGCGCAGGGAGAGCAGCCCGGCCAGCGCATCCTGCGCCAGGCCCGCCTCATCCGGCCGGCCGGGATTCCCGCCATAGCCGCGCCATTGCACGAAAAGCGCGCCCCAGCCCTGCTGCTGGAAGCGCTGCACGCGGCGGGCACGGTGCAGCAGGCTGCCCCCATTGCCGTGCAGATAGAGGATGACCGGCGCACCCGGTTCGGCCTCGCGAAGCCGCCAGCCGAGGATCTCCAGCCCGTCCTGCGTCGTGAGCCGCCGCTCCTCGACGCGGGTGAGGCCGAGCGTGGCGGGAGAGGGGGGTGGCGCCGGATCGGGGAAGTAGATCAGATGGTCCTGAAAGGCCCAAAGCCCCGCGCCCAGTGCCAGGATGAGGGCGCCGCCGCCGAGGGCGAGCAGAATCATGGCTGCCCCCCCGCCTGCGGCTTGCACGGGGGCGCCGGAACGCTTATCTGAAAGTTTCGCCGCGCCGCAGCATGGCCGCCCAGGCCAAATTGCGTCCGTTCGCCCTTGTCAGAGGTTCCCATGGCCCGCGTCACCGTCGAAGACTGCATCCTCCAGGTTCCGAACCGCTTCGAGCTGGTTCTGCTGGCCGCCCAGCGCGCCCGGAACATCAGCCGCGGCGAGAGCCTGACGCTCGACCGCGACAATGACAAGAACCCCGTCGTCGCCCTGCGCGAAATCGCCGAGCAGACGGTGGAACTGCCCGCCCTGGAGCAGGATCTGATCAAGTCCCTCAGCCGCGCGCCGGAGCCGGAGCCCGTCGAGGACGAGGTGATGGACCTGATCGACACCAACGAGAACATCTTTGGCGTCATGGATGTGAACGAAGAACTCCCGGCCGACATGGCGGGCGAGGATTTCTCGCCGGACGACCTGGAAGCCCAACTGGCCGCCGAACTCGGCGGCCGCGGGGCCTGAGCCCCCGCGGATGACGCATGGCGCCGCCCCGGATGAACCGGCGGTGGCGCGTGCGCCGGATGGGCTGGCCGGCGGCAGCGCTGCCATCCCCGGCCTCGATGCCGTCCTGGAGTTTTGCGAACGGGTGACCGCCGCCGATCAGCGGCTGGACGCTGACCTCATCCTGCGCGCCGGGCGCTTCGCCGCCGAGGCCCATGCGCCCCAAGCCCGCCAGAACGGCGAGCCCTACATCATCCACCCCGTCGCTGTCGCCGAAATCCTGGCGAGCTACCACCTCGACACCGCCACCATCGCCACCGCCCTGCTGCATGATGTGGTGGAAGACACCCCGCACAGCCTGGCCGAAATCGAGAAGCGCTTCGGCGCCGAGATCGCGCGGCTGGTGGATGGGGTCACCAAGCTCTCCCGCATCGAGGTGCAGAGCGAGCGGACCAAGCAGGCCGAGAATCTCCGCAAGCTGCTGTTGGCGATGAGCGAGGATCTGCGCGTCCTGCTCGTGAAGCTGGCGGACCGGCTGCACAACATGCGCACCATCGGGTTCGTGACGAAGCCCGAAAGCCGGCTGCGCACGGCGCGCGAGACGCTGGACATCTACGCGCCCTTGGCCGAGCGCATCGGCATGGAGGCGCTGAAGACCGAGCTGGAAACGCTGGGCTTCCGAGAGCTGAACCCCGATGCCTGGGCCACCATCGCCCAGCGCCTGACCTATCTCCGCGGCCGCTCGGCCGACATCATCCCCGAGATCGAGCAGGAGCTGCGCGAGGCGCTGGAGATGAATGGGGTGGCCGTCGAGGAGGTCTCGGGCCGCGAGAAATCGCCCTATTCCATCTGGCGCAAGATGCAGGCGAAGAACGTGGCCTTCGAGGGACTCTCGGATGTCATGGCCTTCCGCATCATCGTGCCGGAGCGGGCGCAATGCTACATGGCGCTGGGCGCCATCCATGACGCCTTCAAGGTGATCGCGGGCCGCTTCAAGGACTACATCTCCACGCCCAAGACCAATGGCTACCAGTCGCTCCACACCGGCGTGCTGCTGCCGGGCCGGCGGGATGAGGCGAAGATCGAGGTGCAGATCCGCACGCGGGAGATGCACCACATCGCCGAATACGGCCT
>JAIYDS010000078.1 GCA_027487385.1 Acetobacteraceae bacterium | reverse complement strand
GGGAAATCGCGCCAGACCATGCGGATGCGGCCGGTGTTCACCAGCTCCAGCTTCACCTGGGGCCAGACCTGGTTGTGGAAGGCCGCGCAATGGCCGCAGGTGAGGGAGAAGAACTCGATCACGGTCACCGGCGCCGAGGCCTGGCCGGTGCTGCGCACGCCGAGGCGCGGATCGGCCGCTTGGGCCAGCGCCACGCCCGGCGTGGCGGCCGCGATGAGTCCAAGATGGCGACGGGTGATCTGCATGGCCTGCCTCCGGCGGTGGTTTGTCGCGTTAGAGATGACGCAGGGGGGGCGGGATGTCCACCTGGGAGAGGGTGACGAAGGATTGCCGTTGAGGGCGCCCCGGGCTTGCGTTACATGAAACACAACCAGGAGGTTGCACCCATGCCGGCATCCGATGTTCGCAAGCGGGTCGCGGCGCATCGCGCCGAGCTTCGGCGACGCGGCCTGCGCCCGGTCCAGATCTGGGTGCCCGACACCCGCGCCCCCGGCTTCGCCGAAGAGGCCCGCCGCCAGTCGCGGCTGGTGGATCAGGATCGCGAAGGGTTCGAGGCGGTGATGGGCTTCATTGAGCGCAACGCCGACTGGCCCGAGGATCAGGACGACATTCCCGCACGCCATGCGCCGCGGTGATGTTGTGCTCGTCGCCGATCGTGGCGCCGGGGATTACACCTCGAAGCCCCGCCCGGCGGTGGTGGTGCAGTCCGATCTCTTTGACGGGACCTTGAGCCTCGTCGTCTGCCCAGTGACCTCCATGCCGCAGGATGCGGCGCTGCTGCGCCTGCCCCTCGCGCCCAGCGAAAGCCTGGGGCTGCGGGCGCCGAGCTGGGTCATGGTGGACAAGCTGACCTGCATCCGGCGCGACCGTGTGGGCGGCGTGATCGGGCGGCTTTCGGATGACGAAACGATGGCGCTGAATCGAAGCCTGGCGGTGTTTCTCGGCTTTGGATGAGGCGGTTTGCTAGGGCTTCGGCGCGAAGACCCCGTTCGCCAGCCGCTCCAGCGCCAGGCGCAGTTCCTCGCCCGGCACGCTCTCCAGGCTTTTCTCCACGCGGGGCGGCAGCGGGCCGGGGGTGGGGCGCCTCGGCCGCACCTCCACCGCGCGCGGCAGGCGCTGGATGAAGGCGAGCTTGCGCACCACCAGCCGGCCCAGATGGCTGTTGATGCGCTGCATCAGCGCGGGCGCGCCCATGCCGAGCTCCATCGCCGCCGGGCCCGAGCAGGCCAGCGTCAGCGTGCCGGCGGAAAGCCGCACCGGTTCGGCCATGCGGGCGATCTCAGGGCCCACCACCTGCGGCCAATCGGCCAGGATCTGCGCGGCATCGGGGCTGCGCTTGCGGAAGGCGGGGCGCGTGGCGCGCGGGATCAGCGCGCCGAGTTCCTGCGTGCCCCCCCTGGACACGAAAGGAGCGGGCGTCTCTGGTTTGGCCAATGAAATCTCCCCTGGGGCAACACCCCTCCTCCGCCGATCTGCTCGCCTGGTATGACCGCTCAGGCCGGCGCCTCGCCTGGCGTGGCCCGACGGACCCATACCGCATCTGGGTGAGCGAGGTCATGCTCCAACAGACGACCGTGGCGGCGGTGGGCCCGCGCTATGCCCGCTTCCTGGCGCGCTTCCCCGATGTGGCGGCGCTGGCCGCGGCGGATTGGTCGGAGCTGGCGGAGGAATGGGCGGGGCTCGGCTATTACGCGCGTGCCCGGAACCTGCATGCGGCGGCGCGGGCCATCGTGGCTTCGGGCGGGTTTCCACCGAATTCCGCGGGTTGGCGCGAATTGCCCGGCATCGGGCCCTACACGGCGTCGGCCATCGGCGCGATTGCGCTGGGCGAGCCGCTGGTCCCGCTGGATGGCAATGTGGAGCGCGTGGTGGCCCGTCTCTTCGCCATCGAGACCCCCCTGCCCCAGGCCAAGCCCGAATTGGGCCGCCTGGCCGATGGCTTCACCACCCAGCCCGAAATGCGCGCCCGCTCCGGCGATTTCGCCCAGGCGCTGTTCGACCTGGGGGCCACCATCTGCACCCCGCGCAGCCCGGCCTGCGTCCTCTGCCCCTGGCGCGCGGGCTGCCGGGCGGCGGCGCTTGGCATCGCGGCGGAATTGCCGCGCAAATCGCCGAAAGCCGCGCGCAAGCCGCTGCATGGCGTGCATTTCGCGCTGGTGGATGCGGCGGGGCGCATCCTGCTGGAGCGCCGGCCGGAAAGCGGGTTGCTCGGCGGCATGCTGGCCCTGCCCGGCACGCCCTGGCGCGATTCCCCCTGGACCGATGCCGAGGCCCTCGCCCATGCGCCGCGCGTGGGGCTGGAATGGCAGGCACGGCCGGGTGAAGCCCAGCATGGCTTCACCCACCGGGAGTTGACGATGCGCGTGATGCGCGCCGAGGTCGCGGATCTGCCGGAGGGCACGCCGCTTGACCAGGCCGCGCGCAGCCTGCCGAGCGCCATGCGCAAGCTGCTGCCGCTGATCTGAGGCGCTCTGCCCGGCCAGCTCGGGATCGAGGGGCAGCCCCTCGAACTCCCCGGCAGGAAACCAGTGTCCCGCACCTTCGACCGATTTTCGGACTCAACTTCCGACAACGGAGCAGCAGGAGACGGGATTCCTCGCGCGAGAGACGCGCGTCCTCTCGCAGACGGCCCCCCCCCTACCCCAAAGCCCCCCGCAGCCGCCCGATCAGCGCCGCGCGTTCCGTCTCATCCCCGGCCTTCTCGATCGCCGCCTCGATCCCCAGCAGCAGGGCCGCGCGCTCATTGTGCCAATCCGGACGGCCGACATTCTCGGGATGGCTGCGCCGCCCCGGCCGGGCCGGCAGGCGCTCGGGGATGGCCCCGGGGGCCAGGCGGAAGCCCTCATCCAGCACCGGGCGGATGATGCGCGCGGGGCTGAGGCCGGGGATGGCGCCGGCCATCACCTCCATCGCCTCCGGCTCGCCATGCACCAGGAACAGCCCGCCCTTCACCGGGCCGCGGGCTGCGATCCAGCGCAGCAATTCCGGCTGGTCGGCATGGCCGGAATAGCCCTCGATCATGGCGATGCGGGCCGCCACCTCGATGGTCTCGCCCTGGATGCGCACGCGCTTCACGCCATTGTGCAAGAGGCGCCCCAGCGTGCCCTCAGCCTGGAAGCCGACCAGCGCCACCACGCAGCGCGGGTCCCAGAGCCTCGCCTTGAGATGGTGGCGGATGCGCCCCGCCTCGCACATGCCCGAGCCGGCGAGGATGATCTGGAATCCCTCCTGCCGGGCCAGGCGGCGGCTCGCCTCGCCATCCACCACATGTTCCAGCCGGCGCGAGGTGAGCGCCGCGCGCAGCGCCTCCCCCTCCTCCAGGTCGAGCGCGTGGCGGGCGAAGACCTTGGTGGCGCGGGTGGCCAGCGGGCTGTCCAGGTAGATGGTCGCCTCCGGCACCTCGCCCGCCTGCATGAGGCCGAACAGGTCCATCACCACCTCCTGCGCGCGCTCCACCGCGAAGGTCGGGATCAGCAGCGGGCCGCCGCGCCGTGCGGCGTCGCGCACGATCTCGGCGATGGCGGCGCGGCGGGCGTCCTGGTTGATTTCGGGCCGGTCCTCATCGCCATAGGTGCTCTCGCAGATCAGGTGGTCCACGCCGCCGGTCTGGCTTCCCAGCGGGCCGGTCGGGTCGGGCTGCATGGCGCTGATGTCGGGGCCGATATCGCCGGAGACGAGGACGCGCATCTCGCGCTCGAATTCCAGCTCGATGGAGGCGGAGCCCAGCATGTGGCCCGCATTCCACCACCGCGCGCGAAGCCCGCCCACCGGCGTGATCCATTGCCCGTAGCTGACGGGGCTGAAGGCGGCCAGCGTGTCCTCCGCATCGGCCGCGGTGTAGATGGGCTGCACCTCCTCCTGCCCGCGATGGCGGTTGCGGCGGTTGAGCATCCTGACCTCGCTCTCCTGGATATGCCCGGAATCGGGGAGCATGCAGGAGCAGAGGTCCACCGTGGCGGCGGTGGCGTGGATGGCGCCGGTGAAGCCCTGCTTCACCAGGCGCGGCAGCAGGCCCGAATGGTCGATATGGGCGTGGGTGAGCAGCACGGCCTCGATCTCGCGCGGGGCGAAGGGAAAGGGCTCGTGGTTCAGCGCCTTCAGTGTCTTCGGCCCCTGGAACATGCCGCAATCCACCAGCACCTTCTGCCGCCCCCATTCGAAGAGCAGGCAAAGCCCGGTGACGGTGCGCGCGGCCCCGCAAAAGGTGAGTGTGACCTCCATGGCCCGTTCTCCCTCCTGGCTGCGCTTGGACGGCAGCCTTGTGGCGCGCATCATGCGCCCCATCCGGCACATTCTCCAGCCGGGAGGAACGGCCCATGACCGAGCACGAGCCCCATTCCGCCGCCTATCGCCTGGCGCTCTTCGACCGCGACTTCCTGCTGAGCCCCGCCATGCGCGGCGTGCGGCTGCAGGTGGAGTTCACCAAGGCGGATGACATCCTGCGCTCGGCCGGCATCCGCTCCACCATCGTGGTCTTCGGCAGTTCCCGCCTGCGGGAGGATGGGCCGGGCCAGCAGGCGCGTTGGTATGGAGAGGCGCGGCGCTTCGGCCGCATCACCTCCGAGCGCGGCGGCGCGCTGCACCCGGTGGCCGGCGCGCGGGACCATGTGATCGCCACCGGCGGGGGCCCTGGCATCATGGAGGCCGCCAATCGGGGCGCGCATGACGCGGGCGCACCCAGCATCGGCTTCAACATCCGCCTGCCGCATGAGCAGCGGCCGAACCCCTACACCACGCCCGACTTCACCTTCCAGTTCCACTATTTCGCGCTGCGCAAGATGCATCTCGCCATCCGCGCCCGCGCCCTGGTGGTCTTCCCCGGCGGCTTCGGCACGCTGGACGAGCTGTTCGAACTTCTGACGCTGCGGCAGAGCCAGCGCCTGGGCCATGTGCCCATCGTGCTGGTGGATGAGGGCTATTGGCGGCGCATCATCAACTGGGACGCGCTGGCCGATGAGGGCATGATCGACCCCGACGAGTTGGCGCTGCTGCGCTTCGCCGAGGATGCCGAGGCCGCCTGGGCGGCGCTGGAGATCACGCGGCCGCGCTGAGGTGCCGGCCATGCGGATCCGTACCAGGGTCACGACCTGGCCCCCGCTGCGTTCCCTTCGCCGGGTCTGGCCTTTGTCGAGAGGATGATTCAGCGTTTAGGCGATTCCGCCTCAACGCATGATGCTCTGGAGTGACCCCATGTCTGCGCAGCCCGAATTTCCGATCAGCCGCTTCCCCGTCCCCAGCCTCGAGGAGATGCCCGAGGATATCCGCGCCCGGCTGCTCGCCGTGCAGGAGAAGGCGGGGTTCATTCCCAATGTCTTCCTGGTCCTCGCGCATCGCCCGGAGGAATTTCGCGCCTTCATGGCCTATCACGACGCGCTGATGGACAAGCCGGGACCGCTGACCAAGGCCGAGCGCGAGATGATCATCGTCGCCACCAGCAACGCCAACCAGTGCCAGTATTGCGTGGTCGCGCATGGCGCGATCCTGCGCATCCGCGCCAAGAATCCGCTCATCGCCGACCAGGTGGCGATCAACTACCGCAAGGCCGACATCACGCCGCGGCAGAAGGCCATGCTGGACTTCGCGATGAAGGTCGCCTTCGCGGCGCATGACGTGGGCGACGCCGACCTCGCCACCCTCGCCGCGCATGGATTCGACCAGGAGGATGCCTGGGACATCGCCGCCATCGCCGCCTTCTTCGGCATGTCGAACCGCATGGCCAATGTCACCAGCATGCGGCCCAATGCCGAGTTCTACACCATGGGGCGATGAGGGCGCTTCAGGCCCAGAGCCGCTCGCGCTGGAGGTTGGTGTAGAGCCCGGCGACGAACTCGCCATAGCCGTTGAAGAGCCGCGTCGGCACGCGCTCGCCCGAACCCAGGAGGCGCTCCGTCGCCTGGGACCAGCGGGGATGGGCCACCTCGGGATTCACATTGGCCCAGAAGCCGTATTCGGAGGGCTGGATCTTGAACCAGAAATTCTCCGGACGGCGATCCGTGAGCGTGATCCGCACGACGGACTTGCCGGACTTGAAGCCGTATTTCCACGGGAAGACCACGCGGAAGGGCCCGCCATTCTGCGCCAGCAGCGGCTTGCCATACATGCCGACGGGCATGAAGCTCAGCTCGTTCATCGCCTCGGCGATGGTGCAGCCCTCCACATGCGGCCAGGG
>JAIYDS010000096.1 GCA_027487385.1 Acetobacteraceae bacterium | reverse complement strand
CAGGTCCGCGAAGATGCAAGGTCGAAGTGGTCGTCACTAACCTTCTAACCTATTGAAAAATATCATATTTTGCTCCGAAGGCAGAGGCCGGAAGTTCGAATCTTCTCGGGTCCGCCAATTCTCACCCTGATATTGAGGTTGGATCAGGCCTGCCCCGCCGGGGACTTGCCTGGGTGGCGGCTGCGCGCCCGCAACCCGGCCGCGGGAAGGTCGCACCCGCGGCGCCGCCGCCGCTCACCTGGCGGGAGCGTTCTGCCGGGCCGGTGAGGTGCAAGCCGGCTTCGGTTCGTCCCCGGCGGCCTGCCCCTAGGGATCTCCTGGGTGAATTCGGGCCGGTTCCAGCGCCCGATCCCCCGTCTCCCCTCCCGTAGGCCGGGCCAATGGCGCGAGAAACCGCGCCACCGCGGCCTCGATCACCGGCGTCACATCCTCCGGCACCGGCAGGTGATAGATGTGCCGCCGGATGCCGAGATAGACGATGCCGCCATGCAGGTTCCACAGATCCTCCATATCCGGCGCCCAGCCTCCCCGGGCCTCCGCCTGGATCTCCTCGCGCATCGGGGAAAGCAGGAGATTGCCCACATGCTCCAGGTAGCGCCGGTTCAGCGCATCGCCATCCAGCCCCGCCCACATGAAGATCCGCATCCACTCATAGCTGAAGATCGCGCGTGTATACTCGCCATAGAAGCGGCAGAGCCGGCGGGCGAGCGGCAGGCGGCGGTCGCGCAGATCCTCCAGCCAATGCGGCGCGATGCGGCCGAGATAGACGCGCTCGAACACCGCCTCGCGCAGCTCGGCCTTGCTGGCGAAGTATTTGTACAGCAGCGCCTGGGTCACGCCCGCGCGCTGCGCCAGCTCGCGCGTCGAGCCGCCGAAGCCGACCTCGGCGAAATAGGCCACGGCCGCGCGGATGATTTCCTCCCGCCGCGCCGCGGGCTCCAGCCGGCGGCGAATGATGCTGCCCTCCACCGGGCGCCCTCCCTGTCTCTGGATCCATCTGAAACCGGGATGGCTTGACAGGGAAGGGGGTCTGGTGATCATTCGATCAACAAGACGATCCAGGGGAAATGTTCATGAAGTGGCCGGCCATGGGCTATCGGCGCGTCACCAGCCTGGCGGAGCTTTGGTCCGCCACGGCGGAGCCCGGGGCGCAGATCATCGCCGGCGGGCAGACCTTGTTGGCCACGCTGGCTTTCCGCCTCTCCGAACCCGGCACCCTCATCGACATCACCCGCATTCCCGAATTGCGCGGCATCTCCGTGAGCGGCGGCGCGCTCCGGATCGGCGCCCTGACGCGCCATGCCGAGCTGGGGCTTGATGCGCTGGTCCGCGCCCATGCGCCGCTGCTGACCGAGGCCGCGCCGCTCATCGCCCACCCCGCCATCCGCAACCGCGGCACCATCGGCGGCAGCCTGGCCTATGCCGACCCGGCCGCCGAGCTGCCCGCCTGCATCGTGGCGCTGGATGCCGTGGTGGTGACCGCCTCCGCCACGGGCGAGCGCCGCATCCCCGCGCGGGATTTCTTCACCGACCTGCTGCAGACCGCGCTGAACCCGGGCGAGATCATCGCCGCCGTGGAAATCCCGCTGGCCGGGCGCCGCAGCGCCATCCAGGAGGTGGCGCGCCGCTCGGGCGACTATGCCATGGCCGGGCTGGCCGCCGCGCTGCGCATTGAGGGCGGGCGCGTGGCCGCACCCCGCCTGGTCTATTTCGGCGTGGGGAATGGCCCTGTGCTGGCCCAGGGCGCCTCGGCCGCGCTGGAGGGCCGCCCGCTGGATGCCGCCAGCATCGCCGCCGCCCAGGCCGCCCTGGCGGAAGACCTGGATCCCCCGCAGGACCTGCACGGCCCGCCCGAGATGAAGCGCCATCTGGCCCGCGTGCTCACGGGCCGCGTGCTGAACGGCTTCCTGACGCAGACGGAGATCGCGGCATGATCACGCTCACGGTGAATGGCGAACGCGTGACGCGCCATGTCGAACCCCGCCGCCACCTGATCGACTTCCTCCGCCTGGACCTCGGCCTCACCGGCTCCCATGCCGGCTGCGAGCATGGCGTCTGCGGCGCCTGCACGGTGCGGGTGGATGGCGAGATCGTGCGTGGCTGCCTGGTGCTGGCCGCCTCGCTGGACGGCGCGGAGGTGGTGACCATCGAGGGCCTGTCGGACAGCGGCGAGGTGGCCGATCTCCAGGCCAATTTCGTGGCGCGCAACGCCGCGCAATGCGGCTTCTGCACGCCGGGGATGATCATGACGGCGGCCGATATCCTCGCGCATGGCGGCACGCCGAGCCGCGCCGAGATCCGAGAGCATCTCTCGGGCAATTACTGCCGCTGCACCGGCTACCAGGCCATCGTGGATGCGGTGGAAGACACGCTGCGCGCACGGGCGGAAAACGCATGAACGAGATCACCCCCGCCTCCATCGGCCTCTCGCGCGAGGATCTGCCGAATTCCTATATCGGCCGTTCCGTGCCGCGCCCCAATGCGCCCAAGCTGGTGCAAGGCCGCGCGACCTATACGGATGACGTGGTGCTGCCGCGCATGCTGCACACCGCCTTCCTGCGCAGCCCGCATGCCCATGCCCGGATCGGCACCATCGAGGCCAGCGCGGCGCTGGCCGTGCCCGGTGTGGTCCGCGTCTTCACTGGCGCCGATCTCGCCAAGGTCTGCGACCCCTGGGTGGCGACGCTCGACCACCTGAAGGGCATGAAATCCGCCCCGCAGCACCCGCTGCCGCTCACCCGCGCCACCTGGCAGGGCGAGCCCGTGGTCGCCGTCGTCGCCGAGACGCGCGCCGCCGCCGAAGATGGCGTGGCGGCACTCCAGGTGGAATTCGAGCCGCTGCCCGCGCAGACCGACATGGAGACCGCGCTGGCCCCCGGCGCCGTCATCATCCACCCCGAACTCGGCGACAACCTGGTCTTCACCCGCACCGCCGAGGCGGGCGACGTCGCGGGCGCCTTCGCCAATGCCCACAAGGTGGTGGAGGCCCGCTTCGTCACCGGCCGACACACCGGCGTGACGCTGGAGCCGCGCTCCATCATCGCGGACTACAACCGCGCCGACGGCACGCTGACCGTGCATCACTCCACCCAGGCGCCGCACATGATGCAGGGCGTCTTCGCCAAGCACCTCCGCATGGAGGAGGGCGATGTCCGCGTCATCTGCAAGGATGTCGGCGGCAGCTTCGGCATCAAGGTGCATGTCTATCCGGATGAGGTCGCCGTCGCCGCCATGGCGCGCATCCTGGGCCGCCCGGTGAAGTTCATCGCCGACCGCTTCGAGGCCTTCGCCAGCGACATCCATGCCCGCGACCACCGCATCAAGGCGCGCCT
>JAIYDS010000295.1 GCA_027487385.1 Acetobacteraceae bacterium | reverse complement strand
CCACCACACGCCAACTGCTCGAAACCGACCGTATGTGGGGGTGGGGTGGGGGGGGGGGAGGGATTGGGGGATGTGGAGAGCGCGCGTAGCACTCCCAGGCCCCCTCCCGACAAATGTCTTTTGTCACACTTCGAGCTGAAGGCTGTCGGGCGCGCAACCTTCAATGACGATCTTCTCCAAATAACTATGGCGCAGTGTGCGCTCACGCTTTCGATTTACGGCCTCCTTGGCCGCAAGCTGGTAGACAGAAGGTATAGCGACCGAGAACGCCTCAAGTCTTTCCTTTATCAAGGCTGGAGGAATGCCTTTAGCCCGCTCAATATTTCTGTATAGACATATAATAAGACTGAATGTGTTTGCTTTAGTCTTCCAATAGGATTTTGTTGAGAAATTTGCTCTCGTAATGAGGCCACAACAAAACTCAATTCGTTCAATAATTTTATTTCGATCTGGCATAGCATTTGAGAAATCTTCGAGATATTCACGAACTCGCTCGTTGCGAGAGTAGAATCCCCCATCTATAATAGTTGCCAAAAGATTCAAGGAAAACATCAAATGCACTTGCCTTGAAATCTCATAAGACGAAAAGACAGACGAATCAAGGAGTAGTTTGTGTGTGTTAACTATCTTGAGCGTGCTAGTCCACTGCCAAAATTCAGGTGGAATGTTGGGATCAACGTTGGCAGATCGATCTTCATATCCTAAATCGGAAAATTCTTCGTCATTATCGACCTGACCTATATTTGAGTTGCGCCCTGCGCCCGACTGTCGAACCAATTGTCTTGCCAGGAGCTTTGCAGTCAGCATGAAATCTGACGCAGCATACTCCATACCAAGGCGCTCAATCTCCGTAAGTGAGTAAAGGGTGCGATTAAGACGCCTAAAGACTTCCTTAATTCGCGGATCATCTTCAGGAAAGTCAAGATCAATAACCGGAACTTCATATTTTAAAAAAGATTCTCGAATATCAATATCCCATTCAGAGAATTTTTTTCCTGCTATATCAATTTCATCATTTAAAAATTCCATGATTGTAGATAGTCGTTGCTGACCATCGACTAGCAGAGAGGTCGCCTGCATTCTTTCGACATCAATTTTTCCTCGGGATACAAAAATGAGGGGGAATGGGAAGCCCCTTAAGATGGTGTCTATAAATTCGCGCTTATGAACATCGCGCCAGACTAGCTCGCGCTGAAAATAGGGCGAAAGAATCAGTCTTCCGCTTTTTACATCGCGCGCAAGGTCTATTATTGGCCGTGACTCGACCTTATACCGGCTTTGACTCATTTTAGACCACACCTTTTTGATTTTGGTATATGCCTAAATTCGGCATCTGCTTTCGCTCGAAGAAGTGAGCAGACATATAAAACGCCAAGTTTATATCACTAAAATCACTAGTATATGGCCGAGATAGTCTACGTGATATCTCAAGAATTTCTTGCTTTTCTTGGCAGTTCGGAAGATAGCCGGGGAGAATGTATCCATGCATAGTGGCGTTTTCTAGAAATTTATCGTATACATTTACACCATTAATTACTGGAAATAGATGCCTTCTTGGCCTCTCAAGCGTTAATGGTGATGGAATCGCTACTCTCTGGGCGGCCCGCAATAATTTTTCAAAATATGCACCACTTATGATAGCTAAATCTAGATCGGAATCGCCTTTTTTAAAGGGTTTATTCTGATGAAATGAGTATCCGGTTTGAGCAGAGCCAGCAACACGAACCGCGAGAATCGGAATTCCTAACGATCTGGCGCAATTTTCGACAATATCAAAAAACTTTTCTGTTTGACTTGCCAAAACACTAGGAACTTCGACAGAATATAGGCGGCGGACTATTGAATCGTGGGCGCGCCCTCTTTTCATTTCATAATCAATTATGTCATTTTTCTGCATGACGAAACGAAATTGCCCCCACTCTTAAGGCAAGGATCGTTACCTTGCGATCATCTTGCCGAACCGATCTACGAAGTCACAAGCCTATCGGATAAAGCTATTAAGATAAAAGCCCATTGGCGTTGCCCCCAAGCTAGTTTTTTGTCCGCAGCGCTCCCAGTGGCTTGACCCTAACCATCGTGCAGCGCCTTTCTTAACGCATCAGCAGCATCAGAATAGAAAACCACCTGCACCTTCGTTGCTACTTCGTCCGACAGGTCCAGTAGAAGCCGCCTAGTTGAAACAGGCATGAGCACCGTTGTCGCCCCCTTCGAGAGCGCGTGCTCCACAACGTCCACCGGGTTGTGGACTGGCTCGACCGACCCACCGAGGTTGAGTCCACCCACAACCGCCATGCCGCCGCGTAACGGCCTCCCCAGCAGGGCCGACGCAAGCCCCAGGAGCGCCGGGATACCGGTGTGCTCGGCCGCCTTTGACGCGTCGAAAGCGCGAAGCTGGACGGTGAACTCATGCTCCCGGGGGTTCCGATCGCCGACGAGATCACGCGCGCGCGCGTAAAGGTTCTGTTCGGCCAGCTTGATGCTTTCCCGGAACCCAGCCGGAGGCGACTGGTTGAGGATACGCACACCACCGCCTGGCCCCTCATTGACCTCGATGCGGTAGAGGCCGACGCCTTCGTCCTGCCCGCCAGGACCAAGCGCCCAGACCTGTCCCGGCGGAAGCGGGTCGCCGCCGATGCTGTCCTCGGACTGTAGCTCCGGTGTCGCCACAAACTTCTCTACCCCGTCGAGGCCGATGGAGTAGCTGAACTGAGTGTTGCGGAACTCGGCGCTGCCTATGCGTTTCTGCTGCTCCTTCACCCGGCGGCGACATTCGAGCGCCAGACGCACAGCCCATTCTAGCTCCGCGTCTGGCACGGGCTCCGCCGGGTCAGGCTGCAACAGCTTCAGCAGTCCAGAGATGGTCTTCGTGACAGCGTTCGTATCACGTCCTGATAGAGCACCGCCAAGCTGCACGCGCCCCTGCATCACGCCCGCCCGCGACTGTGCGCGGAGGCGCGAGAATGTCTCGGCCAGCACGTCGCTGACCAGTCCGAAGTGGTCGGTGAACAGCGTGCGGCTGACCTTCGGGATATCCCAGCCTGGAAGATACGCGTGGATGCGGTCCATGAAGGCCGTGTCGTTCCGCATCTCCGGCGGCAGGGGGCCAAAAAGGTGGCCGACGCGTTGCTGGTGCTGCACATCCACATCGAAGTTGCCAACGAGGACGATGGAGCCTTCGGCCCGGATGCTCTCGCGGCCACGCGAGAACTCGCCGGACTCCATGTAGCCCTTCATAATGTTCACGCCGTCCTTCTGGTCGAAGGACACACCGCTCACTTCGTCGAAACAGACCACATCGTATTGGCAGACAAGGCCGCGCTGGCCGTTGGCCATGTTGACGAACATTCGGGCGACCGTGGCTTTGCCGCCCGAGACCAGGTGAGCGTAGGGGCTGACCTGCTGGAACAGGTGGCTTTTGCCCGTGCCACGCGGCCCCAACTCGACCACGTTGAAGTTGCGCTCGACGAACGGGACCATGCGCAGGAGGGAGAGGTCGCGCGCCCTCGGCGTCAGGGCGGAAGGTTCGAGGCCGACACTCCGCAACAGAAGGTCCTTCCACTCGTCGGTCGAGAGTGACCGGCGACCTTCGCTGATCGTCCCGAGGATGTCGCGCGTCGAAAGCTGAATCTCCCGGAGGTTCAGCACCTCGAAGGGGCGCCCACCTTTTTCCTGAGCAATCGTCGCGTCGTAGCCGAGGTCGATCTCCGCGTAGAAGCCGCCGGTCAACATCCGCTCGTGATCGCGCACCAGCTTGTCGCCAATCCGCACGTCAGTGAGGCGAAGGCTGGGGAGCGTGGCGAGGTAGCTGTCCGTTTTGGCGTCCAGCCGTGCCGTCATGATGTCGATCATGCGCACGCTGCCCCGGTCGCGGGCGCGCGCCTTGAACAACTCCTCCTCACCTGCCCGGACAGTGCGCGCGCTCAACTGCTCGCGCACCATCTCGACGCCTTCTTCGATCTCCTTCGGGTCCGTGCTTGCGCAGTAGCGGCCGAGCATGAACTCGACCACATAGGTCGGGACCGGGAACTGGCCACGGAAGCGGCGCACGAGGTCCTTGCGGACGATATGGGCGGAGAACGCGTCGGCGGCCTTCCGGTCGAGGTCGTCGAGTTCCAACAGTTAGTCCCCCGCCTTCGTCATCAACTTTGCCACAATCTCGTTCGGCTTCTCGGAACGGTAAAGCACCACGCAGAGCGCCAATCCCTCGTGCTGATCGTCGATCCCGAGGTTTGCCTCACCCGCTTCGTCGAGGGGTCTTGGCGACTTCAGGAGGGCCGACCGGCCGCTCGTATCCGTGCCCACGCGAATATCGGCCATCAGCCCCTCGCCGCCTTCCGCCCGCACCTTCGCCATCAGCCCTTTCCATCGCACGGTCAGCGTGATGCGCGGCGTTGCGCCCGTGGTGGTCACCTCCAGGACCGGCAGAACGCACTCTTGGGGACTCACCCCCCCATGCGCGTATTCGGTGCCATTGTAGAAGGCTCGCGCCCCCGGAGGCGTCACCAGTGTCACGGCGGGGTCCCAGGTCCAGGGGAGGCGCGTGTAGGTGGTCGGCGCCCCTTCCTTGAGGGTCGCAACGCGGTTGGCCTTGCCGGACGGCACAACCAGCCCGGCAGCAAGTTCGGCGTGCGGCAGTCCTCCTGGCATCAGCAACCAGCCGTGATCGGTCACAATCCGGACGCGCCTGCCACCCGATGCCAGCCGCAGCGCGATGCCCGCGACTTCCTCAACCGCATCACCAATCCGCTCGGCCACCCGTGCTTGCAGGGCGTGCCCTTCCTCATCGAACCGGCCAGCCTCCCGCCACACGGCGCCGTCACCCAACAAGGTTTCGCCGCAGGACCAGCCTGCCGCCTCGATCGCCTTGGTCAGCACGGGCTTCGTCGCGGCCTTCCCATCAAAAGACGGCAGCAGGTCGTCCACCGGCCCCGCGCGGAGCGAGCCCGCAGCGGGGGAAGCCAGCGCCTTGCAGGTCGCCGTGATGGTGGGGAAACCGGACCAGCGCCACGTCGCCTCGACCTGGGCGCCCTTGGCCCGCAGCACGGCCGTCAGGCGATGAGCCACATCCATGCGCAGCCCGTCTACGAAGAGCAACGCCACATCACTGCCTGGTGGCGTGGCCGGTTCGGGGCTCGCAAAAGGCAACTTCCCGGCCACGGCAAGGTCCTGAAGCACCCGCGCGTTCTCGTCGAGCCACGGCAGGTAGACGGCGCGGATCGCCTCGATGATCGCATTACGGTCGTCACCTGTCCGAACAAGGTCCAGAGCGGCCAGGGCAGCCCCATCCACCTGCCAAGCTGTCGTAGCGTAGCTCTCGGCCAGCGCCGCCGCATCGTGCGCGGGCAAATGGGTCGCCTCGGCCAAGACCACGAGATGGGCGAGTGCCTGGGCAAGCTTCGCGTCGCCTCGTCGCGCCCACACAGTGTCCCGTCGCCACGCATGGGTGGCCTCCAGATCACGGATCGTCTTGGAGGCGTCGGCGCGGGATCGTCCCTTGAGGCCGACCAAGGCATTGCGCAGCGCGGCTTCGCGCCGGGCGTTCTCCGCAGGGTAGGCATCGGGGATGGAGAGCAGGTCGCCTTGCGGTTCCTCGCAGGCGAGCAAGCGCACGACCTCCTCGTAGCCCCCACCAAGCTCGGCGAAGCGGTCCCACACCTTGGACCAGCCCTTCTCCTTCCGGGCGAGCCGCGCGGCGGCGTCGCTGCGGGGCTTCTTGCGCGGATCGAAGGTGAACTGCTTGGACGCGAGTGCGGCAAAAGCCTCGAACCGCGCCGGATCACCCTCTGGCGTCAGCGATCCGTCCATCCAAGCCAGCATGTCCGCCACCGGGTCCTCGACCAGGAGGCCGTCAAGCGCCGCCGCCTCCCACTTCCGCCCACGCAGCGCGGCGATGGGCTCACCGAACAGGCGTGACGCAGCGCGGGCGAGGGCCGTGCGCGTCGCGCCGTCCTCGGGCACTTCAAGCCCCACAGGGCTCCCCTGAGCGGCGAGGAAGCCGCGCAAGCCCCAATCCCGCGCCTGCTTCGGCTGGCCGAAGAAGCACCCGGCCACGGCGAACCAAACGAGGGGGGCTAGTTCTGCCGGGCAGTCCTCGGCGCCGCGCAGCACGTCACGGCCAATGCCGGGCAGGTAGATGATCGGGGGCTCGCCACTCGGCCAGGTGATGCTGGGCACCTGCCGGGCAGCGGCGGCGCGCAGCCAGAGGGCCGGGCCGGTCCGGGTCTCGGGTTGATAGGCGCCGTAGGTCAGCAGTCCCGGCACGCGAGCCCGCAGCCCAGGCATGATGGGGGCGAAGTCTCCCGCCGGGTCGCACCACACCACAGCCTCCGGCGCCGCCTCGGAGGCAGCGTTGAAGGCGGCAGCGTGACGCAGGGCGTCGGCCAGGGCATCGAGCGGGGTGGTCAACGCTTCGCCCCCGGCTTGGCCTTGCGAAGGGGGCGTGGTTCCGGCGCGGGCTGAAGGCCCCGCGCCATCCCCTCCAACTTCCCCGCGACTTTGGCGATCAAATCCATCGAGACTCCCAGCGGCACCGTTTCGCCGCCCATATAGCCTGCCACATAGGCGGCGCTCGACCCCGTGAGGCCGAAGCGGCTCGCGACGATATGGGCAACCGATTCCGCTTCGACCTCGGCGGCGCCACGGTGGAGGTTGAAGCGTCCGGGCCACCAGTGGTCCCGGTCCGTGCCCAGGTGACCGAGGAGGATGTGGGCCATCTCGTGCGCGAGCACACCGAAGCGGCTCGGTTCGTCCAGCCCGGCATGGACGACGATGCGTATCTTCCATCGCGCATCCGCAGGCGCCGTCATGGCCCAACCCGCATGGGTCGAGGAAAGGGTTTTGAACTCAACACGGATGCGATGGCGTTCCGCGTTCTCCAACATGTTTGCCAGCCAGCGAGGGTTCCACGGTCCGTCGAAGCGACCGAACGCTTCAAGCTCTTTGGGGAGCGGTTTTCCCGTGGTCTGGTCCACGTCGTAGACCAGCATCACCGGGTGCATGGGCGCGAGGATCAGCATCGGCAGTGCGTCCTCGATGAGGGTCCGCCCATGCCGGTCGCGCCAGTCCTTCTCGGTGGCGAAGAAGCCGCAGCTTGGGTTCTGGAGCCGCACCAGCATGACGTTGTAGGGCGCATAATCGCGGAAGCGCCCCATGAAGGCGATCATCTCGCGGAATGCTTCAGAGCGGCGGTAGAGAGCACCCTGGCGCAGCAGAGCGTCGATGGTGCTGACCGCCTCGTCGTCCGTCACTCGCTCGCCGCGCACCGCCACCTCGGCGCTGCCATCATCAAGCATGGTGCGGAAGTAGGCACGGTCGGCGGCGCGTAACTTGGGGTGGTAGGCCAGAGCAGCCACAGCACCAAGAAAGAACTCCGACGCCCTTAGGCTCACCTCGCGTTCCGCTGCCTTGAGCACTTCGCGGGCAGAGGGGCGGGCAGGTCCTTCAAGCAGCGCGAAGAGGAAGGCGAAGAGCCCGGTTTGTAGCGCGGCCCGATCCAGTGGGAAAAGATCAGGCTGCGTTTCGCTCATGACTTCGCCTTAGCCCTGGCGTCGCGCTTCTCGGCCAGCGTTAAGTGATGGCCGTTGATGCGGGCACCCTTCGCCTCGCCGTAGTTTGGCCCGAGGTGGAACCACGGCGCGGAAGATGGATCAGAGCCGCGATCCTTGTTCCAGTTGATCTTTGGCGTGTCGCGCAGCACCCCCGCTTCAACGAAGGGGCGGATGTTCAGGCGCACTCCGTCGTCGAGGTCGGGCTCCCAGCCGATGGGCTGGCGCGCCAAAGACTTCCAGCGCACGAAGATGTCGTAGGGCTTCTCGCCTTCGAGGATGGCGACGAGGCGTTGTTCAAGTTGCCGCGCCCAACCTTCCTCAGCCGTGCGCCCGGCTGCCTTCATCTGGGCAATCCAATCGCCGAGCAGCGTGTAGGTCAGCTTTTCCAAAGCTGCTTTGTCGAGGCGATGATAGAGTAGGAAGGCCGAGAACCCGTCCCGCCCGCCGTCCCACACCTGCCAGAGAAAGGGACGTTGCCGGAAAAGAACGCAGTGCTGTCGAAATGCGCGGTCGCGCAGCCAGGTTTCGAGCGTGGCGTCACGTGCCGCCTTCCTGTCCAACCGCTCGTCGGCAGCCCTGACGAGTTCCATTTCCTGAGAGAGTGTCAACGCCTTCCCATAAGCTGCCGCGAGCATCGCGCGCAGCCGATCCGCAAGGGGCCGGTCGGTGGTAGTCGCGTGCAGCGTCAGCAGACCATCTGCATCGGGAGGCGGGAGCGCGGCATTTTGGCGGATGCGTTCCTTTGCCAAATCGGAGAGCCGCATCTTGGCGTCACTCTCGGCGGGCCAGCGACAACCTGCAAGTCGAGCAAGGCCAACGTGCAGTTCAGTTCCGACCTCCGCGTTCGCTGGGTGGCCGTGGAATAACCACTGAGTTGGATCGTCAGAGTAAGGTTCGGGCAGCCCGTCCGGATACCTCTCTGCGGCGACCTGTCTCCAGTGTTCCAAGTCGAACTCGACTTTCGCCAAGGTCGCTGCTGGAACCTTAATCGAAGAATCAAATCGCCTTACCTCGTGGGCGTATTCGGGCGAACTTAAAAAGCACCATACAGGCGCCAAATGCTCAACAGCGAGCGGAACAAGTGTCGTGGTGGTATCGTCATATCGTTCACCTGAATAAAGGCTCGCGGGAAGTGCGCCCATTTGGGTCACCAATACTGCCCCCTTTCCGAGTATTGAGAGGCCCCGCAGGTGGGTATTTTTGCGTGTCGCCTTGTTTTCTTCATTAAATCTATGAAGTAATCCACGTCCCTGTTCCCACAGAAGCGCCCGCTCACATCCCTGAAACAGGTTTGAAGAAGCGACGCTTCCCTGCCAATAGACCCACCTATCACTGGGCCATAAAACTTCCCACCAGTTTACTGAAAATCGAGGCAAATCACCAGTGGCAAGCCCTTGATGGTGAGTTACGAAATCTGATAGAAACTTCTTTCCAGCCTCGACTGAAACTATCTCAGCTTCTTTTCTCTGCAATATTGCAGAAGAAACCATATATTTAATCTCAGATTCAGCTAGAAGTATGGCCTTTTCTACGGGATCACTATCCTTTGGCGTCTCTAATATTGAAATCTTATGGCTTCCACTCGTCTTCTGTCGTGCGATAATCACAAGTGCTACGTTTACAACTTCGCCTCCAATCGACTCGAAGGCATTTGGTCCGAGGCCAGCGATGAGGTTGACGCTGTGATCAGAAAGAATGCTGATGCGCAAATCGCGGAAGCTCTTCGCCGAAAGCCATTCCTTTGGAGTTACACCTGCTACCGTGCCTGTATCTTCTGAGGCCCGAAGGAGCCTTTGCAACATCGCCGTTGCGAGATTTCGCTTCCCGAAGGGGAATATTTTTTCCAAATAGTCACGCAGCGCGTCCTCGACTGTTCCGGAGGCGCGGAACGGCACGTTGGTAACCTGGAGAACATACTTTTTCGCAAGCATGGCAGCGGCTTCGAACAAGCCACTTGCTATGACCGCACCTTCGGCTCTCTCTGGTTCGGCCGCTTGCAGCATGGCGAGTGCTGCCTCCCCTCGCTCTCGCAAGTCCGCGTCCAGCAAGTCGCGCGCGCCAACTTCTAGTAAGCTCCCCAGTAGTGGAGCATCCGCAAACTGATCGTGCAGCGCCTCTAGGGCTCTCTGAATGTTTGTGTCGCCCGTGGCCAGCGCCGCCATCTCCGCTCGGGAGGGTGGTTGCGCCCCGACCCAGGCAATGTGAGGCTGCGGCAGTGCCACTGGACTACCCGCAAGCACCCACGCCGCGAGAGCCACGTTGAAGGCCGCGATTTGCACACAACGCCCGTCGATCTCCAACCCATGCAGGTTGTCCCGCAGCACGACTCGCGCGGCGTCCTCGCCCGAAAGACCCTCTTCGGCAATACGGAGCGCGGCGAGCAGGGCGAACGCCTCAACCAGGAAGTGCCCGCTGCCGCAGCAGGGGTCCAGGAAGGTGATCTCCGCCGCACGCTGCGGCCAGCCAGCGAAGGTGCCCGCCGCCGGTCGCCAAGGGCCGGTGCTGCTGCCGTCCCGCACGAAGCGCAGGAACTCCCACTCCACGTTGGGCAGGGCACAGGCAGCCCGCAGCGCCGCCTCGTCCGCCGCGCCGCGCGCAAGCCCTGGGTCACGGGCCAGCACCTTTCCCGCCCACCACGCGCCGAGCGTATTATCCAGCAGGAACTTCACCATGTAGGGCTCAGTGAACAACTGCGTCACGGCGGGCAGTTCGGCCGCGCCGATCTTACCGCCAGCCTTGTTCACCGCATCCTTCTCGGCCGCCCGCCAGAACTGGTAGGTCCAGCCGAGGGAATCGTCGGCGATAAACACCTCACTCGGGAGGGCTGCCGCCAGGTCTCGCAGGCGCTTGGCGAACTCCGGCGCCAGCGTCACCGCCAGGGCCGGGTCCTCCGGCTTGAACACGGCGGGAAGCGCCGGGGCGGCGATCTTCTCCACCAGTGCCCAACCGTCCGCCAGCCCTTCCTCGGCGGCCAGTTCAGCCAGTTCCTCCTGGGCCACCGCCACCCCGAGGTCGGGGTGGATCAGCAGGCCGCGCTCCACCAGGAAGCGACCGAACAGCATCCGGTGCCAGTGCTCGAAGGCGACCGTTTCAACCAGCTTGTCGGTCGAGAGTAGCCGCTTCTTCTCCGCATCCCACCCATCGCCCAGGGTTCGCGCGTGCGCCCGCAACTTCACACGGAGGTCGGCCGCCTCCCCCGTGACGTGCGCTGGCGCCTTGTCCTCGGCGACACCGAGGCGGCGCAGCGCGTCGGCCGCGCCGTCCTCCGCGACCACACGGGCCTGCTGGATCGTGGTGGCGAGTTGCTTCCGAAGAGCTTTGTCGAGATAGGGCATGGCGATCAGACCGGCAGGACGGGGCCGCTGGCGAGATGCGGGGCCAGTTCCTCCCGCACCTTGGCGAGCCAAACGTCGAGGTCCGCCTCGGTCCGCATGGTGCTGGCGCGGGGCATCCGCACCATCTGTATTTTCGGCTCCAACTCGACAGCGGCGTCCTGAAGCGCGGCCTCGACACGGGCGGGATGCGCCGCCGCCATGTCCCGCCACTGGCTGATGCCGATCTGGCCCAGGCTCTCGGCGATCTTGGCGGGCGTGGAGAGGTCAGGCGCGGCCTGTTCCAGCAGGCGATGCGTTACCCGCAAGTCGTGCTTTTTCTCGGGTGTTATCTTTGCCCAGGCGTCGTCGGCGTCGAGGCGCGTCTCGCCCGCCTCCCAGGCGGCGCGATAAGCACCGTAGGCGGCGTTGGCTCCCACCCGTAAAGCCTCAGCGGCAGCCGTGACCAGGGGCGTGACGGGGTTCGGTTCGGCCAGCAGGCTCCGGTTCGTTCGGATCGCCTCGGCCTCCGGCTCCTGCGTGGCGGCGCCAAGACCAATCAGCGTCCTGGCCAGCGCCCATTCCCGCAGCCGCGCTTCCTTCTTCGACGCGGCGGCCTGCCATTTCGGGATTTCCGGCCGGAGTTCGGCCTCGCGCTCGGCCAACGCGGCCAGCAGATCATTGCCAGTGGCGGTCTTGAAGCCGCTCATGCCGGGGATTGCGGGCGATACGGGTGCGGGGGCCTCGCCGCCCGCCGACGCCGCCAGCGCCTCAAGCGCTTCGACGATGGCGTTAACGTGCAGGACCTCCTTACCCTTCTCGACCGCGATGCCGAGGGCAAGGCCAAGGGCCTGGACGGCCAGCCTCTCCTTCACAGTCGGCGGGCGACTCTCGGCCACGAATGTGCAGGTTCCAAGCTGCGTGTCGTTCAGGGCCGCGAGGTCGGCGACGGGCTTGTGGTCCGGCCCCGTAATCTTCACGTGACCCGGCAGGGCGAGCACGCGCAGCGCGCCGTCCACCACCTCGCGTGACCAGCCATAGGGCGCCGCGCCGAAGGCGTTGCGCAGATCGGACCCGCGCTTGCCCCCGCCACAGGCCCGGAGGATGGCCTTGCAGACGGGGTGATCCTGGGGCTCCCCGAGGTGGCCCACCTCCTTGATCGCGTCGGGGTTCCGGGCCTTCGCCTTGGTCACCACCTTGTCCCAGCCAAGTTGGTCGGCCAGGCCGTGATCCGGGTAGAGACGATCCAGGACGCGTTGCCCCGCCTCCTTCACGGCCTCCGCCCGGGTTTGACCCGCGCCGATCTCGGCGCCCCCCGCGATCAGCAACTTCGCGTCCGCGACCGCCTCGTTGAGGATTTCGCTCGCCGTCCGGCGCGCGCGCTCCAGCCGCGCATCCATGGCGGCCTTGGCCTCCTTGCCGCCATCCGTGGATGGCACCCCCATGCGCTGCATGACGTGCGGCACGGCGCGGATGGTGACGATAGCGTCCGACAGTTCCGGGTTGCGGTGCGCCGGGACCATGAGGTGCAGCGTGGCGTCCTTCGCCACGTCCGCCGCCTTGATCTCGTTTAGCACGGTGGCGCCGTGCTCCCACGCGTTCCAGAGCCGCAGCACCAGCCCGCCGCCGGAGGGCTTGGCATCTGCCTGCACCCGCTCAATCTTCCGTGGCGTCTTGGATACGCCGTGGTTGACCCCGCCAGCAGTGGCAAGGGCCGCGTCCAGGGCCGCTTCGAGCAGCCCGGCACGATGCCGTGCGATGCCGTTCACGTCGGCGGCCTCTTCGGCCTGGGCCTTGTTGTAGGCCGCCTGCCAGTCCGCGCTTTCCTTGCTCTGGAGCCGCCACTCCCCGCCCGTGTCGATCAGATGGCCCTCGTCGTGGAGGGTCTTGAGGAGGCCGGGGATTTTGGTGCGCATCGTCGCTGCGTCACCCAGGTCCTCGATCAGCAGGTCCGCGATGGTCTCCGGCGTCGCGCGCACGCCGTGGGAATCATCGCCCGCGATCCGCGCGAGCATGTAGACCACGAGCAGCACGCGCGCCTTGAGCGGGCCATCGCCGCCCTCGGCCCGCAGCGTCTCCACCTTGTCGAAAAACTCGCGGCCAATCAGTTGTCGGGACAGTGCCTTGGCGCCGAAGTTGTCCAGCAGGAAGTCGGCGGGGACAGCGACGCCGAGTTCGCGGTCGCCGTAGCGGCGCACGGCATCAAGGGTAAGGCTTAACTGGGAGCGCAGCGTGGAGCCGAGGCCCGAGCGATCCAACTCCTGCATCACCTTCTCCCACAGCTTGCGCCGCGTGGAGAGCAAGGGCCAATCGGCCACCGCCTCCTGGCGGTCGCCTTCCGTGCGCTTGAGGGTTGAGCCTTGCAGGTGCTTGTCGATTTCGCCCGAGCGCGCGTCGAGCATCGCTTGGACCTGAGGACGGGCGGTATCCTTCTTCCGAAGCACCGTCTTCCGAACAACGCTGTTGATGTCGGCGGAGCCGAGCGGGAACAGCATTGGGAAGCGTCCGAGCAGCTTCTCAAGATAGGGGATGTCCCCAAGAGCGGCCTGCCCGGTGCAGACCAGAAGGACGCGCCCTTTGAACTTCGAGGCCAGCCCTTCAGCAATGTCCTGGATGACCTTGGTCCGGTCCGGGTCCTCCCGGATGAACTGCTGCACCTCGTCGAGGACGATGAGTGTCAACGGGATGTCCCGCCCGCCAAGCGTGAGCGCTTGCCTCCCCTTCGTTACCAGAAGGTCCGGCGTCGGCTCTGGCTCGTTGGCGAACATGCTGTTCAGCCGCTCCATGAGCGTGTCGGCATCGGGCGCGATGGAAGGATCGGCGGCGTGCGCCGCCTTGGCGATCTGGTCGTCCAGCAGGAAGGCTTCGAGCGCCCCAGCGAAATGTTCGCCGAGGCTCGTCCTGACCTGGTCCAGCACGCCTTTCTCAGCGAGCCACAGGGCAAAGAGCATGGGGCGAAGATCGGATGTCGCGGGTAGGCCCACCGCGCGCATGATCACACCAAGGACGGCCTTCACTGGGTGGTCGGTGCCGCGCCCCAACGAGGTGCCACCCACCACGAGGTCTGCGCGCAGGCGCTTGGCGACACTGCGTAGTTCGGTGAGCGCAGCCCTGAGGTCAGTCGGCACATTGTGGACAAGGCCCTGGGCCGTCGCACCGTCCTTGAAGCGTATATCGGTCCAAAGGGCAGCGAGCATCGCGGCCAACAGGCTTTTGCCAGAGCCGTAGAAGCCGCTGATCCACGCGGCTGGCGTGTCCGTCTTCCCCCCCGCGACGGAGACATAGGCTTCAATGATGTTCCGCAGCGCGTCGGCATAGGCGCCTTCACACACGAACATCCCCAACTGCTCCTGGAGCACGGGCATGTCGTCCGCCTCGGGCGGGAACGAAACCTTCGCCACACCTCCATCTGCCAGGGGGAAGGTCGAGGGATCGCGCGCGAGCGCTTCGCGGTTCAGCATTGTCAGACCACGTTCTCCGAGGGGATTGGAACCGCGAGATAGTTGTATCCGTCGCGGGCATCGAGCATTCGGTAGATGCCGTCACGATGGACGCCAGGAAACGTCACGAGCAAACGGCCTGGGATCGCGTTGGCGACCTTCGCGATGAGGTCCTGCGCCCGCGTCAGTCCAAACAAGGAGGCCACCCCAGTCAGCGCCAGGATATCGTTCGGGCCAGTGGCATCGAGGGCATCACGCACGCGTTGCGCGTTTGCAGTTTCGAACTGCCCGATGACTGTGGAGAGCGTGCCGGGGAGTTTCGCCGCACGCTCGAACCATCGTTGCTGGGCTACCCACTCGCCGAAAGCAGGCGCTAGGTCGAGTTCATGCCAGCCCTTCCCGGCGTGGGCGGCGGCAAGACGGAACTCCCCGAGGCGACCGCGTATGCGCCGCTCATGCTCCTTGGCATACCAAAGCATCCAAACCCGGCCATCCGGAGCCTCATCCTCCCGCCAGGGGACCCGCAGCCGTTCGCGAAAGGCGCCGAGTAGGTCTTCAACCGTGGACAAGGGCGGGCACTCCTAGGGTGTCGGCCATTGGGCGCCTGATCTCGATTTCCAGCACGTCGCCCGCGCTCCGGATACGGGCCAAGCCAAGCCCTTCCGCCTGCCGGAGTAGGCCGAGGCGTTCCTCTATGGGGCGGTCGAGCAGGTCGAGCCACCGGCATGACAGCAACCGCACCCCGCCGAAGCCGCAGAGGGATGCGATAAGGGCCGCGTAAGCGGCAGCGACGGGGGTGGCCTTCGGGCGCACGCGCTCCTTCCTCAAGGCACCCTTGAGGAGACCCGCCTGGGTCCAGGACGAGGCCGCGTTTTGGGCAAGGGACTTGGCCATCCGTTCGCCGATCCGGCCTGGGTTCCGCGCCTCGAATGCCGCAGCGATGACTGGCCAGCGGACCTGGTCGCCGAGTAGGGCATCGAGGACGGGTGCTGCGCCGTCCCTGAACGAGGGGTCCCGTGCGAGCGCGCAGGACAGCGCCAACGTGGCGCGGGCGTCAGCATCACGGGGCCAGAGGCGCCGCAGCGCCAAACAGATCGGATCAGTCTGCCCGACCCCATAAAGCTGCCGAAGCCGGTAAAGGGCTGCCTCGCGGGCACGCATGGATGGTTTGGCGAGGAGGTTGTCCGCCAGGACAGCCGTAGCCGGGTCATCGCCATGGCCGGACGCGAAGATGGTGGATACCTCGCCCAGCATCATGGTCTTTGATTGGTGCGCGCCGCCACCCTGGAGCTTTAGCCCGGCCGCCTGCATGGCAGATGGATCAATCCCCGCAGAAAACCAATCCTGTGGCAGGGGCGGACATGCCTCCGCAGCGGGAACGCGGCCCTTCCTCGATTCCGCCATCGCTACCAGCAAGCCCTCAGTCGTTTGGTTTCCTGGCACGATATTCCTTCAAACCATGGCGTAATCATGAGTTTAGGGTAGTGGACCGTGAGGTCGCCTGTAAACGGCGACGCACAAGGGTTCGAAGGAGCTTGGTTTTCTTCCCCACAACCGAAGTTTCGCAAGAAAAATGACAGAACGTCGGTTGGATAAGGCGATAGCCGACTCAATCTAGGGCGGGATGCCCTCTGACAGTTCTCCCGTCCTTCACGCGTTCGGACCTCACGCCCAACGCATCGCGGCCCTGATCAACCGCCATCCTCCGCTCGCTGTGCGACTTTTCTGCGCACCGAAGCGCGCGCTGCACGCCGTGGCGGCATTCCTCCACTCGACTACAGCGGATGATGCAGAGGTGGCAGCCCGGCTCAAGGACGACGATCCGCGCGATCTGCTGGCGGTCGCGATCCCCGGCGCCCCGGCCCGGCTCTACCGAACGCTGGACCGGGCGGGTGATACCGCGCGCGGCGTCCGATTTTACCAGCGGGTTGGCCGCATCGCTGCGGGGCCGTTCAGCAACCTGCTTTTCGGCAGCCGAGGCGAGATCGGGGACCGGTTGCTCGGCCACATCGAGAAGGTCAGCGAAATGGGAGATGGAGCGCTTCATGGTCTTCCGATTTCTGTCCTGGCAGACCCGTCGCTGACCGCCTCTGTCGCAGCCGTTGTCGCCTTGCTTCGGGCGCATGGTTGCGATCCCGACGCCATGCTCCGGTCGTTCCCGGCCTCGGCCAGCCTCCGTTCGGTTGAGCGTCGCCTCGTCGAGATGGTGTCGGAACTGTCCGCCCCACCTTGCCCGGTGGCGCTGGCATATCCTTGGCGACAGGTGACGAGCGTCGCGGAACTGCGCGCGATTTCGACGCGTCACCACATGTGCATGACCACCGGACTGCATGGTGGATCGAGCTATTGGCTGCGGTTGCTCGACCGATCCGCATTCCTGCTTTGCGAGGCACCGTTTTTCCTGGTGGAAGTCGAGCGCATTACCACTGGCCTCTGGTGTGTCCGCGAGGTCCGCGATGCTCGGAACCGCGTCCCTGACGCCGACACCCGCCGCAAGATTGGACGGGAACTTGAGACGATGGGCTTCCACATCGCGGAGTTGCACCCTCGGGATGCTCTGACCTGCCTCGCCGCGCGCACCAGTGGTGCGATGCGCCGTGCCCAGCGGGAGTTCGACAACCTTGCCGACGAGTTCGCGCTCGAACTTACCTGATCGGCTTTTGCCTGCTCCCTCGTCCTAAAGACTCCCGCCACCTTCGCTGTAGGCACCTCGACGCAACTGGCTCTGCAAAGCCGAGCATGGGCCGCGTTGGATAGGCTCGCGGCTGTCCCGCGCGCTGCCCTCGGGGCACGGATAGGCCGTGCCACCGACGCGGAGATGGTGGAGATCGGACGGGTGCTTCTGCCGTTGTTGGGGATCGCCTGATCAGACCAACTTCACCCACGAGAGCGGCGAGATGCCCACCATTCGGAGCGTGGCATCGGACGCCATGGTGCATGGACAACACGGTGACCAAGCTGCTCGACATCTTGTTTGAGCCATGTGTGGTCTTCGCGATTCAGCGCTGTCAAATCGAGGAAGGTGTAAAGACCCTCGCGGCTCCGGACGATTGAGGCTGCGCCGCGCCAATAGGCGGCGAGTTGGTCCATGGAATCGGCGCTCTGGGCGTTTGTGAACAGAACTACAGTTTGCTCACTTAAGCCACAGCGGACCTGGAGACCTGGATCAGCTTTCCCGGCGGAGTGAAAGAGGGCGACGACCCCGAGGGCGTTTACAACGTGAACCCTGGCTATCCGCGCTCGGGCGACCTGGAGCACGCGCAGACGATGCGTTGCGGTAACCGATGCGAAGATGTCGAGGATCAGCCCGACTGGCTCACCCGCGCGAACATGGGGGAGAAGGACGCGCCGCTCTGCCCGGTAGGCCGAGAGTTCCGCGATGTCGTTCGGGTGAGAGGGGCGGAGCAATCGAGCCAGATAGAAGCAGAGCAGCGCGGCATCTGTTCGCCCGGCCCGCCGATATCGGCCAGCCAGGAGGTGAAGTCGGTCGATGCCGCTCAGGGCGAGTTCCGGATGCGCCACGGCGCGGCGAAGTGCGTCGCGGTCAGCCTCAGTGAACGGTTGATGTTCCAATACTTGCAGCAGCCGCATCTGCATCTGCATGACCATCGCCATCTCGCATCCCCCAGGGTTCATGCGGAGCGCTGCATTGGATGTGCCGTCGCAAACAGGGCGGGCTTTTCGCCGTCTGCGTCGCCGTCTGCGTCGCTCGTTGCGAGAGGACGTGAAGTGGGACCTCGCATCGCGCTTGCATGAGCGGGCGGGAGATTGCGGAGGCTGCATATGACCAATGACATGAACCTGCCGAAGGCGCGCAGCTAGAATGTCGGATGACCCAGATGCCGAGGGGCTTGCCCACGATGTTCGCTTTCGCCGTGGCACGTTGGAACAGGAAGCGGGGCAGCGCGAGATTAAGCCGGACGCTGAAGTGATGGTGTCCCTGATTCACGAAGGAGACCAAGGTCATGGCGTCGCTACCCTCCCCTGAACCCCTCCACGATCCGATGACGCCTGACGGGCGGAAGAACTACAGCCTGCTGGATGAGCGTGTGGGGCTCTTCCAGGTCTTAGGGATCGTGAGACTAAACCTTACAGGTCCATACTGGTGGCAGACTGATGATATTGATGATCCGCCATACGTCGGCGCCACATTTTCAATGTTCGCGCGCGATGGCGGAAATGGTGCCCAACTCGGTTCCATCGCTGTGGTCGATTCGACGAACGATGCCGAAGAGCCGTGGGTAGGAAGCCTCGCGCAGGAGGACGTGGCTCGGGTGGATGCACTCCTTAGGCATGGGGTCACCGAGGAGTGGAGGAAGCGCGGCGCGCGGATCGAGTGGATGTCGTCGAGGCTCAACCGGCTTGAGCACTTCCAAGCTCTGGTCACTGCTTATGTCGCTCACGAGGGCAGCGGCGCGCAACAAATGGTAGCCACCCGTATCGAGCACTGCGGCAGGAAGCTCGTGCTGCTTGGGGCATTTGATGCGCGCGAGGCTGCCGTGGCGGGTTCGCATATCATCGCGACCTTGAGGGCGGCGATGCTGATCTCGTAATCGGTCGGTTTCGAGCAGTTGGCGTGTGGTGGTCGAAAACGTGTTCTCGAAGTTGATTTGTTTTCTCGAAAACTTGTTCCGAAACCGATCTCTCCTAACTGGGTCTCCCCCACGGGTATCGGGGAGAGCAGCATGCTGATCGGCTACGCACGGGTGTCGGACTCGTCGCAGACCCACGCCTTGCAGATGGACGCGCTGCGGCAAGCGGGGTGCGAGCGCATCTTCGTCGAGACGGCGAGCGGGGCGCGTGCGGACCGCGCCGAACTTGCCAAGCTGATGGAGACGGTGCGGCCGGGAGATGTCGTCGCGTGCTGGCGTCTCGACAGAATGGCCCGGTCCCTCAAGCACCTGATCCAGATCGCCGAGATGCTGAGGGAACGCGAGGTTGGTCTGCGGAGCTTGACGGAGGGGATCGACACCTCGAGCCCGAGCGGGCGGTTCCTGTTCCACGTCTTGGGCTCCCTCGCGGAGATGGAGAGGGAGATCATCGTCGAGAGGACCCGCGCCGGGCTGGCCGCTGCGGCAGCTAGAGGGAGAAAGGGTGGCCGTCCTCCGGTGTTGACCGAGGCCAAGCTGCGCGCGGCGAAAGCCATGCTGGCGGGCGGCGAGATGAGCGCGGTCGAGGTGGCGCAGCAGGTCGGCTGTGGCCTCAGCACCCTTTACAGACACTTGCCGGGTGGACGGGGCGGCGTCGCGGCCTGACCAATGGCGGTCGCATGCGACCAGCCGATGACGAGTTCCTGGGCGGTCGCATGCGACCAGTTCAACTCGATTAAATACCTCCACAACGACAGCCGGGATCATCGAGCCCGGCCAGGAGGACCCCGCCATGGAGACGACGATCAAGCCCCCTACTTCGCACCCCCACGTCGTGGTGCTCTGCCTGACCCAGGATCAGCACTCCGACTTCCTGCGGCTCACCCGCGACTATGACGACGTGCGGGTGCTCGACGAGATTACGGAGGACGAAGTGGTGACCCTCCACGTGGGCTGCGCGGACGGCGAGATCGCCTACAAGATCGAGGACGCCTGGGGCTGACCATGCTGACCATCCCGACCACCCTGACCCCACCCGACCGGTCAGGGTGGTCGGGATGGTCAATGTGGTCACGCCTCCTGGTGCCGCGCGGCCTGCTGAACGTGATCCGCGCCACCAGGTCTCGCAGCTTGGTCTCCATGACCAAGGTGACCACCCTGACCATCCCGACCATTGAGAACTGTGTTTTGGTCAGGGTGGTCGGGGTGGTCAGGATGGTCACGCTGCATGGCCACACACATCATCGCGGCGATCTCTCGCGCCACCGTGTCGGCCGCAGACAGCAGCACAGCGTCGGCGCTGTGGATGTATCTCCTGGTGATGCCGTGGCCCTTGTGACCCAGCAGGGCGCCAATCGCGGCGTCGCCGAAGTTCAGGTCTGCGGCGACCGACGCGAGGGAATGGCGGAGCGTATGCGGGGTCACATCCGTGAACCCAGCGATTTTCACCACCTTCGCCCATGGCCGCACGATGTCGGCCATCGCCGCGTCGCCAAACTTCGCTTGGAACACGAACTCTCCGCGCGGCATGGCGCGCAGGATCACGCAGGCGGGCTCGGCCAGTGGCCTCATGCTCGGCCCCGTCTTGGTGTCGGTCAGCCGCGCTGTCCGCCGCACCAGATCGACTTCTGACCACCTGAGCCCCAGCACCTCGCCCCGGCGCCAGCCGGTGAGCGCGAGGAACCGGATTGCGGCGAGGGCATGCCCCCAGGCACCATCATCCTCGGCCGCGACCAGGGCCTCGCCCAGGCGGGCATATTCCTCCGTTGAGAGGCGTCGCTCCTTTCGGTTGTCGGCATGGCGGACGACCTGATGCACGGGGTTATCGGGCCGCAGGCCGAGGCGGACGGCATAGGTGATGATTGCCCCGAGGAGCCCGATGGTGCGCGACGCGGTGCCGACCCCGCCACGCACGTTGGAGAGGGCGTGTCGGCGGGCGAGCTTGATGCGCTTGTGCGTCTTACCCTCGGCGATCTGGTGCATCGCGCGCTCCACGTCGTGGCGTGTCAGGGAGACGACGGGGATGCGGCCGAGGAGGGGCTTGATGTGGCACTCGATCCGGCTGCGGTCGGTCGCCAGGGTGGTAGCCTTCTTGGGGACGCGTCGCCGCGTCAGCAGCCGCCCCGCCTCGACCTCCTCCACATAGCGGTCGCAGAGGTCTGAGATGGTGTTCTCTAGGGCGGTCCGTCGAGCTTTCTTGTCAGCGGCAGGGTCACCCCCGCGCACCACCTCACCAAGTAGTCGGAGGGCCTCATCGCGCGCTGTATCAGGTGTCCAGGGGCTCCCATGGCGGCCGATGGTCACCATGCGCCTGCGGCCGTCGTGCCGGTATTGAAGGATATAGGTCACAGCATCGCCGGTCTGCCGTCGGATGCCGAACCCCATCACCGACCCATCCCATAGGGTCTCCCCCAGGCCAAGGGCGCGGACCTCCCGCAAACCGATGCGTCGCCTACCTCTGCGATCTCCCCCGAACTCTCCGTCCATGGCGACCGCGTCTCGCTCCAGGTCCGCGAAGATGCAAGGTCGAAGTGGTCGTCACTAACCTTCTAACCTATTGAAAAATATCATATTTTGCTCCGAAGGCAGAGGCCGGAAGTTCGAATCTTCTCGGGTCCGCCAAT
>JAIYDS010000222.1 GCA_027487385.1 Acetobacteraceae bacterium | reverse complement strand
GAGGAGATCTGCGCCTGGATCCGCCTCAAGCCCGGCGAGAGTGCCACGCCCGAGGAGATCCGCGAATTCTGCCAGGGGCAGATCGCGCATTACAAGATTCCGCGCCACATCCGCTTCGTGGAGGAATTCCCGATGACGGTCACCGGCAAGGTGCAGAAATACCTGATGCGCGAGGCGATGATCGCGGAGCTTGGCCTGGCCGAGCAGAAGACCGCGTGAGAGAGGATTGGCGCAGCCTGAACCGGGCGAATTGGGATGAGCGTGTGCCGCTGCATCTGGGCACGGCGATGTATGACCGCGCGCATCTGCGCGATGGAGCCGGCCGGCTGGACGCCATCGCCGAAGCGGGGCTCGGCGATGTGACCGGGCTGCGCGTGGCTCATCTGCAGTGCCACATGGGTGATGACACGCTGTGCCTCGCCCAGCGCGGGGCGGCCGCGGTGATGGGCCTCGATTTCAGCGCGCCGGCCATCGCCGCCGCGCGTGAATTCGCGGGCGAACTGGGCCTCACGAATGCCAGCTTCGTGCAGGCGGATGTCTATGATGCACCCACTGTGCTCGGTGGCGGGCATGACCTCGTCTTCAGCAGCTGGGGGACGATTTGCTGGTTGCCGGACATCGAAGGCTGGGCGCGGGTGATCGCGGAATTGCTGCGCCCCGGTGGCGTCTTCTTCTTTGCCGAGGCGCATCCCCTGGCGTTGATCTTCGACGACGCGGCGCCGGCTGATGCGCAGGGGCGGCCGGGCTGGGACGTGCCGTATTTCGGCGCCGGGCCGCTGGAAATCCAGGAGTTGCGCGACTACGCCAATCCGGAAGCCCCGTTGCGCAACAGCCATACGATCCAGTGGCTGCACAGCCTCTCCGCCATTCTCGAAGCCGTTCGGGGAGCCGGTCTGCGCCTGGAGTGGCTGAAGGAGCACCCTGGTTGCCCCTGGCGCATGTTCCGTTCGCTGGTGCGCGGGCCGGATGGTCTCTGGACCTGGCCTGGCCGCGCCTGGCTGCCGCTCGGCATGAGTTTGCGCGCCGTGAAATCGTGAAGGAAGACATGATGATCAACCGCAGCGGCGGCCGCGCGGCCCGCGAGATCACGCCCGAGGCCGCCGCGGCCCTGGTGAAACCCGGCGACTGGCTCGACTATGGCGCCACGTTCAACCAGCCCGACGCCTTCGACCGCGCGCTGGCTTCGCGCAAGGAGGAACTGCGCGATGTCAGCATCCGCAACTGCCTCAGCATGCGGCCGCGCGCGACGCTGGAATCCGACCCCGAGCGCAGGCACTTCGCCTTCTACAACTGGCATTTCTCCGGCTATGACCGGAAGAAGCATGATGCCGGCCTCTGCCACTACATCCCCTGCCATCTCGGCGAAATCCCCGACTACTACCGCCGCTTCATCGAGCGCCTGGACATCGCCATCCTCAAGGCCTCGCCCATGGATGCGGAGGGGTATTTCAACCTCGGCCCTGTCAGCATCTGGCACCCGGCGGTGGTGGAGCGCGCGACGACGCTGATCCTGGAGATCACGCCCGACATGCCGCCCGTGGTGGGCACGCATGTGCGCGTGCATCGCGACCAGGTGGACTATCTCATCCAGGGCGACGACACGCTGATGCCCGAGCTGCCCAATGCCCAGGCGACCGAGGTGGACCGCGCCGTCGCGCGCCTCATCGCCACCGAGATCGAGGATGGCGCCTGCCTGCAGGTGGGCATTGGTGGCATGCCCAATGCGGTGACGACGCTGCTGCTGGAATCGAATGTGAAGGATCTCGGCGTCCACACCGAGATGCTGAATGACGGGCTGGTCGAGCTGTATCGCGCGGGGCGCGTCAGCGGCGGGCGCAAGGCGCTGGACCAGGGCCTCGTCACCTACAGCTTCTGCCTGGGCAGCCGCGCCAGCTACGACACGCTGCGCGGCAATGACGACTTCATGTGCCGTCCGGTGGATGACACCAACATGCCCGACATCATCGCCCGCAATGACCGCGTGGTGGCCATCAACAACACCACGCAGCTGGATCTCCAGGGGCAGGCGGCTTCGGAATCCGATGGGCACCGGCATATCAGCGGCACGGGCGGGCAGCTGCAATTCGTGCGCGGGGCCTATGCCTCGAAGGGTGGGAAATCCTTCATCTGCCTGGCTTCCACCTATGAGCGGCACGGCCAGCGGCGCAGCCGCATCGTGCTGGACCTCACGCCCGGCAACGTGGTGACCACGCCGCGCTCGGACCAGATGTTCGTCGTCACGGAATACGGGATGGTGAACCTGAAGGGGCTTTCCGTGCCGGAGCGCGCCCGGGCGATCATCGGCCTCGCCCATCCGGAGTACCGCGAGGAACTCAGCCGCCAGGCGCGCGAGAAGCGGGTGGTGCCGGCGCATTTTCTCTGATTTGCCGGCGATTACATTACCGTCATGCCCACATCTCCCGCGTTGACTCGCCGGGCCTTCCCGCCCGACCATCCTGCTCAGAAAAGCAAGGTTGAGGTAGGCAAAGCATGAAGTGGGATCGGTCCATCCGAGCCGCGCTGGCGGCTGCATGTGTGGCTCTTTTCGGAACGGCGGCGCAGGCCGGCCCGACCCTGGATCAGATCCGCGCGCGCGGCACGCTGGTCTGCGGCATCAATACCGGTGTTGCGGGCTTCGCGCTGCCGGACAGCCGGGGCGTCTGGCAGGGGCTGGATGTGGATCTCTGCCGCGGCCTGGCCGTGGCCATCTTCAATGACGCGAGCAAGGTACGCTTCACGCCGCTCTCCTCCTCGACCCGCTTCACCGCGCTGGGCTCGGGCGAGGTGGATGTCCTGTTCCGCACCTCCACCCAGACCATGCTGCGCGACACCACCCTCGGCCTGCGGCATGTCGTCACCTATTTCTTCGACGGTCACGGCTTCCTGGTGCGCAACAGCCTCGGCGTGCGTCAGGTGCGCGAGATGAATGGCGCGACCATCTGCCTGATCCAGGGCACGACGAACGAGCAGGTGACGGCGGACTACTTCCGCAGCGTCAACGTGCCCTTCCGCCCCGTGGTCTTCGAGCGCACGGACCAGGCGGCCGCCGCGCTCCAGGCCGGCCGTTGCGACAGCTTCGGCTCCGATGCCTCGCAGCTCGCTGCCGTGCGCTCCACCATGCAGAATCCGCGCGAATGGACCGTCCTGCCCGAGCGCTTCAGCAAGGAGCCTTACGGCGCCTATGTCCGCCGCGGCGATGATGACTGGTTCGAACTGCTGCGCTGGTACACCACGGCCATCATCGAGGCGGAGGAGCAGGGCATCACCCGCGCCAATGCCGAGGAGATGCGCCGCACCAGCACCAACCCCAACACGCGCCGCCTGCTGGGCGTGACGCCGGAGCTG